>NZ_JAAKVR010000009.1:0-169090 GCF_049175755.1 Aeromonas sp. 600282 | reverse complement strand
GCAGTTGAGGCAGTTGAGGCAGTTGAGGCAGTTGAGGCAGTTGAGGCAGTTGAGGCAGTTGAGGCAGTTGAGGCAGTTGAGGCAGTGTCAGAATGGATTAAAAGAAAAGCCGGGACAAGCCCGGCTTTTTCTTTATCACTCAGCAGCTGCTTCAGCAGCGGCCGGGCGGTCTACCAGCTCAATATAAGCCATAGGGGCGTTGTCGCCAGCACGGAAACCGCATTTCAGAATGCGAGTATAACCGCCGGCGCGCTCCAGGTAGCGCGGGCCCAGTTCATTGAACAGCTTAGCCACGATCGCGTTGTCGCGAGTGCGGGCAAATGCCAGACGACGATTAGCAACGCTATCAGTCTTGGCAAGGGTGATCAGCGGTTCAACTACACGACGCAGCTCTTTTGCCTTAGGCAGAGTCGTCTTGATGATCTCATGACGAACCAGGGAGCTGGCCATGTTGCGGAACATAGCCTGACGATGGCTGCTGTTCCGGTTCAGTTGACGACCACTCAAACGATGGCGCATGACCTTATCCTTCTAACTAAATCTGTGAAACCCGTAATCTGGATTACTCGTCAGCGATGCTGGCGGGCGGCCAGTTCTCAAGGCGCATGCCAAGAGACAGACCACGGGAGGCCAACACGTCCTTGATCTCAGTCAGGGACTTCTTACCGAGGTTAGGAGTCTTAAGCAACTCAACTTCGGTACGCTGTACCAGATCACCAATATAGTGGATAGCTTCTGCCTTCAGACAGTTCGCAGAACGAACTGTCAGCTCCAAATCATCGACAGGACGCAGCAGAATCGGATCAAACTCGGGTTTCTCTTCTTTCTTCTCGGGCACGCTGACATCGCGCAGATCCACGAAGGCTTCCAGTTGCTCAGCCAGAATAGTGGCAGAACGACGGATAGCTTCCTCAGGATCCAGGGTACCATTGGTCTCCATGTCGATGACCAGCTTGTCCAAGTCGGTACGCTGTTCCACACGTGCTGCCTCAACATTGTAGGCAATACGAACGATGGGGCTGAACGCGGAGTCCAGCAGCAGGCGACCGATAGGACGCTCTTCGTCATCATTGTGAACACGAGCAGAAGCAGGCACATAACCACGACCGCGCTGAACTTTCAGGCGCATGCTGATTTCAGCATTGGCACCAGTCAGGTGGCAGATTACGTGCTCCGGGTTTACGATCTCGACTTCATCACCGTGAGTGATATCACCTGCGGTAACGGGGCCTGTTCCAGACTTGGTCAGGGACAGAGTTACCTCGTCCTTGCCTTCCAGCTTCACAGCGATACCTTTCAGGTTGAGCAGGATTTCAAGAATGTCTTCCTGTACACCTTCTTTGCTGCTGTACTCATGCAGTACCCCGTCAATTTCGACTTCAGTAACTGCACAACCGGGCATAGAAGACAGCAAAATACGACGCAGGGCGTTGCCCAGCGTGTGACCAAAGCCACGCTCGAGTGGCTCAAGAGTCACTTTCGCATGAGTCGGGCTAACTTGCTCGATGTCAACTAGCCGCGGTTTAAGAAAATCTGTTACAGAACCCAGCATTGTGTCCTCTCTTTAGAAGCTAGCTTTACTTGGAGTAAAGCTCGACGATCAGCTGTTCGTTAATGTCGGCAGACAGGTCGGAACGCTCTGGCAGGCGCTTGAAGGCACCTTCCATTTTAGCGGCATCAACCTCTACCCAAGTCGGCTTCTCGCGCTGACCAGCAACCTCAAGGGCAGCTTTGATACGCGCTTGCTTCTTAGCCTTCTCACGAACGCAGATCACGTCCTCAGGGGAAACCTGGAAAGAAGGAATGTTCACAACGCGGCCGTTTACCATGATGGCCTTGTGGCTCACCAGCTGACGAGATTCAGCGCGGGTAGCACCGAAGCCCATGCGGTATACGACGTTGTCCAGACGACCTTCCAGCAGCTGCAACAGGTTTTCACCGGTGTTACCCTTTTGACGGGCAGCGTCGCGGTAGTAGTTGCGGAACTGTTTTTCCAATACGCCGTAGATACGACGAACTTTTTGTTTCTCGCGCAGTTGCACACCGTAATCGGACAGACGGGGCTTGCGAGCGCCGTGCTGACCAGGAGCGGTGTCAATCTTGCACTTAGAATCAATCGCACGAACACCAGACTTCAGGAAGAGGTCTGTGCCCTCACGACGGCTAAGCTTAAGCTTAGGACCGATATATCTTGCCATCTTCTTTCTCCAACAATCCTAGACCAAGTAGCTACAGCGTTACACGCGGCGCTTCTTGGGAGGACGACAACCGTTGTGCGGGATCGGAGTCACATCAGTAATGTTAGTGATGCGGAAACCAGCCGCGTTCAGGGCGCGGATGGAAGACTCACGACCGGGACCCGGACCTTTGACCATGACTTCCAGGTTCTTGACGCCATATTCTTTGGCCATCTCACCAGCGCGCTCGGCAGCTACCTGAGCAGCGAACGGGGTGGACTTACGAGAACCACGGAAACCGGAACCACCAGAAGTAGCCCAAGACAGAGCATTGCCCTGACGGTCAGTAATGGTCACGATTGTGTTGTTGAAAG
Source organism: Aeromonas sp. 600282 (assembly GCF_049175755.1). Taxonomy (NCBI): domain Bacteria; kingdom Pseudomonadati; phylum Pseudomonadota; class Gammaproteobacteria; order Aeromonadales; family Aeromonadaceae; genus Aeromonas; species Aeromonas sp. 600282. Next base: position 166,539 of record NZ_JAAKVR010000009.1, on the reverse strand, counting down.
ATGCATGAACGTGCGCAATACCGTCGCTCACTTGCTTTTTAACGCGCTTGCGAGCACGAGTCGGAGTTTTAGCCATTTTCTACCTTCCCGTTACTTCTTGATAGCCTTGCGCGGACCCTTACGGGTACGAGCGTTGGTCTTGGTACGTTGACCACGAACAGGCAGGCTACGACGGTGACGCAAACCACGGTAGCAACCCAGATCCATCAATCGCTTGATGTTCATGGAAATCTGACGACGCAGGTCACCTTCAACGGTGAATTTACCTACTTGTTCACGCAGACTCTCGATCTGAGCTTCGTCCAGGTCTTTAATTTTCACATTCTCAGCGATACCGGCTGCGGCACAAATGGCCTTGGAGCGGGTACGACCGACGCCATAAATCGCAGTCAAAGCAATGACTGCATGCTTATGGTCAGGAATGTTAATGCCAGCGATACGGGCCACTATTCACTCCTACATATAGTAGATTACGACCACCACAAAGCCCGTGAGCGGATACGTGGCGGTCAACCAATACACAACAAAAGTTGGCTGGCTATATTAGCCAGCACAACTATTTGTTGCAAGTACTAACCGTAAAAAATTAGCCTTGGCGCTGTTTATGCTTTGGCTCGCTGCAAATCACACGCACCACACCGTGACGCTTGATGATTTTGCAGTTACGGCAGATTGCCTTAACGGAAGCACGAACTTTCATTGCTTAACTCCGTAACTACGCCGACCTTTAGCGGCCGTAGCCCTTCAGGTTGGCCTTCCTCAGGACGTCACCATATTGATGAGACATCATATGGGTTTGTACCTGAGCCATGAAGTCCATGATAACCACCACAATAATCAGCAGCGAAGTGCCACCGAAGTAGAACTGTACGTTCCAGGCAGTCATCAGGAACTGGGGTACCAGACAGATAAAGGTTATATAGAGCGCACCTGCCAATGTCAGGCGAGTCATAACCTTATCGATATAACGTGCTGTCTGCTCGCCCGGGCGGATCCCCGGGATAAAGGCTCCACTCTTCTTCAGGTTATCTGCTGTCTCGCGGGGGTTGAACACCAGCGCGGTATAGAAGAAACAGAAAAAGATAATGGCTGCTGCATACAGCATCTCGTAAAGCGGCTGACCCGGCTGCAGGACCATAGAGACCTGTTGCAGGATATCAGCGACTTTACCCTCACCCTGACCAAACCAGGAGGTAATGGTACCCGGGAAGAGGATGATACTGGATGCGAAAATCGCAGGAATCACACCAGCCATATTCACTTTCAACGGCAGGTGCGTGCTTTGCGCGGCAAATACCTGGCGGCCTTGTTGACGCTTGGCATAGTTAACGACGATACGACGCTGACCACGCTCCACGAACACCACAAAGTAAGTCACTGCGAAAACAATCAAGCCCAGCAACAACAACAGCAGGATGTGCAATTCCCCTTGACGTGCCTGTTCGGCCGTAGCGCCAATGGCATGCGGCAGACCAGCAACGATACCTGTGAAAATAATCAACGAGATACCATTACCAATCCCACGCTCGGTAATCTGCTCACCCAACCACATCAAGAACATGGTACCGGTGACCAGACTCACAACCGCTGTGAAATAGAAGCCCAAACCCGGATGAGTCACGAGTCCTTGCATCATATTCGGCAGACCGGTTGCAATACCAATGGCCTGGAAAGTTCCCAAAACCAGCGTGCCCCAACGGGTATATTGGCTAATCTTGCGACGGCCGGATTCACCCTCTTTCTTGAGTTCAGCAAGAGCAGGATGAACCACTGTCAGCAGCTGGATAATGATCGACGCCGAAATGTACGGCATGATCCCCAACGCAAGAATAGAAGCACGCGATAGTGCACCACCACTGAACATGTTGAACATCTCAATGATGGTGCCCTTCTGTTGCTGGAACAACTCGGCCAGTACGGCGGCGTCAATACCAGGAATCGGCACATAAGAGCCTGCACGGAAAACGATAATCGCCCCGAGAACGAAGAGCAGACGGCTCTTCAGTTCACTCAGACCACCCTGTGCTTTAACATCCAATCCTGGTTTCTTAGCCATTGTACTGATTATTCCTCGATTTTACCGCCAGCGGCCTCGATGGCTGCACGTGCACCTTTGGTGACGGACAGACCACGAACGGTCACAGCACGGTCAATGTTGCCAGACAGAACAACTTTAGCGAACACGATGTTCTTGGTCAGAACGCCGGCTTGCTTCAGAGTGCTCACGTCGACTACATCACCTTCTACCAGGGCGATTTCGTTCAGGCGCACTTCGGCAGATACCAAAGATTTACGAGAGAAGAAACCGAACTTCGGCAGACGGATTTTCAAAGGCATCTGGCCGCCTTCGAAACCGTTGCGGACTTTACCGCCACCGGAACGAGAGGTTTGACCTTTAACACCACGACCACCGGTCTTGCCCAGACCAGAACCGATACCACGGCCCGGACGGTGCTTAACGCGCTTGGAACCAGCGGCCGGAGACAGAGTATTCAGACGCATGCTTAGCCCTCCACCTTAACCATGTAATAAACCTGGTTGATCATACCGCGTACGCAAGGAGTATCTTCCAGCTCAACGGTGTGACCAATGCGACGCAGACCCAGACCACGCAGAGTCGCCTTGTGCTTTGGCAGACGGCCGATAGAGCTGCGAGTTTGAGTTACTTTTACAGTGTTAGCCATGTCGCATTACCCCAGAATTTCTTCAACGCGCAGACCACGCTTGGCAGCGATCTGTTCCGGTGACTGACCGTGAACCAGAGCGTCTACAGTTGCGCGAACAACGTTGATTGGGTTGGTGGAACCGTAGGTCTTAGCCAGCACGTTGTGGATACCAGCAACTTCCAGAACGGCACGCATGGCGCCGCCTGCGATGATACCAGTACCTTGAGAGGCCGGCTTCATGAACACGGTGGAACCGGAGTGAACACCTTTCACCGGGTGGTGCAGGGTGCCGTTGTTCAGTTCAACCTTGTTCAGGTTACGCTTGGCCTGTTCCATTGCTTTTTGAATAGCAGCCGGAACTTCACGGGCTTTACCGTAACCGTAACCTACACGGCCGTTACCATCACCCACCACGGTCAACGCGGTGAAGGACATGATACGACCACCTTTAACAGTTTTCGAAACACGGTTTACTGCAATGAGCTTTTCTTGCAGTTCGCCGGCTTGAGATTCGACTTTAGCCATCTTCGACTCCTAGCTTAGAACTGAAGACCAGCGTCACGTGCGGCAGCTGCCAGGGCAGCGATGCGACCGTGATACTTGAAACCGGAACGATCGAAAGATACGTTCTGAACGCCTTTGGCAATAGCACGCTCAGCGATAGCTTTACCTACAGCGGTAGCCGCATCTGCGTTACCGGTGTATTTCAGAGCTTCACTGATGGCTTTCTCTACTGTGGAAGCAGAGGCCAGAACTTCGGAACCGTTGGCTGCAATAACCTGCGCATAGATATGACGCGGGGTACGGTGAACAACCAGACGGGTAGCTCCCAGTTCCTGCATCTTTTTCCGAGCACGAGTAGCACGACGGAGACGAGCTGCTTTCTTGTCCATAGTGTTACCTTACTTCTTCTTAGCTTCTTTAGTACGCACTTGCTCGTTGGCATAGCGTACACCCTTGCCCTTGTAGGGCTCCGGAGCGCGGTAAGCACGGATATCGGCGGCGACTTGGCCAACCAGCTGCTTGTCGACACCACGCAGAACGATTTCTGTGGCAGTCGGGCACTCAGCGGTCACACCAGCCGGCAGCGCATGCTCTACCGGGTGAGAGAAGCCCAGAGCCAGCGCAACAGCATTGCCCTTGATGGAGGCTTTATAACCTACACCAACCAGCTGCAGCTTGCGCTCGAAGCCTTGGGTAACACCGATTACCATGTTGTTGACCAATGCACGGGCAGTACCGGCCTGAGCGTCAGCACCAGCGATGCCGTCGCGCGGGGCGAACTTCAGTACATTGTCTTCTTTGGTCACTTCTACACCGGCGTGAATAGAGCGAACCAAGGAACCTTTACCACCTTTGATGGACAGTTCCTGGCCGTTCAGAGTCACCTCTACGCCAGCAGGAATAGTGACGGGTGCCTTAGCAACACGAGACATTTCCTACCTCCTATTAAGCGACGTAGCAGATGATCTCACCGCCCATGCTTGCTTTACGGGCAGCACGGTCAGTCATCACACCTTTAGACGTGGACACGATAGCAACACCGAGACCGCCCATAACTTTCGGCAGATCAGTAGTGCGCTTGTAAATACGCAGGCCGGGACGGCTCACGCGTTGGATCAGTTCTACAACTGGCTTGCCCTGGAAATATTTCAGTTCAATTTCCAGTTCCGGCTTCACGTCACCAGCTACGGAGTAGCCAGCGATGTAACCTTCTTCTTTCAGCACTTTGGCGATAGCCACTTTCAGCTTGGAAGAAGGCATGGAAACCGCAACTTTGCTCGCCGCCTGACCGTTACGGATGCGGGTCAGCATATCCGCGATCGGATCTTGCATGCTCATAAGTCTAACTCCCGAGATTCGTTACCAAGAAGCCTTCTTCAGGCCCGGAATTTCGCCCTTCATGGCATGCTCACGCACCTTGATGCGAGACAGGCCAAACTTGCGCAGGAAACCGTGCGGACGACCAGTAATATTGCAACGGTTACGCTGGCGGGACGGACTGGAATCACGGGGCAGCTGTTGCAGTTGCAGTACAGCATCCCAACGCGCTTCTTCAGAAGCGTTCATGTCAACGATGATAGCTTTCAGCTCGGCACGCTTGGTCGCGTACTTGGCTACCAGCTTGGCACGCTTTGCTTCGCGCGCTTTCATGGATGTTTTAGCCATAACCCTAACCTTACTTGCGGAATGGGAAGTTAAAGGCAGCCAGCAGAGCACGGCCTTCTTCATCGGTATTCGCGGAAGTGGTGATGGTGATATCCAGACCACGGACGCGATCGACTTTGTCATAGTCGATTTCCGGGAAGATGATCTGCTCACGCACGCCCATGGAGTAGTTACCACGACCGTCGAACGCTTTAGCGTTCAGGCCACGGAAGTCACGGATACGCGGTACGGAGATGCAGATCAGCCGTTCCAGGAACTCCCACATACGCTCGCCACGCAGGGTTACTTTACAACCTATCGGGTAGCCTTCACGAATCTTGAAGCCCGCAACAGATTTGCGAGCTTTGGTGATCAGCGGCTTCTGACCGGAAATGGCAGCCATATCGGCAGCAGCATTTTCCAGCAATTTCTTGTCAGAGATCGCTTCACCAACACCCATGTTCAGGGTGATTTTCTCGATCCGAGGGACTTGCATGATAGTCTTGTAACCGAACTGCTTGGACAGTTCATTTACTACATCGGATTTGTAGTAATCATGCAGTTTCGCCATCGTTAAACTCCAATTACTTCACAAGTTCGCCGGTGGATTTGAAGAAACGGACTTTTTTGCCGTCTTCAATCCGGAAACCAACGCGGTCAGCTTTGCCAGTGGCAGAGTTGAACAGCGCTACGTTTGATACATCGATGGGGGCTTCTTTGGTGACGATACCGCCAGCCTGACCCAGTGCGGGTACCGGCTTCTGGTGTTTCTTCACCTGGTTGATGCCTTCCACGATTACCTTACCTTTTGCAATCAGGACTTGAGTGACTTTGCCACGCTTGCCCTTGTCTTTGCCGGTAAGAACAATCACTTCGTCTTCGCGACGGATTTTAGCTGCCATCGTTCGACTCCTTACAGTACTTCGGGTGCCAGGGACACAATCTTCATGAACTTCTCATTACGCAGTTCACGGGTCACCGGGCCAAAAATACGAGTACCGATTGGCTGTTGGTTGTTGTTAAGCAACACAGCCGCATTGTTGTCGAAACGGATGACAGAGCCGTCCGGACGACGAACGCCTTTACGGGTGCGTACGACCACCGCGTTATACACATCACCTTTCTTCACTTTACCGCGAGGAATGGCTTCCTTGATGGAAACCTTGATGATGTCGCCGATGCCGGCGTAACGGCGGTGCGAGCCACCCAGAACCTTAATACACATTACACTGCGAGCGCCGGAGTTGTCGGCAACACCCAGCATACTTTGCATCTGGATCATCTTAGTGCTCCGCTTTGTTTACTTCTTATCCCTAATGGGATCTGGCTGCCTTCAAAAGGCGCGAAACTATAACACAGGATTTTCAGAAAAGGTAGCCTAAAAAACAAACGGCCCCTGAAAGGGGCCGCTTGGACTACAAAGTACCGATTAGGCCTTTTCTACAACGGCAACCAGGGTCCAGGACTTGGTCTTGGACAGCGGGCGGCATTCGCGGATTTCCACGAGGTCGCCAGCTTTGCACTCGTTGTTTTCGTCATGCACGTGCAGCTTGGTAGTGCGCTTGATGATCTTACCGTAGATCGGGTGCTTTACCTTGCGCTCGATAGCAACAGTGATGGACTTGTCCATCTTGTCGCTGATTACACGACCTTGCAGAGTACGGATCTTGTCAGTCATTACGCACCTGCCTTCTCAGTCAGTACAGTCTTGATACGTGCGACGTCACGACGCACTTGTTTCAGAGTGTGAGTCTGAGCCAGCTGGCCGGTGGACGCTTGCATGCGCATGTTGAATTGCTCACGCAGCAGGCCCAGCAGCTCCTGGTTCAGTTCTTCGACGCTCTTTTGACGCAGATCTTGGGCTTTCATCACATCACCGTCTTAATTACGAAAGTGGTCTGAACAGACAGCTTAGCTGCGGCCAGGGCAAACGCTTCACGCGCCAGAGCCTCAGGTACACCGTCCATCTCGTACAGAACCTTGCCAGGCTGGATCGGGCAAACCCAGTATTCCACGTTACCCTTACCTTTACCCATACGAACTTCGAGGGGCTTTTCGGTGATGGGCTTGTCCGGGAACACACGGATCCAGATCTTACCTTGACGCTTAACGTGACGGGTCATGGCACGACGGGCTGCTTCGATTTGACGAGCAGTCAGTTGACCACGGGATGTCGCCTTCAGGCCAAAGGTACCGAAGGATACTTCGTTACCAGAGGTGGCCAGACCGCGGTTACGACCCTTGTGGGTCTTGCGGAATTTAGTACGCTTAGGTTGCAACATTTACCGAATCTCCTTACTTAGCAGCGCGGCGCTTGTTGTCACGCTTGGGCTTTGCAGGAGCTTGCTCTTGAGCAGCGGCAGCGTTAACAGCAGCCAGACCGCCCAGAACTTCGCCCTTGAAGATCCAAACTTTAACGCCGATCACACCGTAAGTGGTGTGGGCTTCAGAAGTTGCGTAGTCGATGTCGGCACGCAGGGTGTGCAACGGCACACGACCTTCACGGTACCATTCGGTACGCGCGATTTCAGCGCCGCCCAGACGACCGGAAACTTCCACTTTGATGCCCTTGGCACCCAGGCGCATTGCGTTCTGTACGGCGCGCTTCATAGCACGACGGAACATTACACGACGCTCCAGCTGGGAAGTGATGCTGTCGGCAACGAGTTTGCCATCCAGCTCCGGCTTGCGGACTTCGGAAATGTTGATCTGAGCAGGCACGCCAGCAATAGTGGCTACAGCTTTGCGCAGCTTCTCAACGTCTTCGCCTTTCTTACCGATGACAACACCCGGACGAGCGGTGTGAATGGTCACACGGATGCTCTTGGCCGGACGCTCAATGGTGATCTTGGACAAGGACGCGTTTTTCAGTTCCTTGGTCAGGAACTGGCGTACTTGAAAATCGCTGTACAGGTTGTCAGCGAAGTCTTTGGTGTTCGCGAACCAGGTAGAATTCCAAGGCTTGGTAATACCCAGGCGAATGCCATTAGGATGTACTTTCTGACCCATTGCTTATCTCCCAGCCTTAGCGTCGGATACCACTACAGTGATGTGAGCGGTACGCTTGAGGATACGATCCGCACGACCTTTGGCACGCGGACGGATGCGCTTCATGGAGGGACCTTCGTCGACCATGATAGTAGCAACACGCAGCGCGTCGATATCGGCGCCTTCGTTGTGCTCAGCGTTTGCAATGGCAGATTCCAGCACTTTCTTAACCAGCACTGCAGCCTTTTTCGGGCTGAAGGTCAGGATATTCAGAGCCTTGTCTACGGACAGACCACGTACTTGATCGGCTACCAGACGAGCTTTCTGGGCAGAAGTACGGGCATAACGGTGTTTAGCGATAGCTTCCATCATTTATCCCTTAGCGCTTCTTAGCCTTCTTATCAGCAGCATGGCCGCGATAAGTACGAGTCGGTGCGAATTCACCCAGTTTGTGACCGATCATTTCTTCGGTAACGAAAACCGGAACGTGCTGACGACCATTATGGACAGCGATGGTCAAACCGATCATGTTCGGGATGATCATTGAACGACGGGACCAGGTTTTAACCGGCTTTTTATCCCCGCTTTCCACCGCTTTCTCTACCTTCTTCAGCAAGTGCAGGTCAATAAATGGACCCTTCTTGAGAGAACGTGGCATGGTGATTCCTCTATGTTAACAATTACTTGTTACGACGACGTACGATGTACTTGTCGGTACGCTTGTTCTTACGGGTCTTGAAGCCTTTAGCCTTCTGGCCCCATGGGGACACAGGCTGCATGCCCTTGTTACGACCCTCACCACCACCGTGCGGGTGGTCAACCGGGTTCATCGCCATACCGCGAACGGTCGGACGAATACCACGCCAGCGGTTTGCACCGGCTTTACCCAGTTGACGCAACATGTGCTCGGAGTTACCGACTTCACCGATGGTAGCGCGGCACTCGGCCAGAACTTTACGTACTTCGCCGGAACGCAGACGCAGAGTTACATAGTTACCTTCACGAGCCAGGATCTGGATGAAAGTACCAGCGGAACGAGCCAGCTGGGCACCTTTACCAGGCTTCATCTCTACAGCGTGAACGGTAGAACCAACCGGGATGTTGCGCATCGGCAGGGCGTTACCTACCTTGATGGCTGCATCAGCACCAGAAGCGATCGCGTCACCAGCTTTCAGGCCTTTCGGAGCCAGGATGTAACGACGCTCACCGTCTGCATACAACACCAGAGCGATGTTAGCGGTACGGTTCGGATCGTATTCCAGGCGCTCTACTTTAGCCGGGATACCGTCTTTGTCGCGCTTGAAGTCGACGATACGGTAGTGCTGCTTGTGACCACCACCGATATGACGGGTAGTGATACGGCCGTTGTTGTTACGACCACCGGACTTGCTTTTGCTGTCCAGCAGAGCGGCGAAGGGCTTGCCCTTGTACAGCTCTTGATTGACGATCTTGACGACGTGGCGGCGGCCCGGAGAAGTAGGCTTGCACTTAACGATTGCCATTTTTGAGAACTCCTCTTACTCGGCTGCGCCCATGAAGTCGATGTCCTGACCAGCTTTCAGGGTCACATAAGCCTTTTTCCAATCGGAACGACGGCCTACGCGTGCACCTGCGCGCTTGGTCTTACCCTTCATGTTCAGGGTACGGACGGTCTCAACTTCGACCTCGAACAGTTTCGCAACTGCAGCTTTGACTTCCGCCTTGGTAGCATCAACAGCAACTTTGAACACGATAGTGTTCTGCTTTTCTGCAACCATGGTGCTCTTTTCAGAGATGTGCGGAGCCTTCAGAACTTTCAGCAGACGCTCTTCACGGATCATGCCAGCATCTCCTCGATTTGCTTAACTGCGTCAGCAGTCATCAGAACCTTGTCGAAAGCGATCAGGCTGACCGGGTCGATACCGGCAACGTCACGCACGTCAACTTTGTACAGGTTGCGAGCAGCCAGGAACAGGTTCTCATCGACTTCAGCAGTCACGATCAGAACGTCAGTCAGTTCCATTTCTTTCAGCTTGGCGATCAGTTCTTTGGTCTTCGGAGCTTCGATGCCGAACTTCTCAACAACGATCAGGCGCTCTTGACGTACCAGCTCGGACAGAATGCTACGGATAGCGCCGCGGTACATCTTCTTGTTTACTTTCTGGCTGTGATCTTGCGGCTTAGCAGCAAAAGTCACACCACCGGAACGCCAGATGGGCGAACGGATGGAGCCAGCACGGGCACGACCAGTACCCTTCTGACGCCACGGCTTTTTGCCGCCACCAGACACTTCAGAGCGAGTCAGCTGCGCACGAGTACCCTGACGGGCACCAGCGGCATATGCAACGACGACCTGGTGAACCAGAGCTTCGTTGAATTCGCGCCCGAAGGTAGTCTCGGAAACTTCAAGAGCGCTCTTGGCGTCTTTCATTACCAATTCCATTACTATCTCCTCAGACGTTACGCTTTGACGGCAGGTTTGACGATCACGTTGCCGTTGGTTGCACCCGGTACTGCACCTTTGATGAGCAGCAGGTTGCGTTCAGCGTCAACACGAACCAGTTCCAGGTTCTGAGTCGTTACACGCTCAGCACCCATGTGACCAGCCATCTTTTTGCCCTTGAATACACGACCCGGAGTCTGGTTCTGACCGATAGAACCCGGAACGCGGTGAGACAAGGAGTTACCGTGGGTCATATCCTGGGTGCGGAAGTTGTGGCGCTTAACAGTACCAGCAAAGCCCTTACCTTTGGATGTGCCGGTAACGTCTACCAGCTTAACGTCAGCGAGAAGATCTACTTTCAGCTCGCTACCAACAGTGAAAGTTTCACCGTTGTTCAGGCGGAATTCCCACAGACCGCGACCGGCTTCTACACCAGCTTTGGCGAAGTGGCCAGCTTCCGGCTTGGTCACACGGCTGGCTTTTTTGGCGCCAGTGGTAACCTGAATAGCGTTGTAGCCGTCGGTTTCTACAGATTTGACCTGAGTTACACGGTTAGCTTCAACTTCGATAACAGTCACCGGGATAGAAACGCCATCTTCAGTGAAGATGCGAGTCATACCCACTTTGCGACCTACAAGACCGATTGTCATTGTTATCAACCTCTTTCCGTAATTAACCCAGGCTGATCTGGACGTCTACACCAGCTGCCAGATCCAGACGCATCAGGGCGTCTACGGTCTTGTCAGTCGGCTCAACGATGTCTACCAGACGCTTGTGAGTGCGGATCTCGTACTGATCACGCGCATCTTTGTTGACGTGCGGGGAGATCAGGACGGTGAAGCGCTCTTTGCGAGTCGGCAGCGGAATAGGACCGCGAACCTGCGCGCCAGTGCGCTTAGCAGTTTCAACGATTTCCGCAGTGGATTGATCAATCAGGCGATGATCAAAAGCCTTCAGGCGGATACGGATTCTTTGGTTCTGCATTGACAGAGCTCCAATAGATAAAAGAACATAAATCAACACCGCCCGACCGAGATTTCTCCCGCCAGAGGTGTGATTTTTCACGTTTCCCCCCATATCGGGAGGACTGTATGGCTGGCTCCTGTAAACAGGAAACTCAGCAACAGACATATCGTCTGGCTTACCTCATGGGTAAGCGGAGGGGATTATACGGATTTTTCAAATTTGCGCAAGGGAAAGCGAACAGATTATGCGCAGTTTTATGTAACAGATGGATCTCGCCTGCGGCAACGCACTCTGCTACCAACACCCAGGTAACGACAATGTTACAAGCAGACTGGTAGACTGTGCGCTTGCCTCCGTCAGTGGAACGACATCCCATGCTCAAAGATCAAAAGAAAGCCTATCAGTATGGCCTTTGCGCCGTTGCCCTCTGGTCGACGGTCGCCACAGCCTTCAAGATCTCCCTCGCCTATTTCGAACCCGTGCAACTGTTGCTTGTGGCCGCCTTCACCTCAACTCTCACGCTGACAGCCGTCGTCGCCAAACAGGGCAAACTGCCGCTGCTGGGGAGCTACATCAAGGCCCGCCCTTTCTACTACTTGACTCTGGGTGTGCTGAACCCCTTTCTCTATTACTTGTTGCTGTTCAAGGCGTATGACCTGCTGCCTGCCCAGCAGGCACAGACCCTCAACTACACTTGGGCTATCACTCTCAGTCTGCTTGCCGTCCCCTTTCTCGGCCAGAAGCTGCGTCGGCGCGATGGCGTCGCCATCGTGTTGGGATATTTTGGCGCACTGGTGATCGCTACCAGAGGGGATGTATTCGGCCTGCAGTTCGACAACCCCCTCGGCGTGACGCTGGCACTGGTCTCGACCCTCATCTGGGCCAGCTACTGGATCCTCAACACCCGCAATCAGGGGGATCCCATCGTCAGCCTGTTGCTCGGCTTTATGATCAGCCTGCCCTTTATCGTCGTTGCGACCTGGTTGCTCTCCGATTTTGCCATGACCGCCTGGCAGGGATGGGCTGGTGCCATCTATGTGGGACTGTTCGAAATGGGCTTCGGTTTCGTGCTCTGGCTGATGGCGCTGCGCCATGCCACCAACACGGCCCCCATCAGCAACCTCATCTTTATCTCGCCGTTTGCCTCACTGGTGCTGCTCAACCTGTTGATCGGCGAAACCATCCATCCGGCCACCCCCATCGGGTTGGCGCTCATCGTTGCCGCCCTGCTGATCCAGCAGCTCAAGTACGGTAAACGCTATCGTGCATCAGTCGAAACCAAGAGCTGACCATGCAGAAGGGCGTATCCACGGATACGCCCTTCTCTCAATCCATCCACTCCTGTGGCTGATGTTTCGGCAGCCGTATCTCGACCAGCAGGCCGCCGAGATCCGAGCTTCCCAGCCGGATAGTGCCGTGGTGCTGGGCGACTATCTTGGCCACGATGGCCAACCCCAAGCCACTGCCGCCAACAGTTCGCGCCACATTCCCCTGAGTAAACGGCTTGAGCACCCGGGAGTAGTCCTGCTCCGGAATACCGGGGCCATCATCGGATAGGCGCAGGCGCACCCAGTGCCCGTCGTCCTTCAACTCGGCATACAAGCGGCTCGCCCCATAACGCTGCGAGTTGCTTGATAGGTTGTTCAACACCCGCCGGATACTAACCGGATTGCAGGCCACCCGCACTGCCTCTTGTGGCAGCGCCAGATCGACGTCCAGCCCCTGCTCCGAATAGATCAACAGGGTATCGTGCACCAGCTGGGTCAGATCGACAGGTACCGGAGCCTGCCCCTCATCCGGGCGGATGTAATCGATGAACTGATCGATGATGGCATTGGACTCATCAATATCTGAGTTGATGCTCTCCTTGAGATATTCGTCACCGGAGGACATCATCTCGGTAGCCAGCCGGATACGGGTCAGCGGGGTTCGCAGGTCATGGGAAACCCCCGCCATCATCAGGTTACGCTCTTCGATCAGGCTCTTGATGGAGTGGGACATATGGTTGAAGGTGCGGGTCAGACGGCGTACCTCCCGTGACCCCAGCTCCCCCAGCGCCTCGGGGAAATGTCCTCTGGCCACGGCAACCGCGCCAGCCTCGAGATCCTCGAGCGGACGAACCAACTGGCGTGCAAAGCGCCAGGCAGCAAACAGGGTGATCACCAGCAGCACGCTCAGATAGATGATGAGGGGTTCGATATCGTCATCTTCAATCTCGGTCAGCGGGATCCGCACCCAGATTTTGCTGGCCTGTGGCGGCTGGATCCAGATGATGTAGTGATCCTGGATCTCGACCCGCACCTTGGCCGGGCCACCCAGTTCGCGGCTTATGTTCTCCTCCAGATAGGGGTACGGCTTGGCATCGTTGAAGCCATGCTGCACCGCCTCGCTCTGGGTATAGATGTCGGTACCGGTCGTCACATAGACCAGCGCCTCGGCATCTTCACTCAACGCCAGCTGCTCGGTATTGACCGGAAAGATCAGCTTGACCTGATTGGCCAGCAGGTGACTGATCTGTTTGACGGTGGGTGCCAGCAGATAGTTGTAGAAGGTGACATAGGAGACCGCTTGATAGACCACCAGAACGGCGGCCAGGAACCAGAGCATGCGCGAGAACATGCTGCCGACCTTTTTCATGCACCGTCACCATCTGGTACAAACACATACCCCAGACCCCAGACGGTCTGTAGATAGCGGGGCTGGGCCGGATCCTGCTCCAGCAGGCGGCGCAAGCGGGAAACCTGAACATCGATGCTGCGTTCGGTGGCGGTGTATTCGCGGCCACGGGCCAGATTCATCAGCTTGTCGCGGGAGAGCGGCTCGCGCGGATGGCTGACCAGCACCTTGAGCACCGCAAATTCACCGCTGGTGAGCGCCATCGGCTCACCATCCCGGCTAAGCTCACGGGTAGCCAGATTGAGTTGGAAGGCTCCGAAGTTGACCACCTTCTCTGCAGCAGAGGGAGCCCCTGGCAACTCGACAGTATGGCGGCGCAGCACAGCTCGGATCCGCGCCAGCAGTTCACGGGGATTAAATGGCTTGGGCAGATAGTCATCGGCTCCCATCTCGAGCCCGACGATGCGATCAACTTCATCCCCCTTGGCAGTGAGCATCAGCACCGGGATTTGGTTGCCAGCTTCCCGCAGACGACGACAGATGGAGAGCCCATCCTCCCCCGGCAACATCAGGTCAAGCACCATCAGGCTGAAGTTTTCACGAGTCAGCAAGCGATCGGCCTGTTCGCCATTAGCCACGCCGCGCACCACGAATCCCTGCTCGGTGAGATAGCGTTCCAACAGGGAACGTAATTTCAGGTCATCGTCCACGACCAGGACCTTGTATTGCTGCTGACTCATTGCTTTGCCTCTTCATTCTTTCGCTGCCCACCATACTAGGGGGGGATATCGCGGGAGAAAAGCATAAATATGTTACCGGTTATTACCCATGATCAGAGCGTGACGGCCGTCAAGCCCTCCTCCAGACCAGTACCGCTGAATGGCTCCCGCCAAGCTGGCGCAATTTCTCTCGACAGAAGGAGGACAAAAGCTAATATTCCCGAGCAGTTAGCGATGATTACCCCTCTTTGACCAGGTCCGCATCACCATGAAGACAAAGCTGATCACCCGCGAAGGCTACAACAAGCTGAAAGAAGAGCTCGATTTCCTCTGGCGTCAGGAGCGCCCCGAGGTCACCAGAAAGGTGGCATGGGCCGCCAGCCTGGGGGATCGCAGCGAAAATGCCGACTACCAGTACAACAAGAAGCGACTGCGGGAGATCGATCGGCGGGTGCGTTACCTGCGCAAATGTCTCGAAGAGCTGGGGATCGTCGACTATGCCCCCGCGCAGGAGGGCAAGGTCTTCTTCGGTGCCTGGGTCGAGGTGGAAAACGAAGAGGGCGAGACCAAGCGCTTTCGCATCGTCGGCTATGACGAGATCTTCGAGCGCAAGGATTACATCTCCATCGACTCCCCCATGGCCCGCGCCCTGCTCAAGAAAGAGGTCGGTGATGAGGCCATCGTCCGTACGCCAGTTGGTGACGTCTGCTGGTATATCAACGAGATCAGCTACCCCAAGTAGCCGGACTGCTTGCCACAGGCACATCCAGAGTCACAGGTGTAATGGCAAGATAAACGCTCTCCCCTGCGACTTATCAGTCTGACGGGTGCAGACCCCGGCGCAGGGTGGCATCCCGCAACACGACCCCATATAGTGCTCACACTTGGCGCCTGATGGCGCGGACTCGACCACAGAGGCCCTCAACAACATCATGATGCAAACCATAGAGAGACAGATTGCCGGTGAGCTCAATGCTCGCCCGGAGCAGGTGCAGGCCGCAGTACGCCTGCTGGATGAAGGCTCGACCGTGCCCTTTATCGCCCGTTACCGTAAAGAGGTGACCGGCGGTCTGGACGACAGCCAGCTGCGTACTCTGGAAAGCCGCCTCGGCTATCTGCGTGAACTGGAAGATCGCCGTCAGGTGATCATTCGCTCCATCGAAGAGCAGGGCAAACTGACCCCCGAGCTGGCCCGCGAATTGAATGGCGCCGACAGCAAGACCCGACTGGAAGACCTCTATCTCCCCTACAAGCCCAAGCGCCGCACCAAGGGGCAGATGGCGATCGAAGCCGGGTTGGAGCCGCTGGCCAACCTGCTGCTCAGCGACCCGATGCAGGATCCCGAGCAAGCTGCAGCCACCTTCCTCAATCCCGAACAGGGCATTGCCGACAGCAAGGCAGCCCTCGACGGCGCCCGCTATATCCTGATGGAGCGCTTCGCCGAGCAGGCCGACCTGCTGGAGAAGCTGCGCGACTACCTGTGGCAAAATGCCACCCTGCGCGCCCGCGTGGTGGCAGGCAAGGAGCAGGAAGGGGCCAAGTTCAAGGACTATTTCGAACACGACGAACCACTGCACAAGGCCCCCTCCCACCGGGTGCTGGCCATGCTGCGCGGCCGCAATGAAGGGATCCTCAATCTGGCGCTGGTCACCGGTGACGACGAGAGTGCTAGCCCCTGCGAAGGGATCATTACCCACCACCTCAAGCTCAACCTGCAGAACCGCCCGGCCGACAAGTGGCTGCAAGGGGTGGTGAGCTGGACCTGGAAGATCAAGTTGTCGCTTCAGATGGAGACTGAGCTGATCGGCCGTATCCGCGAGTCGGCAGAGGAGGAAGCGATCAAGGTGTTCGCCATGAACCTCAAGGATCTGCTGATGGCGGCCCCGGCGGGCATGCGCTGCACCATGGGGCTGGATCCGGGCATCCGCACCGGCGTCAAGGTTGCCGTGGTGGATGCCACCGGCAAGCTGGTCGATCACGCCACCATCTATCCGTTCGAACCAAAACGGCAGATTGATCAGAGCCTCAAGACCCTGAGCGAGCTGTGCCAGAAACACAAGGTCGAGCTCATCAGCATCGGCAACGGCACCGCCTCGCGGGAGACCGACCGGCTGGTGAACGACCTGTTCGAGCGCTACCCCGCCGCCAAGGCGCAGAAGATAGTGGTGAGCGAAGCAGGAGCCTCTGTCTACTCCGCCTCCGAGCTTGCCTCTCAGGAGTTCCCGGATCTCGACGTCTCGATCCGTGGCGCCGTCTCCATCGCCCGCCGCCTGCAAGACCCGCTGGCCGAGCTGGTCAAGATCGATCCCAAGAGTATCGGGGTGGGCCAGTATCAGCACGACGTCGGCCAGAGCCAGCTAGCCCGCCGGCTGGATGCGGTGGTCGAGGATTGCGTGAACGCGGTCGGTGTGGATGTGAATACCGCCTCGGTCGCCCTGCTCAACCGGGTTTCCGGCCTCTCCCAGACGCTGGCCCAGAACATCGTCGCCTACCGGGATGAGCACGGCGCATTCAAGAGCCGTCAGCAATTGCTGAAAGTGAGCCGACTCGGCCCAAAAGCCTTCGAACAGTGCGCCGGCTTCCTGCGCATTCGCGGCGGCAGCAATCCCCTCGACAGCTCGGCGGTGCACCCCGAGTCCTATCCGGTGGTGGAGCGGATCCTCGCCAAGCTGGAGCAGACCGTGGAGAGTCTGCTCGGCAACAGCAGCCTGCTGCGCAGCCTGAAACCGGCCGATTACACCGATGAGCAATTCGGCGTACCTACCGTCACCGACATCATCGGCGAGCTGGACAAGCCGGGCCGCGACCCGCGCCCCGAGTTCAAAACCGCGACCTTCAAGGAAGGGGTGGAGCAGATCAGCGACCTGGTGCCAGAGATGGTACTAGAAGGGGTGGTCACCAACGTCACCAACTTCGGCGCCTTCGTCGATATCGGTGTTCATCAGGACGGGCTGGTGCATATCTCCTCCCTGACCGACCGTTTCGTCAAGGATCCCCGCGAGGTGGTCAAGGCGGGCGACATTGTGCGGGTCAAGGTGCTGGAAGTGGACGCCTCGCGCAAGCGGATCAGCCTGACCATGCGCCTCGACGAGAAAGCGGGACAAGCTGCCCGCAAGTCGGCTGAAGCGCGCAACAGCAGTGCTGGCAACGCCAAGCCAAGAAATGAGCCTCGGCAAAGCCCCCCTATGGGTGGTGCCATGGGCAACGCCTTCGCGGCAGCGCTCTCCAAAGCGAAAAAGTAACGACACCGTCCGGAACGTCTCTAAATGCAAAAAGCCCCGCAAGGGGCTTTTTTACACGCGAAGCTCAGGATTACTGCGTCAGGGCAGCAAGTATGCTCTCGGGCTCTCCATGCTGGGCCAGCACCTCCCGCAGTCGGTTGAATGCCTTGCAGGCCTCTTGCGGATACTTGCCGTAAGAGACGACGCCGGTGTGGCTCCAGCCAGCCGCCAGCATCACTTTCTTCTTGAAACTGGTTCCTTCAGTTCCTCCTCCTCCGAGCTGCATCAGAAACTGCTCCATCTGCAGGTGGGGGGGCGGTACACGGGAGAAGGTGGTGAAATCTTCCGCTTTGACTTCATCGAAATGCATGACAGCTCCTGTGAAATTGGAATGGGCCTGATCTTCAGGTTAGTTGCAAAACAGGCAAAGCAGCTGAAAGTTTGGCGAGGGTGATTCAGATATGCAGACTGAGGGACTGGGTAGAAGCCGGGCTGACAGCCTGTTGATAGTGGCCCGCGATGACGCTGTTGCGCTTGTCCATATAGGCACTCAGCACACCGCCCGATTTCGCGCTCTGCTCGGCCATCAGCTCTTTGCGCGCCTTGGCTTCACTCGCGGCGGCGCTGCGTGCAACGGCCAAATCCTGCGCGGAAGGCTCGGCAGGCGCCAGCGCTGCAGAGCGGATCTGCTGCATCTTGGCGATGGTAGCCGCAGGGTCACCGGGTACGACACTGGTATCGATCTGGACTTCGCCACCCGTAGCATAACGCTTGCCATCCGGCCCTTGCGTAAACTGATAGGTGGGCGAGCTGGCGTACTCTCCACCCGCAGACTGGTGAGCCTGCTCGTGAGTACGCACCTCCTTGTCACGCTCGACAAGATCCTGAACCTGCTGCTCTTGCCGCTGTTGCTGCTCCTGCTGTTTGGGATCTTGCTGCTTGCGCTGCCCATCCTCACCGGTGGCCTCGACAAAGCGATTGTCTGGCAGTGTCGTCGGCGCTAATTGCCCGGTTTCACGGCTGTTCTGGGAGGTCTGATTGCTGGAGGCCTGACCGGCTTTGGATTTCTCTTTCTGGGAGCCGACTTCGGATTCGGCAACGGAGGCTTGGCCCGCCCGGGCCTGCGGGATCAGTTCTGCCCGGCGATTATCCGTCCTCGCCGCTTCCACTTGGGGTTGCAGCTGTGTCGGGATAAGGGGAGGCAGACTGACATTGATGTTCATCTCACACCCGGATGTCGATCAGGGTTCCCATCATATCGCTGGCGGTCTGCACTACCTTGGCTGAAGCGCCAGCCTGCTGCTCGGCCACCTTGAGATTGACAAGCTCATCGGTCACTTGCACCTGATCCCCGCTGGGGGTGTTGAGGCGGGCGATCTGATTGGATGCCTTGTCGGCAATCTGCTCGGCTCGCTGAAATCCCTGTACCCCGCTGTTGAAAGCAGAATCAATACGCATGGTGTTACTCCTCTGGTCACAGCTTAATTATCCGCCAGACCAGAGGATTAATGAAGCTTGCAGGCTGTTTTTTAGCCAACAAAATCTCGAACGATTTCAATGAATTCGTCAGGATGGGAGATAAAAGGTGCGTGTGAGGCCTTATTAAGGGTCACGCTGCGGCTGGCAGGGTAGAGATCATCCAGCAGGGGAATGGCCGCCTTGGGTACCAATGAATCCAGTCGGCCATAGATCCGCAACCAGGGCAGATCCAGCTCCTGAAGCGGTTCGCGCAGATCAATCTCGGCCAACAGCGTCAGTCCAGCCTCGAGTGCGGCAAACGCGGGCGCCGGCCGCTCGGCCAGCCAGTGGCGCAACTGACGGATATCGTCCCGGGCGTGTTCACTGCCCATGGCCTGGATCGCCAGAAAACGCTCTATGGTCTGGCGAAAATCCCCTGCCAGCATCTGGTTGAAACTGGTCAGTACTTTGGGGGCGATCCCCGGCCACTCATCGCGGGCCATGAAACAGGGAGAGCTGGCTACCGTGATCAGGGAGTGCAGCCGATCGGGATGCGTCAGCGCCAACTGGCTTGCCACCAGACCGCCGAGCGACCAGCCAAGCAGATGACACTTCTGCGGCAAGATGGCAGCCACCTGCTCGGCAAGCCAGGGCAGGCTGTAATCCACCTCGTCTGCCAGCAGGCTGTTGCCAAAACCGGGCAAATCTACCAGATGAACCCGATAGTGGGGCGCCAACTGTTGGGCAATGCCATGCCAGACCGCACCGTTCATCCCCCAACCGTGCAACAGCACCAGATCGGGCCCCTGGCCAAACTGCTCTACCGATATGCTCATCTAGACTCAAGATCCCTGTTCATGCTCTTGGGGTCAGCATGTTAAAGCGACTGCTCGCTAAAGCAAGCCCGCTGCTCGGCAACCACGGCGACTGGCAAGGGAGTTGCCTCCTCTGTCATCAGCCTTGCGACAACGAGCCCCTGCTCTGCAGCTGGTGTCGGCAGGCGCTGCACCAGTCACAGCCGAGATGCCGCCTCTGCGCCGCACCGCTGACTGAATATATAGAAGAACGCATACCGGTCTGCGGCCGCTGCCAGCGCAGACCTCCCCCCTGGGAGCGGTTGCAGGTGATCGGCGACTACCAGGCTCCCTACCCCATGCTGATCCCCCGGCTCAAATATTCCGGCCAAATCCTGCTGGCGCCACTCCTGGCACGCCTCCTGGCCGATCATCTGGATGACAACGAGCCGCCGGAGGCGATCATTCCGGTTCCCCTGCACTGGTGGCGGCAGTGGCGGCGTGGGTTCAACCAGGCGGAGGAGATCGCGCAAGCCCTTGGCGAGTTCACCGACATTCCCTGCGACAACACTCTGTTGCAACGCATCAAGGCGACCCCGCAACAAACAACCTTGAGCGCCGGGCAGCGGCGGCGCAATCTGCGCGGGGCATTCCGGATCCGCTCCCACCAATACCGTCATGTCGCCCTGCTCGATGACGTCGTGACCACAGGCGCCACCGCTGGGCAGCTCAGCCGTTTGCTCCATGAGAGCGGCATCACAAAGGTAGAAGTGTGGGCAATCTGTCGAACCCTGCGGCACAGCAAGTAGCCATCGGCATGCTACCCAAGCATTAATAACCGCGTTATCATGAATACCCTAGTCGTACACTCAGGTTTATGAGGATAGTGATGATCAGCATTTCCGACGCCGCCCAGGCCCATTTCCGTAAACTGCTGGAAAAACAGCCTGATGGCACCAATATCCGGGTGTTTGTGGTCAATCCGGGAACCCAGAATGCCGAGTGTGGCGTATCGTATTGCCCGCCCGATGCCGTGGACCCGGAAGATCAACACCTGCCCTTCAGCGGCTTCGACTGCATGGTCGATCCCCTGAGCGCCCCCTTCCTGGTGGATGCCACCATCGACTTCGTGACCGATCAGATGGGCTCCCAGCTCACCCTGAAAGCACCGAACGCCAAGATGCGTAAAGTGGCCGATGACGCGCCGCTGATCGAGCGCATCGAGTACGTGTTGATGTCCGAAGTGAACCCCATGCTGGCCGGTCACGGTGGCAAGGTCACCCTGGTCGAGCTGACTGAAGACAAACTGGCCATCCTGCAGTTTGGCGGTGGTTGCAACGGTTGCTCCATGGTCGATTACACCCTGAAAGAGGGGATCGAGAAGCAGCTGCTGGAGAAGTTCCCGGGTGAGCTCAACGGTGTGAAAGACGCCACCGAGCACCAGCGCGGCGACCACTCTTACTACTGATTTGCAGCCCTTGCAGCAAAGAAAAGGCCCCGCCATCTGGCGGGGCCTTTTGCATGGGCAATCGGCAGATTACTCGTCCTTCTTGTCTCGCGACAGCAGGGCGATGGCCGCCTCTTTCGGGTTCTTACCCTCGTAGAGCACCTTGAAGATCTGCTCGCAGATGGGCATCTCGACGCCACAGCGGGCCGCCAGCAGATGCACCTCTTTGGTGTTGCGATACCCCTCCACCACCTGACCGATCTCGGTCATGGCGGTGTTCACATCCTTGCCAGCCCCGAGGGCCAGCCCGAAGCGACGGTTGCGCGACTGGTTGTCGGTACAGGTGAGCACCAGATCCCCGAGCCCCGCCATTCCCATAAAGGTTTTGGCATCGGCACCCAGCGCCGCACCCAGACGCTGCATCTCCACCAGACCCCGGGTGATGAGTGCGGTTCTGGCATTGGCGCCAAACCCGAGCCCGTCGGAGAGACCGGCACCGATGGCGATGACGTTCTTCACCGCCCCACCCAGCTGCAGACCGACGAAGTCCGGATTGGTGTAGACCCGGAACGAGCGGCCACAGTGCAGCAGATGGGAGAGATCGTCGGCGAACTCGTCGTGAGTCGAGGCGACCGAGATGGCGGTCGGCAGACCGGCAGCCAGCTCCTTGGCGAAGGTGGGACCGGAGATCACCGCCAGCGGTATCTCGTCACCCAGCACTTCACGGGCCACATCCTGCAGCAGACGGCCACTGTCCGGCTCCAGACCCTTGGTGGCCCAGGCGATACGGGTATCGGGGCGCAGGAAGGGTTTGATCCGGGTCAGTACATCACCAAATACATGGCTTGGCACGACCAGCAGCAGCACGGGGGCAGCCTGTACCGCACGTTGCAGATCCGCAGTTAGCTGCAAATCAACAGGAAAAGGGACATCAGGCAGAAAAGCCTTGTTGCAGCGGTCTTGTTCCAGCTCGGCGACATGAGCGGGGTCGTGACCCCACAGCAGGGTCGGATGACCGTTGCGCGCCAGAGAAATGGCAAGGGCGGAGCCATAAGACCCCGCCCCCAAGACCGAGATAGCGATCTGGTCAGCCATTATCAGGCTTCCGCAGTCGCCTGCTGGGCCTGTGCTTGCGCCATGTGCTGGGCAAACAGGGCATCGAAGTTGACCGGTGCCAGGTTCAGCTGCGGGAAGGAACCCTTGCTCACCATGTTGGCCACGGCTTCGCGGGCATACGGGAACAGGATGTTCGGGCAGAAGGCAGCCAGGCAGTGAGCCAGTTGCGGCTCCGGCAGGTTACCGATGGTGAAGATACCGGCTTGCTGTACTTCGCACAGGAAGGCGGTTTCTGTTTCCAGTTTGCAAGTTACGGTCAGGGTAAGGACAACCTCGTACACGTTCTCAGCCAGGATGTTGGTCTTGGTATCCATATCCAGCTTGACGTCCGGCTGCCACTCTTTCTGGAAGATGTGCGGGGTGTTCGGCGCTTCGAAAGAGACATCCTTGGTGTAAACACGCTGGATGTGGAATTCCGGTTGTACTTCCTGGTTGTTGATCTCGTCAGCCATTTCGTTTGATTCCTTGTTATATGGATAAGTGGGCTCAGGCCCTGCTTAAATCAGCGTTTCTTGGTTACCGGCAGATTTTCTGCACGCCATTGGGCCATGCCACCGCCGAGCACATAAACCTGCTTGAAGCCAGCTTTGCTCAGCTGACGGCCCGCGCCGCCCGCAGTCATTCCCGACTCGCACACCACTATGATGGGGGCATCTTTATGCTTTTCAACCGGGCCCAGATTATTGCTCTGGATCTGGGTCAGCGGCAGGTGCTGGGCACCGGCCAGATGGCCCTTGG
Source organism: Aeromonas sp. 600282 (assembly GCF_049175755.1). Lineage (NCBI taxonomy): Bacteria > Pseudomonadati > Pseudomonadota > Gammaproteobacteria > Aeromonadales > Aeromonadaceae > Aeromonas > Aeromonas sp. 600282. The sequence continues at coordinate 143,240 of NZ_JAAKVR010000009.1, read as the reverse complement.
CGTACTCTTCCTGACTGCGAATATCCACCACGGTGGCATTCTCGCGGTTGATCAGCAGGGTCGCGGTGTGGTTGTTGACGGTTTTTACCGGGGACAAACGGGCACGCACAGTGGTGTAAACCAGGGTGCCAGCCAGACCCAACCAGGCTGCGGTCAGCAGCGGGTTACGGGCCGCAAAATCCAAATACTCTTGCATCTTCTACTATCCAGGGACCAAGACAAGGGCCCGAGTATACATGGGGGTATTGATAAGATCAGCCATCTTGGCGGCAAAGCGCGAGCAGGCTCCCATCATCATTGGGCAGCGAGCATGGCAGGAAGGGCGTGGCTTGCGGGGCCACGGGAGCCCCCCTTGGCTATCAGGTGACTATTTCGGCAGATGTAGTAATATTACGCTAGTTTCATTTCCCGCATTTTTTCCAATCCGAGAGGACATAGTCTTATGTCAACAGCTAAGAAACCTTTGGTTCTGGTCATCATGGACGGTTGGGGCTACAGCACCAAGCAAGAGCACAACGCCGTCGCTGCCGCCAAGACTCCCAACCTCGATCGTCTGGCCCGTGACTACACCAGCACCCTGATCTCCGGCTCCGGTCTGGACGTCGGTCTGCCGGATGGCCAGATGGGCAACTCCGAAGTGGGCCACGTCAACATCGGTGCCGGTCGCATCGTCTATCAGGAGCTGACCCGCATCTCCAAAGACATCCAGGACGGCGAATTCTTCCAGAACGTCGAGCTGGCCAAGGCTGTTGACGCTGCCGTCACCAACGGCAAAGCCGTTCACATCATGGGCCTGATGTCTCCGGGTGGCGTACACAGCCACGAAGAGCACATCATGGGCATGATCGAAATGGCTGCCAAGCGTGGCGCCGAGAAGATCTACCTGCACGCCTTCCTGGATGGCCGCGACGTTCCGCCGCGCTCCGCCCAGTCCTCCATCGAGCTGTTCGATGCCCTGTTCGCCAAGCTCGGCAAGGGTCGTTTCGCCTCCATGATCGGCCGTTACTTCGCCATGGACCGTGACAACCGCTGGGATCGCGTGCAGCAAGCCTATGACCTGATGACCCAGGGCAAGGGCGAGTTCACCGCCGAGAGCGCCACCGAAGCACTGGCTGCCGCTTATGCTCGCGACGAGAACGACGAGTTCGTCAAAGCCACCCGCATCGGCGAAGCTGCCCCGATGGAAGATGGTGATGCGCTGATTTTCATGAACTTCCGTGCCGACCGTGCCCGTGAAATCACCCGCGCCTTCGTTGACACAGACTTCACCGGCTTCGCCCGTGCAGTCGAGCCGAAACTGAACTTCGTGATGCTGACCGAATACGCGGCCGACATCAAAACTGCCTGTGCCTACCCGCCGACCGCTCTGGTCAACACCCTGGGTGAGTGGCTGGCCAAGCAGGGCAAGACCCAGCTGCGCATCTCCGAAACCGAGAAGTATGCTCACGTCACCTTCTTCTTCAACGGTGGCGAAGAGTCCTGCTTCACCGGCGAAGATCGCGAGATCGTGGCCAGCCCGAAAGTGGCGACCTATGACCTGCAGCCGGAGATGAGCTCCGAAGAGCTGACCGACAAGCTGGTTGCGGCCATCAAGAGCGGCAAGTACGACGTCATCATCTGTAACTACCCGAATGGCGACATGGTTGGTCACACCGGTGTGTTCGATGCCGCCGTCAAAGCGTGTGAAGCCGTTGACCACTGCATCGGCCGCGTCACCGACGCCCTGGCCGAAGTGGGTGGCGAGTGCCTGATCACTGCCGACCACGGCAACGCCGAGAAGATGCTGGACGAAGAGACTGGTCAGGCCCACACAGCCCACACCAATCTGCCGGTTCCGCTCATCTATTTCGGTCGCAAAGCCGAGGTGGTTGAAGGTGGCAAACTGTCCGATCTGGCCCCCACCATGCTGACCCTGATGGGTCTGCCGGTGCCGCCGGAAATGACTGGCAAGCCCCTGATGATTCTGAAATAATCCTTCCCCATGCGGGGATGCGAAGTTATTTCACAGAAAACCAGTCGCGTCGGCCTGTTGGCCGGCGCGCTGTTTTTTTGCCTGTCGTTTGGCGCCAGCAAACCGGCTTTGGCCGCCAATCAGCAGCTGGGGACCATGCAGTCCCAGATCAAAGAGCAACAGAAGACCATCAAGCTCAGCAAGCAGGAGCTTGCCAAGCTCAATACCCAGCTCAAGGCTGACGAGCAGGCCATCTCGGCCGCCGCCGCCAAACTCAACCAGACCAGGCAGCAGTTGAAGCAGAACCAGCAGACGCTGGCGACCCTGCAAAAAGACAAGCTCGCGCTGGAAGTTCAAGCCAAACATCAAAAGCAGTTGCTGGCCAAACAGGCGGAGAGCGCCTTTCAGGCGGGCAACCACGACTACCTCAAACTGCTGCTCAATCAGCAGGATCCGGCCAAACTGAGCCGCTCACTCGACTACTACGACTACCTCAACAAGGCCCGCATCGAGGCCATCGACGCCCTGCGCGTCACCCGCGACAAGCTGGCGAAAAACCAGCAGGCAACCAAAGAGACCGAAACCAGACTGCAGACCCTGCTTGCCGAACAGCAGGAGCATCACCAGACCCTGCTGGCCAGCCAGCAGAGCCGGGCCAAGGTGCGCAACCAGTTGCAGCAGTCGGTACAGGATGACGAGCAGAAGCTCACCAAGCTGGTCAAAGCGGAGAAAGCGCTGAAAGCCCGGCTGGAAGAGCTGCGCCGCCAGCGGGAAGAGCAGGAGCGCCGCGAACGGGCCGAACGGGAACGGCTGGCCAAGCTGAAAGCGGAACAGGAGCGTCAGCGCAAGCTGGCCGAGCAGCGCCGCGCCGAGCAACAACGACTTGCCGCCCAGCAGAACAAAACCGTCAAACCGGCAGAACCGGTCGAAGAGATGTCCAGTACCAAACCGGAGCGAGGCTCTGGGATTGGGACCGCAGGTTACTACAGCGGGCTCAAGACCAATGGCAGCCTGCGCTGGCCGGTACAGGGGCCGATCCTCATCGCCTACGGCTCGCCGCGCACCGCCCAGCTCAAGTGGAAAGGCACCCTGATCGGCGCCAGCGAAGGAACCCAGGTAAAGGCGGTCGCACCGGGACAAGTGGTTTACGCCGACTGGCTCGACGGCTTCGGTATGCTGCTGGTAATCGATCACGGTCGCGGCTACATGAGCCTCTACGGTCACAACCAGTCGCTGCTGCGCCAGGTGGGCCAGAACGTGGAACAGGGTGAACCAGTGGCACTGGTTGGTGACAGTGGTGGCCAGGACAGACCGGGCCTCTACTTCGAAATTCGCTATCAGGGCGAGGCCATCAACCCAACCAAATGGCTGGCCAAGGGTTGAGTCAACCCGGCCGACAAACGCATCACACGCTCACTAGCAAAAGCCTGCATCACGCAGGCTTTTGTCGTTTCAGGAGTACAGCAACCCGCTGTCGCTCCCATTTGATGAAAAATTACCTAATTTTTCGCTCGGCTCAGGAGAAGACAACCAGACCGATCTGCTCCAGCAAGGTCTGCTGCTGATCCTCGTTGATCTGCACCCCTTGCAGATCGACCCGGCGCAGATCCAGCCCCGGCAGATCGCACTGGCGCAGATCGCAGCCCTGCAGCTTGAAGCTGGTCCAGTCAATCTGGCCAAACTCAGAGCCGCTAAGATCGGAACCCGCCAGCGAGGCACCAAACAGGTTGGCCCCCTGCCAACGGTTGCCGGTCAGCTCGCACTTCTCCAGCAGGCAGCCCTCAAAGCTGGCATAGCTGAAGTTGTTGCCGGTCAGATGGGCCTCGCAGAAGTAGCTTTTGGCGGTGATCTGGTTGGCGAAGCTGGCGTGGCCGAAGTTGATACCGACCGCCTGACAGTCGCGCATCTCCAACCTCAGACACTGGCTGCGGCTGCAATCGGCCATGGTGAGATCGCAGAGCAGGAAGCTGGCCTCGCGCAGATCGCAACCCTGCAACAGGCAGCCCCGTTCACTCTCCCGATCGTAGAAGCTGCAGTCAATGAAGCGGCTATCGCTCAGATCCAGCCAGGAGAAGTTGCATCCGATAAAGCGGCACTCCGAGAACAGCTCCCCCTCCACATCCTGTTGCTCGAACCGGACATCCACGAACTGCTTGCCTCTGATCATCGGAAAACTCCTGCAAAAACGGCTTCATATGCTGACTTTATCCGCCAAAAACGGTAATGTTACATGTAACATCCACCCTGGACACCCCTATGAGCCCCACCCGCAAGCGCCGCCCCACCCTGCAAGATATCGCCGACCAGACCGGCGTGACCAAGATGACTGTCAGCCGCTATCTGCGTGACCCACAGACCGTAGCGGAGGGGACCCGCGAGCGGATCGCAGCTGTAGTGGAAGAGCTGGGTTATATCCCCAATCGGGCGCCGGATATTCTCTCCAACGCGACCAGCAAGGCGATCGGCATCCTGATCCCCTCCCTCTCCAACCAAGTATTCTCTGCGTTGATCCACGGCATCGAGTCGGTGACCCGACCGGCCGGCTACCAGACCCTGCTGGCCCACTACGGCTACAGTCCGGAGCGGGAGGAGGAGCAGGTCGCGTCCCTACTCTCCTACCATGTGGATGGCCTCATCCTCTCCGACAGCCAGCACACAGAGCGCACTCGCAAGATGATCGCCACCGCCGGCATTCCGGTGGTGGAGACCATGGATCTGCCGCAAACCCCCATCGATATGGTGGTCGGCATGGATCATAGAGCCGCGGCCCGGGCCATGGTAACAGAGATGCTGCGCCGGGGCCGACGCAAGCTGGTCTATCTGGGGGCGCGGCTCGACGTGCGCACCCAGCTGCGGATGGAGGGTTACTATCAGGCGATGACCGACTTCGGCCTCACCGGCCAGCATCTGCTGACCGAACAATCCTCCAGCTTCACTCTGGGGGGCGAGCTGCTGGATCAGGCGCTGGTACGCTATCCCGACCTCGACGGCCTGTTCTGCACCAACGATGACCTGGCGGTGGGCGCCCTGCTGCAGTGTCAGGCCAAGTGGATCCCGGTGCCCCAGCAGATCGCCATCGCCGGTTGCAACGCTCTCGACATCGGCCACGCCATGACCCCCAAGCTGGCCAGTATCGCCACCCCGCGGGAAGCGATCGGTCGGGAGGCGGCCACCATGCTGCTGGCTCGTCTCAGCGGCCAATCCCAACCCGACACCCGCAAGGATATCGGCTTCTCCCTCTATGTCGGGGAGAGTCTGGGGTAATCCCTTCCCTCACCCACTTAAGTCACGCTGATAGCAAACAGGCCACCCGAGGGTGGCCTGTTTGGTTTTCTGCACAACTGAGGCTTAGCGTTTTACCAACTCAACCGCTTCGCGGGAGAGGCGAGTCACCTCTTCCCAGTTGCCGCTCTTGACCGCATCGGCCGGCAGCATCCAGGAGCCGCCGACAGTGGCCACGCATTTGAGCGCCAGATAGTCGGCCACGTTTTTCGGGCCGATACCGCCGGTCGGGCAGAACTTCACCTGGGGCAGCGGCGCGGCAATGGCGGAGAGCGCCTTGGTGCCGCCGTTCGCTTCGGCCGGGAAGAACTTCAGGTGGTCATAGCCCGCTTCCAGCGCCTGCATCACTTCAGACGGAGTTGCCACACCCGGGATCAGCGGCGCGGTGCTCTTGGCCGCGTGAGCCAGCAGGGCCGGCGTCATCCCCGGGGAGATGACGAAGCGGGCACCGGCGGCAACGGCTGCGTCAAACTGCTCGCAGTTGAGCACGGTACCAGCACCGACCATGGCATCCGGCATCGCCTTGGCAATGAGGGCGATGGCATCAAGCGCCACCGGGGTGCGCAGGGTGATTTCGAAGACAGAGATGCCGCCGTCGAGCAGCGCCTTGGCCATCGGCAGGGCCTGATCCAGCTCGTTGATAACCATCACGGGTACCAGCGGGGAGGCGGCAAACACCTCGGCCGGGGTCACTTTCCAGTTCTGCATAGCTCTTCCTTAGTCAAAGATGGTGGCGCCACACTCGGCGCTCGATACCGCGCGACGCATCACGCTGAACAGTTCACGGCCCCACCCCTCTTGTTCCAGAGTGAGGTCAATCTCGGCCTGGGTACGGCCACTCAAATCGGTCAGGCAGTCGAGGCTGCCGTTTACCGCATCAACCCGCAGCAGATCGCCGTCGGCCAGCAGGCCAATGGCCCCGCCGTGCAGCGCTTCCGGGGTGACGTGGATGGCGGCCGGAATCTTGCCGGAGGCACCGGAGAGGCGGCCATCGGTGACCAGCGCCACCTTGTAACCCGCCTTCTGCAGGTTGCCGAGCACCGGCATCAGCTTGTGCAGCTCCGGCATGCCGTTGGCGGCCGGACCATTGTGGCGCACTACGATCACGGCATCCTGATTGAGATCGCCCGCCTTGTAGGCCGCTTCCACCGCATGCTGGGAGGAGAAGACCCGCGCTGGCGCTTCGATAACCCGATACTCGGGAGCCACGGCGGATACCTTGACCACGGCGCGGCCCAGATTGCCCGCCAGCAGCTTGGTGCCGCCGGTGGCCTGGAATACGCTGCCGGAAGGCGACAGCACGCTCGCATCGCCGCTCTCGCCCACCGGCTGCCATACCAGCTGGCCATCGACCAATGCCGGACGGCTGAGGTAATCCTGCATCTCGCCAAAGACCGGAGTGGCATCCATGTGGATCAGCCCCTCTTGCGCCAGACGGCGCATCAGGCCGGGCACGCCGCCCGCCTGTTCGAAGGCGTTGACGTCAGCCGGGCCGTTCGGGTACATGCGAACCAAGAGCGGCACCACGTCGGAGAGATCGCTGATGTCATCCCAGGTCAGTACCAGACCGGCGGCGCGGGCCAGCGCCACCATGTGGATGCTGTGGTTGGTACTGCCGCCAGAGGCGAGCAGGGCCACCAGACCGTTGACCAACGAGCGCTCGTCCAGCACCTCGCTCAACGGGCGATAGGCCGGGGAGCCCGGGATCATGGCGCTGATGCGGCGGGCCGCTTCGGCGGTCAGGGCGCGGCGCAGCTCGCTATGGGGATGCACAAAAGCAGAGCCCGGCAGCATCAGGCCCATGGCCTCGAATACCAGCTGGTTGGTGTTGGCGGTGCCGTAGAAGGTACAGGTGCCTGCCGCGTGGTAGGCGCCGCACTCCATCTCCAGCAGGGCATCGCGACCCACTTCACCGGCAGCGTACTTCTGACGCACCTTCACCTTCTCGTCATTGCTGATGCCGCTCGCCATCGGGCCAGCAGGAACAAATGCAGTCGGCAGGTGAGCGTGGGAGAGGGCCCCCATGATCTGACCCGGAGCGATCTTGTCGCAGATACCGAGAAGCAGGGTGGCATCAAAGGTGTTGTGAGAGAGCGACAGTGCGGTTGCCTGGGCGATCAGGTCGCGGGAGAAGAGGGACATGTCCATCCCCGGCTGACCCTGGGTCACGCCGTCGCACATGGCGGGCACGCCGCCGGCGACCTGGGCGCTGTGGCCCAGCTCGGCCAGCACCGCCTTGATCTGATCCGGATAGCCCTGATAGGGCTGATGGGCGCTCAGCATATCGTTGTAGGCGGTGACGATGCCGACGTTGGCACGGGTCATATCGAGAATGCGACCCTTCTCGTCACTGCTGCAGGCGGCCACGGCGTGGGCCAGGTTGCCGCAGGCCAGCGCGGCGCGGGTCTTGCCCTGCTCTGCCTGACGCTGGATGCGGGCCAGAAATGCCTGACGACGGGCGACACTGCGCTCACGGATGCGGGCGGTGACGTCGGAAATTACCTGATGAATCATTGGGCTTGCTCCAATGCTGTGACGGCGCGGTCAACCACCTGTTCGAAGGTGCCGTCTATATCAATGTGGAATACACCGGCTTCGCCATCCGGGCGCTCCAGGGTATCGAACTGACTTTGTACCATGCTTTCACGCATGAAGTGGCCCTTGCGGGCACGCATCCGCTCGAGGATCAGCGGCTGGCTGCCATCGAGGAAGATGAAGCTGACCGACTCGTTGCCTTCGCGGATCTGGTCGCGGTACTTCTTTTTGAGGGCGGAACAGACAATGATGCCGGTCTCGTTCTTCTGCTCGAGACTGTAGGCGGCGTCGCGGATCCGCTCCAGCCAGGGGGCACGATCCTCATCGTTGAGGGGGTTGCCGCCAGCCATCTTCTGGATGTTGGCCTTGGGGTGCAGGTCATCGCCATCGATGAACTTGGCGCCCAGCGCTTCGGCCACTTTCAGACCCACGCTGGATTTGCCGCTACCACACACACCCATCACGATAATGCACTTACCCGCCATAATTTGACCTCTGTCCCACTTTTCAAAAAACCAGCTGTTGATGGGTTCTAATCTAACACGTTACCGGTAACATGTTACCGGTAACGATTGAAAATGTGAAGTCTGCCACAGACTGAGCAAACCCATAGTCACCTGGGCATATGATGTTGAGCCCTTGCCATAAATCTAAATAAATCATAAAGATATGGTTTGCCGACGGATCGGCAAGGTGTCACGACTGAACTTGGAAAAAGGAACGCATAACAATGTCTGACCTCTCCCTGATCATGACAGCCGCCGGCTCGATTGTGCTGCTGCTCTTCCTGGTGATGAAGGCCCGGCTCCACGCCGTGGTAGCCCTGATCCTGGTCTCCATGGTGGCGGGTCTCGCCGCTGGCATGAACCCGGCCGACATCGCCAACACCATCCAGAAAGGGATGGGCGGCACCCTCGGTTTCGTCGCCGTGGTGGTGGCGCTGGGCGCCATGTTCGGCAAGGTGATGGAAGTGACCGGTGCCCTCGACCGGGTAGCCCACACCCTGCTCGGCAAGTTCGGCGTAAAGCGCGCCAACTGGGCCATGGCACTGACCGGCTTTGTCTGCGCCCTGCCGCTCTTCTTTGACGTGGCCGTGGTGCTGCTGATCGGCGTCGCCTTCGCCATCGTCCGTCGTGGCGGCGGCAGCGTGGTTAAGATTGGTATCGCTCTGCTGGCGGGTATCGCCACCTGCCAGGCCTTCCTTATCCCGGCGCCGGGCCCGATCCTGGTGGCATCCCAGCTGGGCGCCGACTTCGGCTACATGATCCTGTTCGGCCTGATCGCCGCCGTACCGGCGCTGATCCTGGCTGGCCCGCTGTTCGGTGACTTCATCAGCAAGATCGTCGATGTGCCGCTGCCTGCCGATGCACAGAACAGCGTCCACGATGACAGCAAATCCCTGCCCTCCTTCGGGCTGGCCATGGGTCTGATCGGTCTGCCGCTGCTGCTGATCGGCCTCAAGACCATCGTCGGTCGTTTCGTCGAGGCGGGCTCCACCCTGCACAACTGGCTGGAGTTCATCGGTCACCCCTTCACCGCCATCATGGTCGCCTGTCTGGCCGCCTTCTATCTGCTGGGTATTCGCCGCGGCATGTCCCGTGACGAGGTGATGAGCGTCTGCAACAGCGCCATCCAGCCGGCAGGCGTCATCATTCTGGTGACCGGTGCCGGTGGCGTGTTCAAGCAGGTGCTGGTTGATTCCGGCGTGGGTGCCGCCCTTGGCAATATGCTGGCCGACTCCGGTCTGCCCATCGTCGCACTGGCCTTCATTCTGGCCGCTGCGGTACGGGTGATTCAGGGCTCCGCCACCGTCGCCATGCTGACCGCCTGCGGTCTGGTGCTGCCGATGCTGGAGCCGCTCGGTCTGAACGGCGCCCAGCTGGCGGCCGTCACCATCGCCATCGGCGGCGGTGCCATCGTGCTCTCCCACGTCAACGACTCCGGTTTCTGGCTGGCGAACCGCTACCTAGGCCTGACCGAGAAGCAGACCCTGCAGACCTGGACCGTGATGGAAACCATCATCGGCACCACTGGCGGCGTGATGGCGATGATCATCTACAGCTTCCTCTGAAAAGGGCAAAATGCTGACAAAAAGGCCTCACTCGTGAGGCCTTTTTCATCTTTCTGATGATTCTTTCTTTGGCTGAGAGGGCGAGATTGCTAGAATCGCCTATTCATCGCTCCGAGTGGAACGCTTAACCCCGTGATTTCAGGTTTATCTATGCATTCATCGGCCCATTATCGACAACTGCTGGCGCGCCTGCCCCAGATCGCCGTCGCAGCGGATCAGTTTGAAGTGCTCTATAGCGCCCAGGATTTCAAACGCCGCATTCTTGCGCTTATCGCCAGTGCCACCCGGCGCATCTATCTGGTCGCGCTCTATCTGCAGGATGACGAAGCAGGCCGGGAGATCCTCTCCGCCCTCTACGCCGCCAAGCAGCGCAATCCGGCCCTCGACATCAAGCTGTTCGTCGACTTCCACCGTGCCCAGCGCGGCCTGATCGGCAAAGGCAAGCAGGGCGGCAACCACCTGATGTATCAGGCCATGGCTGCCGAACACGAGCACCAGATCGAAATCTACGGCGTGCCGGTCAAAGGGCGCGAGCTGCTCGGCGTGCTCCACCTCAAGGGCTTCATCTTTGATGATGTGGTGCTCTACTCCGGCGCCAGCCTCAACGACATCTACCTGCACCAGCAGGATCGCTACCGCTTCGACCGCTATCACCAGATCACCAGCCCGGAGCTGGCCCGCAGCATGGTCAACTATGTGGATGACCTGTTCGTGAAGAGCGACGCGGTGCAGCGACTGGATCACAGCGATATCCCCAGCGCCAAACAGCTGAAGGGGCCGATCCGCCGCTTCAAGCAGAACCTGCGCCAGAGCCAGTACCGCTTCAGCACCATGCCGGTCAACACCCAGGAGGTGGCCGTCACCCCCATGGTGGGTCTGGGCAAGCGCAACAATCAGCTCAACCTGATGATCCGCAATCTGGTGCGTGCCACCGAGCGGGAGATCTTCATCTGCACCCCTTACTTCAACCCGCCCAAAGAGTTGAGTAAGGATATCGAGGATCTGCTGCAGCGCGGTTGCAAAGTCACCATCGTAGTGGGCGACAAGACCGCCAACGACTTCTTCATTCCGCCGGAAGAGAAGTTCTCCACCATCGGTGGCCTGCCCTATCTCTACGAGACCAACCTGCGCAAGTTTGCCGAGCGCAACCAGCGCCACATCGACGACGGTCGCCTCAACCTGATGCTCTGGTGTTGCGAGCGCAACTCCTACCATCTCAAGGGGATCTTCGTGGATGACGAGTGGGCCCTGCTAACAGGCAACAACCTCAACCCCCGCGCCTGGGCGCTGGATCTGGAGAACGGCCTGCTGGTACACGATCGTCGCCACCTGCTGCGTCCCCAGTTCAACGCGGAGCGGGAGAACATCCTGACCAACACCAAGCGGATCAGCCACTTCGATCAGGTTGAGCAGATCCAGGACTACCCGGAACAGGTGCGCAAGCTGCTGGGACGGATCCATCGGGTCAAGGCCCATTTGCTGCTTAAACGCATCATCTGACCCTGGGCGCCATGCGCCCACACCTTGCCTGTTGGCAGCCGCACAGAGGCCTCCCGTTTTCGGCAGGCCTTTGTTATATCCGCCGTTTCCCCCGTCTTGGCTGCCCAGCCAGCAGCAACTCGGCTTGCATCGGCCCCTCAACAACCCCTATCATCTGGACATATTTACAGTGTTTTCGGGCATCTAATTGATGAAATTGGATAAAATTCCTCTCGATAGCCTCAAGGGTGTCGGCAGCAAGATGCTGGAGAAGCTCGAGCGGCTGGGGCTGGCCACGGTACAGGATCTGCTGTTCCACCTCCCCCTGCGCTACGAGGACCGCACCCAGGTGTGGCCCATCGGCGATCTGCCGCCCGGCCTGCACGGCGCCGTCGAGGGCGAAATCCAGGACACTCAGCTGGTGATGGGGCGCCGCCGCATGATGGTCTGTCGCATCAGCGATGGCACCGGCACCCTCACCTTGCGCTTCTTCAACTTCACCGCCGCCCAGAAAAACAGTCTGGCGACGGGCCGTCTGATCCGCTGCTTTGGCGAGGTGCGCCCCGGCAAATACGGGCTGGAGATGGCCCACCCCGAGTACAAGCTGCTCGGCGAGGAGCAGGCCGGTCAGACCGAAGAGGCGCTCACCCCCGTCTACCCGACTACCGAAGGGCTGCGCCAACTCACCCTGCGCAACCTCACCGATCAGGCGCTGGCCCAGCTCGACCTCTATGGCGTCGAGGAGCTGCTGCCCGCCGGCCTCTATCCCCACCAGATTGAGCTGGCCGCCGCTCTGAAATTGCTGCATCGCCCGCCTCCCTCGGTGGCGCTGCCACTGCTCGAAAGCGGCCAGCATCCGGCCCAGCAGCGACTGGTACTGGAGGAGCTGCTGGCGCACAACCTCTCGGTCCTCAAGGTGCGCGCTCAGGCACAAACCCAGCTGGCCCGCGCCCTCAAACCGGCGCCCGAGCTGGTCGAACAGCTGCTCGGCGCCCTGCCGTTCAAGCCCACCGGCGCCCAGAGCCGGGTGGTGGCCGAGATAAGTAAGGATCTGCAACAGAGCCACCCCATGATGCGGCTGGTGCAGGGCGACGTGGGATCCGGCAAGACCCTGGTCGCGGCGCTGGCCGCCCTGCAGGCCATCGGCAACGGCTGTCAGGTGGGCTTGATGGCGCCGACCGAGCTGCTGGCTGAACAGCACGCCATCAACTTCGCCAAGTGGCTGGAGCCGCTCGGCATCGGAGTCGGCTGGCTGGCGGGCAAGCAGAAAGGCAAGGCGCGGGAGGAGGCGCTGGCCGCGATCAAAGATGGCAGCGTCAAGATGGTGGTGGGCACCCACGCCATCTTTCAGGAGCAGGTGGTGTTCCAGCGTCTGGCGCTGGTCATCATCGATGAACAGCACAGATTCGGGGTGCATCAGCGCCTTGCACTGCGCGAGAAAGGGGAGCGGGAAGGGGTACATCCCCATCAGCTCATCATGACCGCCACCCCCATCCCCCGCACCCTGGCGATGACCGCCTATGCCGACCTCGATACTTCGGTCATCGACGAACTGCCGCCGGGCCGAACCCCCATCACCACGGTGGCGCTGCCCGACAGCCGTCGCGGCGATGTGATCGAGCGGGTCAAGCTCGCCTGCACCGAGGGCAAGCAGGCCTACTGGGTCTGCACCCTGATCGAGGAGTCGGAGGTGCTGGAGTGTCAGGCCGCCGAGGATACCGCCGCCGAGCTGCAAAACCTGCTGCCCGGTCTGCATATCGGGCTGGTGCACGGCCGGATGCGCCCGGTCGAGAAACAGCGGGTGATGGAGGAGTTCAAGGCGGGCATACTGCAACTGCTGGTCGCCACCACCGTCATCGAAGTGGGGGTGGATGTGCCCAACGCCAGCCTGATGATCATCGAGAACCCGGAACGGCTCGGGCTGGCGCAGTTGCACCAGTTGCGTGGGCGGGTTGGCCGGGGCGCGGTAGCCTCTCACTGCGTGCTGCTCTATCATGCCCCCTTGTCCAAGACGGCCCAAAGCCGGCTCGGGGTGCTGCGGGAGACCAACGACGGCTTCCTGATCGCCCAGCGCGATCTGGAACTGCGCGGCCCGGGGGAACTGCTCGGCACCCGCCAGACCGGTCTGGCCGACCTCAAGATCGCCGATCTGGTGCGGGATCAGCCGCTTATTCCGCAGGTACAAAAGATGGCGCGCTTCCTTATGGATAGGCATCCGAGCCATGTCGACCCGCTGATCCGCCGCTGGCTCGGTCTGCGAGACCACTACTCAAACGCCTGACAACCAATCCCGAAACAGGAGGAAAGCACCCATGAATTCCTGGCTACGCGGCCTGCTCTACACCTTCGCCTTCCTGCTGCTATTTGTCTGGGTTGCCCTCGGCCTGTTCGACGCCGAGCGCGCCAAAGGCCCCATCGCCAGCTGGATCAGCCAGCAGACCGGCGTGCCGGTCACCATAGGGCGACTGGTGTTCAACCCGCTGCACCCCTACACCCTGCTGGCTGAGCAGGTGCACTACGGCGATGCGGTCTCCCTCGACAAGATCTATCTGGAGATCGAGAGCATCGACTGGCTGAGCCGCGATGTGCGCATCGCCCATCTCGATCTGATCCGTCCCGCCATCAAGCTGCCGCTGCCCAACCAGCTACCGAACCTGCCGGTGCACTCCCTCACCATCAGTGACAGCACCATAGACCGGCTCAGTCTGGAGAGCCCCGAGCTGACCCTGCGCGGCCTCAATGCCACCCTGAGTGACTGGGAGCTGATCGACCCGAAACAGCAGCCACAGGCCAACCTGAGTCTCAATATCGGCCAGCTGGAGACTCCGCAATTCACCTTCGCCCGTCTCAACCTGCAAGGACGGCTGGAGGGGGAAGTGCTGCGCAGCGACAAGCTGGTGACCAACCTGTTCGACGGTCTGCTGGAGACCGGCATGGTCCTGGACTGGCCCGCCCGCACCCTGCAACTGCACGATCTCAAGGCGCGCGGCATGCGGGTAGAGCTGGGTGACCTGACACAGCAAGGCTTCCCGCAGCGCTTCCCGTTGCAAAGAGTGTCGCTGGATCGCGGTCAGCTGGACGGCGTCAGCCTCAACGACATCAATCAGGAGCTCTCCTTCAACAACTTCAGCGGCCAGCTCACCGCCTTCAACTGGCAGGCGGGCAACCAGCCCACCGGCTATCTGAGCGGCACCCTGGGCGACATGGGCCGTGGCCTGTTCCAGCTGGAGGAGATCAAGGGCAAGCTCGCCTTCTCCCCCCAGCAGATCGACGGCGAACTGCAGGGCAAGGCCTATGAAGGGGAGTTCAATGTCGAGCTATCCCTCGATACCCAGCAGCAGAAGCTGACCCTGAAAGACGTGGCGCTAAGCGGCATGGATATCAGCCTGCCGCAGGGTTGGTGGCAGGATTGGCAGAGCTGGCGCCCGCAGCAGGTCGATATCCGCAAGCTGGCGTTCGACAAGCTCAAGGTGCTCTCCTTCGACGATACCCTGCCCCTGTCGCTGACCGGCTGGCAGCTCTATCTGAGCGATCTCGCCCTGCGCGATAACCAGCCCGGCCCGCTGCTCGGCCGAGCCCGTATCGAGAGCAAATGGTTCGAACTGGTGTGGGATGGCCTCAGCGCCCGCAACGGCGAGCTGGATGGGGAGCTGACCCCCAGCTCCTGGCAACTGGGCAAGCTCACCAGCTCGCTGCCGGATGAGGGCACTCTCAGCCTGAGTGGCCAGTGGGGCCGCGAACCGGGCCAGAGCAGCCGCCTCCAACTGCAGGCGACCAAGCTGGATCTACAGCAATGGGGCAAGCTATTCCACTCCCCGGTCTCCTTTGCCGGCAAGGCGGACGTGAGCGCCGACCTGCAAGCCGAACACGGCAAAACGGCGGGCGAGTGGCGCCAGACCCTGCAGGGCAGCTTTGCCCTCGATGCCGACGAGCCGTTCTGGGACAAGGTAAAGATAGATCCGCTGCTGGATGAGTGGTTCAAGGGGGCGACCCCACCCACCCTGACGCCGGATCAGCTGTGGCAGGCGATGCAGGAGGGTGACACCCCCTTCTACCGCATCAAGCTGCTGGGCAAGATCGACAAGGGGCAACTGCAGATCGAGCAGGCTGGTGCCTCCACCATCACCCATCTGCTGGCGCTGCAAGGGGGGATCGATCTGGTCAACGAGCAGTGGCAGCTGGATCTGGGGATCCTCAATGGCAACCGCTGCGCCGAGCTGCTCGGCCAGTGGCGCGGGCCGTTGACGGAACCCACGCTGGCTTGGAGCTTCCCTCAGAAGCAGGACGCCTGCGGCTGGGAAGTGGGAGTACGCTATCCTCCGCAAGGCAACAGTGCCCCGCTCTGGCGACCGGCTCCCGCGCCGAAAGCCCAAAACCAGGCCCAAGTGCAGACCCAAGCCGGGCAGGCAAGCGACAGCCGGCAAGGGTAAAAACAGACAAGGCCTCATAATGAGGCCTTGTTGTTTGATGGGGAAACGACGCGGTTACTGGCCCGGACGGCGGGGCGGCTGCACCACGTAGTGGCCGCAGAACTCCGCCGCCAGTTTACTGCCGCTGAACAGCTGGATCTTGAGGCTGAAGGTGGCAGGCTCCCCCCGTTTGAGCGGCTGCAGCACGGCGGGCATCCCCTCGCGGGCCACTCGCGCCTCGGGCTCCTCATCGACCGGGCCATGATATTTGATGGTGCTCTCGGCCAGCACCGGCTCGCCCACCAGCCCCTCCTCTTTAAGCTGCAGCCAGATCAGCCCCCAGCCCGCCAGCACGCACTGGCTGTAGACACTACCGGCGAACATGCTGCCATGCACGTTGAAGTTGGCCGCCAAATTGGCCTTGAGGTGGAAAGTCTGGCCATCGTAGTGGCTGATATGCATCCCCATCTTCTCGCTGATGGGTACCCCGCGCGACCAGCGGGTGGTGAGATCCTGACACCACTCCGGCCGGTACTGGATAGTCTGCAACGGGCTCAGGGATTTGATCATCTGGCGATGGGGAATCCGACCAAAGGAGACGGGGCCGCCCCCCACTTCGAGAAAACCGCACTTGCGATAGAACTCCACCGCCTCCTGACGGGCGTTCATCACCAGCCGTTTCACCTTCTCGCTGCGGGCCAGCTGCTCGAGATCCTCCACCATTTTGGCGCCCAGCCCCTGGCCGCGATATTCGGGACGCAGCGCCATGAAGCGGATCTGCGCCTCGTCACCGCCGATAAAGAGGCGGCCCACAGCGATGGGAGTACCATCGGGAGCCAGCATCAGCCGGTGAATGGCGACCGTATCGTATTCGTCCCGCTCGGAACCGACCGGCAGATTGAAGGGTTTACGCAGAAGTTCCCAGCGCAACTGGTAGTAGGCATCCAGCTCGGCGACTGTCTGAGGGGTGACTACCCGGTACATAGTTTCATCCTTGAGTTACACTGGTCGGAAACCATCTTGCCGTGCAAATTCATGGACTTCAATCTGCAAGCGTACCAAGCCGATCACTTGTTGCACCTCAGCGTCAAACCCCAGCGCCGCCTCACGGTACAGGAAAATGACCAGCACCGCTGGCTGGAGATAGATGGCGTGGTGCAATCCGCCATGTCGCTCGCCGACCCCGCGACCCTCTGTCTGCCCCATCAGCGGGTCATCGCCTGCCTGCTACCGGAGCGGGCTGAGCAAATCCTCGAACTGGGGCTGGGTGGCGGCGATCTCACCCGCCATCTGAGTCAGCGCTGGCCCGATGCTCGCCACGAGTGCGTTGACCTCGACGAAGAGGTGCTGACCGTTTATCAGCAGTTTTTCCAGCATCAGGCGCACGATGGGCAAGCCGTTCCGACACTCCATCAGGCCGATGCCCTCGCCTTTCTCGAGCAGAGCGAGCAGCAGTACGACCTCATCCTGCTCGATCTCTTCAGTCAGGATGGCAACCCGCTGCTGCTGTTTCAGGAGCGGCTCTACCGGGCGCTGGCTCCCCGCCTCTGCGGCACCCTGGTGATCAACCTGCTGCCGCGAACAGAACTGGAGCTAACCCACGCCCTGACACTGATAGAACAGTGGATTGGCCCCGCTACCCCCTATCCGGTTGCGGGGCTTATCAACGTGATCGTCCACGTCACACCGCGGGACGAGACATCCTCAGACCTGTAGCCAGAAGGTAACCGGGCCGTCGTTGACCAGCGCCACCTTCATGTCGGCGGCAAAACGCCCGGTTGCGGTCGGGATGCCGCTGGCAGCAGCCTTCGCCACGAAGTAGTCATAGAGGCGTTCGGCCTCGCTCGGGTGGGCACCGCAGGAGAAGCTGGGGCGCATCCCGCTCTTGGTATCGGCCGCCAGGGTAAACTGGGAGACCACCAGCAGGCTGCCGCCGACCTGACCGACATTGAGGTTCATCTTGCCATTCTCGTCACTGAAGACCCGATAGCCGCTCACCTTGTGCAGCAGTTTGTCGGCCTTGGCCTCGTCATCCCCCTGCTCTACTCCGAGCAGTACCAGCAATCCCTGACCGATGGCGCCGGTCACCTCCCCCTCGACAGTCACGCTGGCCTCGCTGACCCGCTGAATCAGTGCAATCACATCCCTCTCCTCTCAAAACAGAACGACCGCCCCGGCTCGATTGCAGGGGCGGTCGTCGATGCTACCAATAAACCGGTGGCCAAGGCGATGGCTTAGCCAAGCTCCTCGCTCGCCGGCTTCTCGTACTCACCGAGGCAGGCTGTGGTCTCCGCACCGAGCAGCACCACCAGCCAACTTAAATAGACCCAGACAAACAGAATCGGGATGGTGGCCAGCGCACCGTAGATGGCCTGATAGGAGGGGAAGTTGGTGATATAGATGGCAAAGCCGCGCTTGGCCAGCTCGAACAGGGTCGCCGCTACCAGCGCACCGATAAAGGCGTGGATCAGCCGCACCTTGCAGTTCGGCACCACGGTATAGACCAGCAGGAAGGTGAGCACCGAGAAGAGGAACGGCAAACCGCGCAACAGCAGATAACCGATGCCGAACAGGCTCTCGGCACCAAACAGCCGCAGCGAGAAGATATAGGAGGAGATGGCGATACTGGCCCCGATAAGCACAGGCCCCAGGGTCAGGATCATCCAGTACATGGCAAAGGCCTGCGCCAGCGGGCGGCCCTGGGTCGAACGCCAGATGTAGTTGAGGTTCTTGTCGATGGCGGAGATCAGCATCAACGCCACCACCACCAGCGCCCCAATCCCCACAGCAGTGGTGTTGGTGGCATTGGCGACGAAGCCGTCGATGTACTCCTTGAGCATATCGCCCGCGGTCGGCACGAAGTTGTGGTAGACGAACTGCTCCATCGCCTGCTTGAGGCTCTGGAACACCGGGAAGGCGGACATCATGCCAAAGACCACGGCGATCATCGGCACCAGTGAAAGCAGGGTGACATAGGCCAGATAACCGGCGGTAACCGTCAATCTGTCCTGCTGGAAACGGCCCCAGACAAACTGGGCAAAGTGGCGACCATCATGGCGCAAGAAGGAGAGGGCGTGGGCCAAACGGCCGCTGACAGGCTGCTGCATCTTGATTCTCGTTAGCGTCATAGTGGCAATATTGTGTCAGAGGAGAGCGCTGTTTGACCACCTTTGAACCCGATTTGCCTCCATATGCCCCAACCTGTTACCCGGGTTACGCCTCCGACTGTCGCCAGAAGCAGAGATAAAAACGGCCCCGATAAAGGGGCCGTTTGCAATGCCGGATTACAGCATGTAGTCCGCAGGCAGCTCGATGCGGGCGACGCCGGAGGCCACCGCCGCCAGCGCCACGGCGCGGGCAACCCGCGGCAGCAGACGGGCATCCATCGGCTTGGGAATGACGTAATCCTTGCCGAAGGCGAGCTCGCTAACCCCGGCGGCGGTCAGCACCTCGGCTGGCACCGGCTCCTTGGCCAGCGCGCGGATCGCCTCGACCGCAGCAATCTTCATGGCATCGTTGATGCGGCTGGCACGGGCGTCGAGGGCACCGCGGAAGATGAAGGGGAAGCAGAGCACGTTGTTGATCTGGTTCGGGTAGTCGGAGCGACCGGTGCCCATGATGAGGTCGCTGCGCACCCCGTGGGCCAGCGCCGGCTTGATCTCCGGGTCCGGGTTGGAGCAGGCGAAGATCACCGGATTGGGCGCCATCAGGGCGACCGCCTCGGCGGGCAGCACATCGGGGCCGGAAACACCGACAAACACATCCGCCCCTTC
This sequence comes from Aeromonas sp. 600282, assembly GCF_049175755.1. Classification (NCBI taxonomy): domain Bacteria; kingdom Pseudomonadati; phylum Pseudomonadota; class Gammaproteobacteria; order Aeromonadales; family Aeromonadaceae; genus Aeromonas; species Aeromonas sp. 600282. The sequence continues at coordinate 123,740 of NZ_JAAKVR010000009.1, read as the reverse complement.
GATGACATCCATCAAGGTGCGCAGCGGGGTCTCGTTGGCGAAGCGCTGCTTGTACTTGTTGAGATCGCTGCGGCCGGTATGGATGACACCCTGACGATCCAGCATGAAGATGTTGTGCGCCCTGGCGCCACACTTGATCAGCAGATCCATGCAGGCGGTGGCGGCAGCCCCCGCTCCCATGCAGACGATGCGGCTGTCGCTGATCTGCTTGCCCTGCACTTCCAGCGCGTTGAGCAGCCCGGCGGCGGTGACGATGGCGGTGCCGTGCTGGTCATCATGGAACACCGGAATATCGCAGCGCTCGATCAACGCCTGCTCGATCTCGAAGCACTCAGGTGCCTTGATATCTTCCAGATTGATGCCGCCGAAGGTATCGGCGATAGCCGCCACCGTGTCGATGAACTGCTGGCTGGTCTCGTGCTTCACCTCGATGTCGATGGCGTCGATACCGGCGAAGCGCTTGAACAACAGGGCCTTGCCCTCCATCACCGGCTTGGAGGCCAGCGGCCCCAGATTACCCAGCCCCAGAATAGCGGTGCCGTTGGAGATGACGGCCACCAGATTGCCCTTGCCGGTATAGCGATAGGCATCGACCGGGTTGGCGGCGATCTCGCGCACCGGCTCGGCAACACCCGGGCTGTAGGCCAGCGCCAGATCACGGGCGGTTTCGGCAGGCTTGGTCAGGGCGATGGCAATTTTGCCCGGTACGGGCTGGGCGTGGTAATCGAGTGCTTCTTGACGCAGATCGGACATGGGGGACCCCGATGTGGTTGGTGCAAATGAGGTGCCGACAGGGGGCACGCAGAAGGGCGGGGATCATAAAAGAAAGCGGTGGGCATGCCCAGCAGATCATGCTGCCATCAGCCAGATCAGACCAGTTATTTCAGCACCTTACCCCACCCACACATACCACTTTAGTTATAGATTCTGCCGCATGGGATGAAAATGGAGCAAAAAGGGCGGCAAGTTGGCCTTGCCGCCCTTTCTGTCAGTGCTGTAGACCTGACTCAGTTGCCCAGATAGACCGGCAACAGATTTGCCATCGACAGGAAGTGGAACAGCGCGGTCGCCAATCCGAACAGGATCAGCAGCCAGGCCATCAGCTTGCCGCCGGGGGTGACGAAGTGGGGTGTCACTTCGCCCCGCTCGGCCCGCGCCCGGGTGCGCAGCACCAGCAATGCCGGGATGATGCAGGTCCAGATGGTGGCGGCGGCACCGGCATAGCCGATGGCCAGCAGGAAGCCGAACGGGAAGAGCAGGGAGAGCACCAACGGCGGCAGGAAGGTGACCGCCCAGGTCTTGCAGCGACCGGCGCGGCTGTTGTCGAACTTGAACAGATCAGCCAGATAGTCGAACACCCCGAGCCCCACCCCGATAAAGGAGGAGAGAATGGCCGCCATGGAGAAGCCGTTGATGGCGCTGGCCACCTTCTCCGATTCAATGACCCCGGAGAGGGCGGAGAGCAGCACGCTCACGTCCCCTCCCTTGGCAATCACGGGAGCAAAATCCTGACGGGGAAGGTTGCCGAAGATCCCCAACAGCCAGAGCACGTAGAGCGCCAGCGCGATCAGGGTTCCCCCCAGAATGGCCCATCTGGCCTGCTGCTCGTTCTGGTAGTAGGCACGCAGGGAGGCCACCGAGTGGTGATAGCCGAACGAGGTGAGCGCCACCGGCAGCATCGCCATGGCATAGGGAGCATAGCGGCTCTCGCTGCCCGCCAGATCGAGCAGGGTCGGCAGCTTGATACTGCCGAGCAGACCGGCCACACCGAGGGCGAAGCTGAGGATCATGAAGGCGATCAGTACCACCGAAATACGGTCAACGGCGCGGGTCGAGTGCCACACCACCGCAGAGAAGAGCGCCACGAACAACACGGACGCGAGCTTGCTGTCGATCCCCAGAATCCCCTGCAGGATGGCACCGGAGGAGGTGATGTAGGCGTAGAGCAGAATGCCGCCAACAAAGTAGACCGAGAGATTGTTGAGGAGATTGAGCTTCTCCCCCAGCAGCTCGCGAGTCACGGTATTGAAGGAGACCCGCATGTCGTGGTGCTGGAAGGATTCCAGCAACATCCAGCCGGAGAGAGTCATCATCACCATAGTGACGGTCAGCGCCAGCACCGACCAGAGGGTCCAGGCCCCCGCCCCCGAACTCGGCAGACCGAGCATGCCGGCTCCCACGCAGACGCTGGCAATGATGCAGGCGCCCCCCAAAATTGACGGTTTTTTCTTCATAATCCCTTCTTTTTCTGACTGATTATCTATCCGCGGTAAACAAGACCGCGGCATGATGCCAGCCTTTGCCATGAGACGCCTACCACTATCTGCCATAACCGGGCATGGCTGCCGCATAAAAAAGTGCCCCGAACGGGGCACTCTATCAGCGGGAATGGTGTGAAGAGGGTTAATCCATCACCGGGATACCTGCCCTCGCTTCGGCCTGACGGGCGATGGCCTCGGTCATCCCCTGAAAAATGAAAAGGTGGAACGGCAGCATGGCGAGCCAGTAGGCCAACCCCCAGGCGCCCTGCGGGTGCCAGTGAGCGGTGACCCGGATGCGGGTCAACCCGGACTCCTCCGGCAGGATGTTGAACTCCAGCCGCCCGACGCCCGGGGCCTTCATATTGAACAAGAGATCGAGCCTGCGCCCCTCATCCACCCCGAGGATCTGCCAGGAGTCGAGCATATCCCCCTTCACGAAACGATCCGGATTGGTGCGGCCACGGGTGCGGGCTGGGCCGCCAATCAGGTGATCCATCCATTCGCGCACCACCCACAACTCGTTCATGTAGAAGTAGCGCTGCTCACCCCCCAGTTGCTGCAACACCTGCCACACCACCTCGGGAGAGGCGAGGCAGATGGCCTCGCCGCTGGCGGTGCGATCGTAGAAGCCATATTCGGGATGGCGCCAGCGCAGGCCGAGGGGGGTCTCCTGCCCCTGCTGCTCGGCACCCAGCTTCTGCTCCAGCGCCAAACTCTCCGCCAACGCCTCGTCGAAGCTGAGCAGGGTCTGCGGCAGCAGGGCCCGCAGCGGGCCATCGTCGGCCGGAATATCGTGCTTGAGGCCACCCACCAGCGCCTTGGCCACCGGCTGCGGTACCGAGGTAACAAACTGCAGCCACCAGGCAGAAAGGCGCGGACTCAGAAACGGAATGGGAATGATGGGGCAGCGCTTGCCGATATGGGCGGCGAACTTCTGCAACTGCTGTTGATAGCTGAGCAGCTCGGGGCCGACCGCGTTGAAGATGTGGCCATCCACCTCGTCTGCCTCTACCAGCCCGCCCAGATAGTGCAGCAGGTTGGACAGCGCAATCGGCGGCGTGCGCGAGCGCACCCACTTTGGCGTCACCATCATCGGCAGGTTGAATACCAGATCCCGCATCACCTCGAACGCCGCCGAACCGGGCCCGATGATGATGCCGGCGCGCAGCTCCACCGTCGGTACGCCAGATTCGCGAAACAACTCGCCACAGTAGCGGCGGGAGTTGAGATGGCGGCTGTTGCACTGTTCAGGCTGGATTGCCCCGAGATAGATGATACGGCGCACCCCGGCAGCACGGGCGGCGGCAGCAAAATTCTTTACCCCCTGCTGCTCCAGCCGGTGAAAATCGGCCCCCGCCCCCATGGCATGCACCAGATAGAAGACTGTGTCTATGTTCGCCAGCGCAGGCAGCAGTGTGATCGGCTTGAGGCTGTCGGCGAGGCGAAACTCGACCCCCTCAGGCAAGCGGCAGGGACGGCGCGCCCCGGCAATCACCTTGTAGCCTAGGGTTTGCAGGTGGGGCACCAGATAGGAGCCTATATAGCCCGCCGCCCCCATCACCAGACAGTTTCTCATCCTCTCTCCCCTTTCCATTGTCGTCCCGGCCACCGGGCTGGCAACCTGAATGCCCATCATCCAGCCTCACCGTCACTTTGCAACATGGAACTAACAATTCTGCCTGTTAGTCCGATTTAGTGTTAATCCCGGTTTATTTATCGGTCGATAACTGACCAGATGTATAGCGCCGAGGGCGAACGTATGCGCATCGACCACTACGACCTCCAGGGGGAGGTGCAATACCGGCAACAACAGGCCCAGAGCCGCAAGGTGCGCAATCTTGGGCCAGTGCCACCCGTAGTTAATCCACCGGAAGGCAACAATACGGCAGCGGCCGGCGAACGCAGCAGCACCCTGACCCTCGCCAGCGCCCTGACGCTGCAAACCCCGAGGCAATCCGCCGCCAGTCAGCAAGCTTCAACGCCTCCCACACCGCCCGCAGCGGAAGTCGGCAAAGAGCAGGATGGCATTCCCGACGATGGACTGGATAACCGCCAGCGGCTGATCAAGCTGATGATCGAGGCGATGCTGGGCCACGAAATCGAGCTGCCCAAGCCGATCAAACCCTCCGAAGAAGGAGGCGATGGAGTGACCCAAGGAGACGCCGCTGCTCAAGCCGCCGAGCCGGATCAACTGGTGGAGGTGACTGACACCCTGCTGCAACAGGAGCAGCTCAACGTGGTGGCATCGGCCAGCGTAGCGACTCAAGATGGTCAGACTATGCAGCTCGATCTCGGCTTTGTGCTCGACTGGCGTCAACTGGAGGTGAGCCAGCGGCGCACCACCCTCAATGCCCTCAAGGATCCGCTGGTGCTGAGTCTGGATGGCAAGATTGCCGATCTGACCGAGGCACGGGTCACTTTCGATATCGATCAGGATGGCAAGGAGGATAGCCTGCCGGGTCTGCGGGAAGGGAGCGGCTTTGTGGCGCTGGATCGCAATGGCAACGGCACCATAGACGATGGGGGCGAGCTGTTCGGTGCCCGCTCCGGCAATGGCTTCGGCGAGTTGGCCACCCTAGATGAGGATGGCAACGGGGTGCTGGATGAGGGGGATAGCCAGTTTTCAGCCCTGCAGTTCTGGCATCCGGAGCACGCACCTATCGCACTGGTCGAACTGGGGATCGGCGCCATCCTGCTGCGCCCCCTCGACACCCCCTTCAACCATCTGGGGGAGAGCGGCAATCAGGGGGTGCTGCGCCAATCCGGCCTCTATCTCACCGAACAGGGTAAGGGAGGCTGGGTGCAGCAGATCGATCTGCGGGTCTGAACCCCGCACCCGCATGGCAAACCCGGTCGCTGACGATAACTGCCAGCGACCGGCTCCGGCACCATCAACTCAGCTCGGTGGGGTCGATATCCAGACTCCAGCGCACCCTTTTGGTCTCGGGCCAGCCTTCCAGCTCCTTCACCGCCCAATCCAGCAGTTGGGCCAGAGGTGCCCGATTCGGCCCCTGCACCAGCAACTGCATGCGAAACTTGCCCGCCTTGCGCTCCATAAAGCCGCTGATGGGCCCCAGCACCTGAACGTGGGGATAGCGGGCGCTGCGCAGGGTATCGGCGAGGCGGGCGAGGAACAGCTGCACCTCGTCACGGCCGTTGGCCTCGGCGCGGAACAGCCCCTGATAGCTGAACGGCGGTAGCCCCAGCAGGCGGCGCTCTTTCAACGCCGTATCGGCGAAATGGCCGTAACCGTTCTGGGTCAGATCCTGCAGCAGGGCATGTTCCGGATGGTGGCTCTGCAACACCACCAGCCCGGGCTTGCTGGCACGACCGGCACGGCCCGCCACCTGGGTGTAGAGCTGGGCCAGCTTCTCGGCGGCGCGAAAATCGGCGCTGAACAGGGCACCATCCACATCCAGCAGGCCCACCAGGGTCACATCCGGAAAGTGATGGCCCTTGGCCAGCATCTGAGTGCCGATCAGGATCTTGTACTTGCCCGCCTTGATGTCGCCAAGATGGGTCTCCAGCTCCCCCTTGCGGCGGGTGTTGTCCCGATCGATGCGCACTACGGGATATTGCGGGAACACTGTGGTGAGCAACTGCTCCAACTGCTCGGTGCCCACTCCCGACCCGATCAGCTCGTTGCTGCCACACTCGGGGCAGTGGTGGGGCAGCGGGCGCACGCTGTCGCAGTGATGGCAGTGCAGCCGTCGCCCGGCCTGATGCCAGGTGTACCAGGCATCACAGCGCTCGCAGGCGGCGCTCCAGCCACACTGGTGACAGATCAGGGCCGGGGCATAGCCACGGCGGTTGAGAAACAGCATCACCTGATTGCCCGCTGCCAGATGCTCCGCCATCAACTGCTCCAGCTGAGGGGAAAGCCCGGCCTGCAGCCGCACGCTCTTGATATCCAGGATCACCTGACGGGCGGTCTGGGCGTTACCGGCGCGGCGGGTCAGGGTGAGATGGTGATACTTGCCGGTGCGGGCGTTGTGCAATGTCTCCAGGGACGGGGTAGCAGAGCCAAGCAAAATGGGAATACCGGCACGATGGGCCCGCATCACCGCCAGATCCCGCGCGTGGTAGCGAAAACCGTCCTGCTGCTTGAAGGAGCCGTCGTGCTCTTCGTCGATGATGATGATGCCGATGTTGTGAAACGGGGTGAACACCGCGGAGCGGGTACCGATCAGGATGGCGGCGCCGCCGTCGCGACAGGCGAGCCAGGCGTCGAGCCGCTCCCTGTCGTTCATGGCGGAGTTCATCGCTACCACTGGCACGTTGAAGCGGCGGCGGAATCGATTGATGGTTTGCGGGGTGAGGCCGATCTCCGGCACCATCACCAGCGCCTGCTTGCCCGCCTTGAGCAGGGGTTCGAGGATGCTCAGATAGACCTCGGTCTTGCCGGAACCTGTGATGCCATCCAGCAGGAAGGCGCCGAACTTGTCGCTCTGGCTGGTAACGGCGGAGACGGCCAGAGCCTGCTCGCCGTTGAGGCGCAGCCCCTCCCCCGGCTCGAAGCGGGCAGCCCAATCGCCATCGTGGCTCGGCTCCAGCGAACGCTTCTCCAGTAGCCCCTTCTTCTCCAGCGCGGTGAGAGCTGCGCTCTGGATCTCCTCCTGCTTGAGAGCGGAGGGGGTCTGCGGCCCCTTGCGCAGCAAGGCGAGCGCTTGCTGCTGCTTGGCCGCCCGCTTGAGCTCGTTAAGGTCGATGGCCATCCCTGCCTCGGTAGCAAACCAGAACTCCAGTTCACGATAAGCGGCAGGCTCCCCCTTGCGCACCAGCACCGGCAGGGCGTGGGGCAGCACTTCCCCCAGCGGATGCTGGTAGTAGCTGGCGCTCCAGTTCATCAGCGCCAGAATATCCGGCCCCAGCACCGGCGTCGCATCGAGTACGCGCTTGATGGGCTTGAGCTTGTTGCGGGGCACCTGGCTGTCGGCCGGATGATCCACCACCAGCCCGACCAGGGTCTGGGGACCGAAAGGGATCTCGACCCGGCAACCGGGGGCAGGTAACGGCAGGGGAGAGAGATAGTCGAAGTGACGGCGTAACGGTACCGGGACAGCGACACGAACCAGATCCAGCGTTTGGGAAGAATTCACCAGGGGTTGCCTATTTTTTCTGCGAAGCCACTTGCCTGATCTCAGGCATTTCCTATATTATTCGCAGCCTTTGAAACTGTGTTCAACAATCGTGTGGTGTCCGACAAGAGATCGGATGGCGACACGGCCTATTAATTGAGGTTGTCCATGAAAGCTGGTATCCATCCTGACTACGTAGCCATCACCGCCAAGTGCTCTTGCGGTAACGTCATCAACACTTTCTCTACCATCGGTAAAGATCTGAACCTGGACGTGTGCTCCGAGTGCCACCCGTTCTACACCGGCAAGCAGAAAGAAGTTTCTAGCGGCGGCCGCGTAGACAAGTTCAACAAGCGTTTCGGTGCGATGACCACCAAGAAGTAATTTTACTTCTGAAGAATTCTGAAAAAGGCGCCCAATGGGCGCCTTTTTTACGATTCCTGTTTTTCATCCTTCATGTTCCCGCAGCCAGACGCATTCGCCCCTACTGGCCAAATCCTTTGGAACGACGCAAATAGACATACCCCTCACCCGGGCTGCCCCAGCGCGGACTCCCGGCATTGTCATAGGCGCGATCCAGCAATCTGACACTGTCGGGGCCAATCCAGATATGCTGCACCAGCGTAGTGGCACCACCAAAATCGGTGGAGCAATGGCCCACCCGGGTGTGGCCGGCATATTCGCCGGAGGGAGTGCGTGTCAGCCAGATCTCGCAACCGTGGCGCAAGGAGAGCTGCTGTGGGGTCAGACTGTCGAGCAGGGCGGGATCATGCCAGGCACCGGCAAAATCGGTGGCTCGGGGCATAGTCAGCTCTGCCATCAGGATCCGCCCGTCAGGGGCGGGTGAGAAGCGATAGATGCGCTGGCGGAAGGGACGGACGGAGCGCAGACTCAGGTACTGCTCGGCATAGACCCAGCGATAGCCCTGATAGCCAGGCCAGATCTCCATCAGGCGCAGCTCAGCACTGGTAAAGCGGCTGTCGTAACTGGCCTGCTCCCGGCTCGTAAATGCCCCATTGAACCAGCTGAGTAGCGGCTCCATGCGGGGCTTTAGTGGGGTAGCCTGAGGCGCCGAACCTGCCAACACCAGACAGGAACAGAACAGCCCGAATACGGCCACCAGCAACTTTGCCATCGAATCCTTCCGAATCATCATAGTGGCGGCGATTATATGAGCGAATTACCCCAATAACAGCCATTACGATCAAATCATTGCCACTCTGGTGCAAAAACCTCACAAGGATGCCAGTCTGCTCACTAAACCCGATATTTTGCCACCGCCTTGTTGAGCAGCTGGGCCTGCTCGTTGAGGCCCTCGCTGGATCTCGCATTTTCCTCCGCCATGATGCTCGACTCCTGGGCGATGTCGCGGATGTTGTTGACGTTGCGGTTCACCTCGTTGGCCACCAGACTCTGCTGTTCGATGGCGGCGGCAATCTGGGTGCTCATATCCATGATGTGGGTAACATCCTGAGTGATCTGCCCCAGCAACTCCCCTGCGGTACTGGCCTGATCCGAGCTGCGGTTGCCCTGCTCGCGGCAGGTCGCCATCACCTCGACGATGCTGCCGGTCTGTTTCTGTAGGGAGCTGATGATGCCGGCGATCTCCTGGGTCGATTTCTGGGTACGGATGGCCAGATTGCGCACCTCATCGGCCACCACCGCAAAACCACGTCCCTGATCCCCTGCCCTGGCTGCTTCGATGGCTGCGTTGAGGGCCAGCAGGTTGGTCTGCTCGGCAATGCCGCGGATCACGTCGAGCACGGAGCCGATGGTCTCGCTCTCTTTTTGCAGCTGGCTCACCTCGCGAGATGAGCTCTCCAGATTGCCCGCCAGCGAGCGGATCTGCTCGACAGTATTCTCGACCGCAGCCCGCCCCTCCATCGCCTTGTTGTTGGTCGCCTGTGCATTGTTGGCCGCCTGCTCGGTGTTGCGGGCGATCTCTTCGATGGTGGAGCCCATCTCGGTGGACGCGGTCGCCACCATATCGGTCTCCTGCAGCTGGCGCGCCGCCCCTTCACTGGTGCGTTTGACGTTGGCCGAAAGGTGATCCGCCGCTTCGGTCAGGGTGTGCACGCTATGCTTCACATCGCCAATCAGGTTACGAAACCCGCCCAGCATCACGTCGAGATTGCCTGCCAGCTGGGCCATTTCATCTGCCCCGCGCAGATCTATCTTCAGGCGCAGGTCATTATCCTTACGAATGCGGTTGACGGTATCATTCACCTGAGTAATGGGACGGTCGATGCTGCGCCCCAGCAACACGCTCATGATGCCGATCAGCACCACAATCACCCCGCCACAGACCAGCATCAGGCTGTTGAGGCGAGCGCTCTGCCGCTCCAGTTCAGCGACAATGTGCTGATCTACAGCAGCAAATCCCTGTTCGGTCTGATGCACCAGATCCCGCATCTGGTTGCGCAGCCCCTCATCCTCTTTCAGCCCCAGTACCTGCATCCCCTGCACCAGCGCCACAAAGTCCTGCCGGTACTGCTTGCTGGCCTGCTCCAACTTGCCGCGATCCGCCTCCGGCAAAGTGGCAAGACTATCCTGAAAACTCTTGTGCAAGGTTTCGAAACGCTCCAGATACTGGATATCGGAGCGCAGCATGAAGTCTTTCTCCGCCCGTCTCAGCTGCAACATGGTGATGAGCAGCCCCTGCTGATCCAGCTGCTTGAGCCCATTCTCCACCTCATGCACCGCCGCCCGCAGCTTGCCATAGAGCCCCTCCTCCGGCCCCAGACCAATCTTCTGCTGCTGAGCCACCAGATCGTTGAAGGCTTTGCCATAACCGCTGATCTGCTGATCCAGTCTGGTCAGCTCCCCCTCGACGGCAGCCAGATTGTCATCGGTCACCAGCTCCCGATTGTGCTGGTGAAAGTCTGACAACCCCTGATTGAAGCGCTCGACGAAGGTCATATCCTTACGGATCAGAAAATCCTTCTCGGCCCGCCGCAGGTTGAGCATGGCGATCTCCAGCTGGTCGATATTGCGCTGGGCTTCGGTCAGGTGACGGTGCACCTGGCTGGAGTAGATAAACAGGCCGCTCAGTACCAGCATGGCAACGGCAACCAGCACGGTATTCAGGATCAACTTATGACGGATAAGCACGATGGACCTCTCGCAAACTGGCAGTGAACTGCATTGAGCTTATGCAGAAAAGCGGCGACAGGTGATCTGTGCAAGGAATATTCATTGAAATGCCACACCCACTCCTTATACTGGTTGCACCTGTTTCCAGCCGTGGATTTGACACTATGGAATACAATACTTCTGAACTGTGCGACATCTATCAGGACATGGTGGATGTGCTTGAACCCATGCTCTGCTCCTTCGGCGGCCGCGCCTCTTTCGGCGGCGTCATCACCACCGTCAAATGCTTCGAATCGAATGGTCTTATCCGTGAACTCGTCAAAGAGAATGGGCTGGGACGCGTCTTGCTGATCGATGGCGGTGGCTCCATGCGCCGAGCTCTGATCGACAGCGACATCGCCACCACGGCGGCCGAGAACGATTGGGAAGGGATTGTCTGCTACGGCTGCGTCCGCGAAGTCGATATTCTGGAAGATCTGGACATCGGCATTCAGGCACTGGCAGCCATTCCGGTCGGTGCCGACAGCAAGGATGTAGGGGAGACCGATCTGCCGGTCAACTTCGGTGGCGTGACCTTCCTGCCTGACGACCACCTCTACGCCGATACCACAGGGGTGATCCTCTCCCCCGAGGCTCTCGATATCGAGTAAGCCACAGACAGCGTGACGACGGGAGCCTTGGCTCCCGTTTTTTATGCCTGCAACTTGCTGAAAAATGACAAAAAAAGAGGGCCAGATAAACTGGCCCTTAACTGGAAGCAATGTGAGCAATGTCGTGCCTTCACAAGAAGTCCATCACGTTGGAACGAATGAAGTCTTTCCCGGAAAACAAGTTAACAATAATCATTCTCATTTAACTAGGCAAGCGCTATTTGCAGAAAGTGCAAAAAAATTGACCACCGCGAAGGGTGGTCAATCTCGTCAGGCTTGCCGGGTGGCCGTTTGCAGGCTGGATAATCCGGCCTCGCCCACCAGCTTGCGGCTGAGGTAGCGCAGCAAGACACCGTAGAGCGGCACGAACAAACCAAGGCTTATCAGCAACTTGAATACGTAATCGACGGTTGCGATCTCGACCCAGTGCTCTGCCATGAAAGGATCTGTGGTGCGCCAGAAGGCCACACTGAAGAAAGCGATGGTATCAACCAGATTACCGAACAGGGTGGAGGCCGCAGGTGCAATCCACCACTGCTTGAGCAGACGCAGGCGGTTGAACACCACCACATCCATGAACTGCCCCACCAGATAGGCCATAAAGCTGGCCAGCGCGATACGCGCCACGAACAGGTTGAACTCGGCCAGATGACCAACGCCCTGGAAGCTCCCTTCAAAGAAGAGTACGGAGAGCGCATAGGAGACCGCCAGTGCTGGCAACATCACGGTCTGGATAATCTTGCGCGCCAGACCGGCACCGAAGATCCGCACTGTCAGGTCGGTCGCCAGGAAGATAAACGGGAAGCTGAACGCCCCCCAGGTGGTATGGAAGCCAAACACGGTGATCGGCAGCTGCACCAGATAGTTGCTGCTGGCAATGATCAGAATGTGGAACAACGACAGGCGAACGAGCGCCGTTTGGTACTGCGCAGGGGTCAGATTCATCTTGTGACCTTTTTGGTTAATGGGGTTAGGGAACCCATATCGCCACCATTGGCGATAATCGAGGGGCGAGATTATACGCCCCCAAACCGATAGTTCAATCTTTATGCGATTACGCTTGTCCAGGTTGGCCAGCGGCAGAGCAAGCCTTGTGGGCGATAGTCACAGCTTGTGCTGTCTGGCGAGCCAGAGCAGCGCCTCCCGATCCGCCGGGCACACCGCCTCCAGCCAGCAGCCGCTGTAGTGTTCGTACTCCAGCCGAAACTGGCTCCCTTCAAACTCCAGCAACCAGCTATGGCGGTCAGCCCCCGCATCCTGCTCGAGCGGCTGCAGCTCCCACTCTCGCAGCAAGACCTGCGCCAACAGCGGAAACGTGTCCCAGTCGAGTGCTGGGCAATCCAGCGTCACCACGCCAGCTTCGCTATCTACCTGTTTGATTTGCCAACTCATTCCGTGTCTCTCAGCTACTGCAGGAGAGCTCACCACCGCAATACCATGCCGGAGTCGGGGTGGCGAGATCCTCATATTCGGGTTGTTCATCAAAGGGACGGTGCAAGGCGGCGAACAGCCGCTCGAACGGCCGCATATCCCCTGTGTCGGCGGCGTCGATCACCTGCTGGGCCAGCGTATTGCGCAGCACATACTTGGGGTTGATGGCATCCATCTGCACCTTGCGCACGGCATCCTCGCTGCCTTCGCGCATTAGCCGCGCCCGATAGCGCTCCAGCCACGCCTGCCAACCCAGTGGTTCAGGCAACAGGGCCAGCAGAGATGCAGGCCACGACCCCTCTTGCGTCACCTCACCGAGACGGCGAAGGAACAGGTGGTAATCCACCTCGTGGGCCGCCAGCAACCGGAACAGCTCGCGGAACAGCGCCGGGTCATCCTCCTCCCACACCGCCAGTCCGAGCTTGGCCCGCATCAACTCGGAGTAGTGCAACATCAGCTGCTGCTCGTACTGGGCCAACGCTGCAGCCAGCGCATCACCGTTTACATGGCCAGCCAGCGCCTGCGCCAGTTTTTGCAGATTCCAATAACCGACCGCGGGCTGCTGATCCAGTGCGTAACGACCCGCCGGATCCGAGTGATTGCAGACAAAATCGGGCACGTAGGCATCGATAAAGCCGTAGGGGCCATAATCCAGCGTCAGGCCGAGCAGCGACATGTTGTCGGTATTCATTACCCCGTGACAGAAGCCCGCAGCCTGCCATTTGGCAATCAACCGCGCGGTGCGGCGCACTACCTCGGCAAACAGTTCGGCACCACTCTCCAGTTCGGGGAAGTGGTGGCGCAGCAGATAGTCGATGAGTGGCGGGATCTTCTCCCCCTGCCCGCTCCAGGCGAAATACTCGATATGGCCGAAGCGCAGATGGCTGGGGGCGGTGCGCAGCACGGTCGCCCCGGTCTCAACCTGCTCGCGATAAACGGGCTCCTGACTCCCCACCAATACCAGCGCCCGGGTGGTCGGGATGCCGAGGGCATGGAGCGCCTCGGAGGCGAGATATTCTCGGATGCTGGAGCGCAGCACGGCGCGACCGTCACCAAAACGGGAAAACGGCGTCTTTCCTGCCCCCTTCAGGTGCAGATCCCAGCGCTGGCCATCCGGCGCCTGCTGCTCACCCAATAGCAGCGCGCGGCCATCCCCAAGCCGGGGGCTATAACCCCCGAACTGATGGCCGGCATAGACCTGCGCTACCGGCTGCATACCGGGCAGCACTTTTCCCTCGCCACAACAGGCGATCCAGTCAGCCTCACTGACGCCTCCCAGCCCCAACTCATCCAGTAAAGCCCGGTTGAGATGAAGCAACCGGGGTTGCTGCAGCGGCTGGGGGACCACGGGTTCACAGGCCCAAGGCAACTCGGTCGCAAAAGTGTTGATCAACTTCATGGTTGTGCCATTCGTCCCTGCGTATGCTCGTGTCACTCTTTATACTGCCGTCAGCCATGCTTGCGCTCACTGGCAACCATCATTTTTCAATTCAAGGAGAAGAAGATGCAAAAATGGGTATATGCCATGCCCTTGCTGGCACTGGCGTGGGGTCATCAGGCCAAGGCTGCCGATATTGAAGCCGGCAAAGCCAAAGCGGCGGTCTGTGCCGCCTGTCACGGCGTGGAAGGCAAGGCGATGATCCCCAACTATCCCCATCTGGCGGGTCAGAATGCCGCCTATCTGGTGAAACAGTTGAAAGCGTTCAAGGATGGCACTCGCAAAGAGCCCTTGATGGACCCCTTCATGGCGCCGCTGACCGATGCGGATATCGACAATCTGGCGGCCTTCTACGCCAGCCTGAAATAACCTCGCGTCTAACCCTTGGTTCTTCCGAGCCGCGCTTACCGTGGTCGATTAGGCTGCCTAATCGACCCTACCGCCGGCAGTAGTCGATGATCAGATCCATAAAGGCTTCGCCGAAGCGCTCCAACTTGCGGTGACCGACGCCGTTGATGGCCAGCATCTCGTCTTCGGTCATCGGCATCAGCTGAGCCATCTCCACCAGGGTCGCATCGTTGAACACCACGTAGGGCGGCACCTCCTCATCCTCGGCAATCTGCTTGCGCAGGCCGCGCAGCTCCTTGAACAACCGCTTGTCATAGTTGGCATTGTCGAGCAGACCGTTGCGCTTCTCCTTGCGGCTGGAGATAGGCTGCAGGCGGGGTACCGCCAGTTCCAGCTTCACCTCGCCACGCAGCACGGGGCGAGCCGCTTCGGTCAGCTGCAGCACCAGATTGCGGGTGATGTTCTGGGTCAGCAGCCCCTTGTGGATCAGCTGGCGGATCACGCTCATCCAGTATTCGTGGCTCTGATCCTTGCCGATACCGTAGGTCGAGAGCTTGTCGTGGCCATGATCCTTGATGCGCTGGTTCAGCGACCCGCGCAGCACCTCCACCACATAACCCACCCCGAAATTCTGCCCCACCCGCCAGACGCAGGAGAGCGCCTTCTGGGCATCTTCGGTGCCGTCATAACTTTTGGGCGGATCGAGGCAGATATCGCAGTTGCCGCACGGCTTGTCGTTGTACTCGCCGAAGTAGTTGAGCAGCACCTGACGGCGGCAGGTCTGCGCCTCGGCAAAAGCGGCCATCACGTTGAGCTTGTACTGCTCCACCTGCAGCTGCTGCGGGTTCTCGATGTTGTCGAGCAGGCGGCGCACCCGACCGATGTCGGCAGGATCGTAGAGCAGCAGCGCCTCGGCGGGAGTGCCATCGCGCCCGGCGCGACCGGTCTCCTGATAGTAGGATTCGATGTTCTTCGGAATGTCGTAGTGCACCACGAAGCGTACGTTGGGCTTGTCGATACCCATACCGAACGCCACCGTCGCCACCACTATCTCGATGTCATCCTTGAGGAAGGCATCCTGGGTCTGCTGGCGCAGCTCGAGCGGCAGCCCCGCATGATAGGGCGCCGCCTTGCAGCCGTGGCGGGATAACCGCTCGGCCACCTCCTCCACCCGGTTGCGACTGGAGCAGTAGACGATGCCGCAGTTGCCCTTCTGGCTCTGCACGTAGCGCAGCAGCTGCTCAGCCGCCTTGAACTTCTCCACCAGGCTGTAGCGGATATTGGGACGATCGAAGCTGGCGGTGTGGATGAAGGGATCGTTCAGCTCTAGGCGGTGCAGCATGTCGCTGCGGGTCGCCTCGTCGGCGGTGGCGGTAAGCGCTACCACCGGCACCTGCGGGAACCACTGCTTGAGTCGCCCCAGTGCCGCATACTCAGGCCGGAAATCGTGGCCCCACTGGGAGACACAGTGCGCCTCGTCGATGGCGAACAGCCCGAGCGGCAGCTCGGCCAGCCGATCCATAAACTCGTGCTGCAGCAAGCGCTCGGGGGAGACATAGACCAACTTGATCTCGCCGCGGCGCATGGCGGCGAAGTTCTGGATCATCTCCTCCCGACTGAGGGCCGAGTTGATGTAGACCGCCGCTACGCCGTTGGCGCGCAGGCTGTCGACCTGATCCTTCATCAGCGAAATAAGGGGAGAGACCACCACACCGAGCCCGGGCCGCAGCAGTGCCGGGATCTGGTAGCAGAGCGACTTGCCGCCACCGGTGGGCTTGAGCACCAGCGCATCGCGCCCCGCGACGATCTGCTCGATGATCTCGAGCTGACCCGGCCGAAACTGCTGATAGCCGAAGACTGCCTGCAGCAGGGCAAGCGGACTCTCTGGCTGAGGATCTGGCAGGGTTTCGGCAATCGCGGTCATGGGCTCTCCTTTGGGGTCGCCATTCTAAAGCAGCCGCCGCCCACAATAAACCTGCCATTGCGACTGTTAATGAACTGTTGCAGACTGGCTGGAGTTTTTACTCGGCTTTGATGACAAGGATTGGGATCAGAGAATGAAACAGATGCTCAAGAAGATGGCGCTCAGTGGCATTGCCAACCTGTTTGCCGAGAAGATGCCCTTCAACAAGCTGATTGGCATGCAGGTGACCCACTACGACTTCGACAAGGTGGAGCTGCGCATCAAGATGGATGAGAAGCTGATCGGCAACCCTTTCCACAACATCCTGCATGGCGGCGTCACCGCCACGCTGCTGGATGTGGCAGGCGGTATGATCGTCGCCGCCTCCTGCATCGACGAGCTGGAGGAGTTCTCCCCCAGCTATCTCAAGGAGCGCTTCGCCCGCCTCGGCACCATAGATCTGCGGGTGGATTACCTGCGCCCAGGGCGCGGCAACGAGTTTATCGCCACCGCCCACATCATCCGGGCTGGCAGCAAGGTGGCCGTCGCCCGGATGGAGCTGCACAACGAAGAGGGCACCCACATCGCCTTCGGCACCGGTACCTATCTGGTGGGTTGAACCAAGTTAGTGCATAAAAACCACGCGGCTAATCCACTTTTAATCATTAGATTCCTTACCCCCTCTAGCCGAACAAGGTCCATACTGAGAGTCGGGATTGTGTGCAGAGGGAGGATTGCAGGCGATGAGTGCGAAACTGGCCATCAAACCATCCAGAGCCTTGTTGACACAGCTCGAGTCCATGCTCGACGAGGTGCAGACACCCGAGTGTCGCCACTGGTTGGAACAGGAGCTTGAGGGGTATTCTCTCTCCTCACCCCTGCCTTGGTATCGCATCGTTCCCTGTCGGCAACGCGGTCACTTTCTGGATCTGAAAACGGGAAAATATTTGACCTGTCATATCAACAGTCAAACGCTATGCCAACGCGATCTGGCCCAAATTCAGTTCATTTATGCCCGTGAACCCGCCGCCCACTATTTGCTGCAACGCAATTCCGGTATTGAACCCTGGCCAGAACAGCTGCTGGAAGATTATCAGGAGCAGTTGATCCCCGGCCATTTATGCCTGCAAGCCTGGCATGAGCCCGTGATGTCACTACGTGAACAACTGATGGAGGGAATCGAACATTTCATTTGTGAGTACCCCAAGCACGCGGCCTTGCAACCTCAACACAGCTTGAAGGCTTTGCGGCATCAGCACTGGCATATCTGAAAACGCCTAGCGCGCAAGGAGGGCACCATAGACAAGACCCATAGCGAGATTGCCACAATCTAGAGTGCCGGAGTCAGGATCAGACTCCACCGATGGGCCACCGAGCGGTGGCCCTTTTAATGCCCACGGCTACTGCTTTATTGCCAAGCAGATAGCCATAATGTGGCGCCCCACACCTCATGAATCCCGCAAACCTACTTGTCACGTTCTACAGCACATCACGCCAGACCCCATCGGACTCGATCAACCTAACAAGAGCTTGTGCACTGAATCCGTCGGCATACAGTGTCTCTTCCTCATTCCCAACCTCAGCATCGCCCATCTGTTCAAACGCGCGCAGATAATGCGGTTCATCGCGCAAAGCGATCTCCATGATCTCGCGGGAGACGACGTGAAAACCATCGATGACCTCACCATCAAATTCAATCGAAGTATCTACAACCCAAGCATGCAAAGCTGGCAGAGGATTGAAATCACTCAGCAATAGAGCTGAACGCAACCCTTGGTCATTTTGCAGGGCTTGAAGCACAACCGGTTGCTTGCGCTTTAACTGCCTTGCCGCCTTGCGCAGGGTATTGGTTCGATGCAGCCAGACTTCATGACGAGTTGAACGGATGAAGCCCGACTTGACCTCCAGCAGCAACACTACCCCATCCAAGTGACAGATCAGGTCCACTTCACCAGCATCACGCTCATCACTCAATGGTGGTTGGTAGCCCACGACAACGCGAAACCCCCTCTGCCTTAGTGCTTCGGCAAGGGTATGTTCAATACGTTCCGTTTCGCTGCGCAAAGCAGGCCTGCGTTGCTCAACACGTCGCAGGTTATTCACCGCAGCGGTCAGATTGTTCTGTTGACCGGCAACCCAGGGGAACTGAAAGCTGTAGCAGCCAATCTTGTAGAACGGCCGCTCGTACAGACGTGGAAATGGCATGTTAGGTGTCAGCCTCATCTGCACGGACAGTGCCTGCAGGTCACTGGTCCAGAACTTCAGGATGGCCTCGGCCGCTTCGGGGTCGCCCTTGGGATGTTCGGGGCTGACGGTCCAACCACAGATACGACGGATCTTATCTTTCGGTTCCGACCAAGTGATGGGAAAGCGATTCTCGCCTTGTACAAGCCCTTCCAAAGCTAATTGACCAAGTGCTTTTGCTGCTACACCGGAGTCGCCCATATAGCGAAGAAAAGGCTGAAGAAACGCCTGCTCAAAAAACACTGTCGTCAGCTCACTGGCTAATATCGCGTGGTGCAGGATTACCTCCGCTCCGTCGTTCAGTCTGACGCGCTCACCCAGGCCGAATATCGTCTGCAGGTAAAGCTGACTGCGGATGGTTTTTATGTAAGCTAGCTGATTCGATTCGTGGTTTTCCGGTCTCCCGATGATTTTGCCAGCCATATCCGAAGCTGCGAATTGGTCAATTGCACGGTACATCCAGTAGTGCCAAAGCAACTTGCTTTTGCGCCCGGTACGCTGCCAGCGCTGTGAGCCCGTATCTGTTTTGTTGAATATGACCGGTTGTCCCGGTTTGAGCTGGTAACCACAATCATGGTCAAAACAGAACCAATTGATGGAATTCTCGTAGTCGATTCGCTCACGCATGGCGACAGTAAGCAAGGCGACCGATCCGAGGTTGGCAACATTCTCTCGCCCCAAACCTGACTGTGGAAACAGGATTGGCGACAAATGACGCTTAATAGAGCGGCCAATAGCTTCCTCTGTCAGCTGAAAATCACACTCAGAGCAATTCGACAGCTTGCGCGCAATTAACCGATCATAGACATCCCAATCTTCCGCAGAACTGTCCTTACCCTGAGAGGCGCCAAGTTGCCCATATGCGATCACGCTCAAATAGGAAAGCAGCTCTAGTAACGAAAGCGACTTCAGGTGGGTCTCAGCCAGTGCAATTGCTTCGTCGAATGGTTCAAGTTGCTCAAGTAGACGATCACAGACGCCGAAAAATTCGTACCAATCTCCGCTACCGAGATTGTCTCGGAGATGCCGCCAGAGCGGTGAATCGCTGCGTGTAAACAGCTTCGAGTAACGAATCGCCCAACGCAATACATCTGGATGACGAGCGGCCAGATGATCCAGCAGCGCAGTGCTAATAGCATCCTCAGAATGCAAAATACGTCCCAGTGCCAAGCTTGCCAGTTGAGCACCGTCCAAGTTGGCGGGCTCCCACCAGAAGGTCGCGGCAGCCAGTCCAGCAGCACGATTGCGCGCGGTATATTTGCCGCTCGGGCGTTGATCTAGAAAGTCGTGAAGGCACTCATCAAGTGCGGCGAATGGGGCAAGCTGCTGAGCATATCCAGCAAAGAGAGTCTGGTAAAATTCCTGGCATTGCCGTTCCTGGCCTTGCATATCTGGTCATCCTTTTCCTGCAGTCGAACCTTGATATTCAAAGAGATTAAAATCAGCTGTTCATTTAAGGCCCACAACGAGTCTGGCAATCTGTATGGAAGGAAATAGTTAACACGTTTCCAAGAAGGGGGAAACAACTGATGAGGAGTCAATAGCTAGCAATTGCAGATGTAGTAAACAGGGCAGGAAATCAAAATGCCCCACAGAACTGGAAGGCCAGAAATGCACAAGGGCCTAGCCGAAGCTAAGCCCTTTTTGAATTTGGTCGGTGTGAGAGGATTCGAACCTCCGACCCCTTCGTCCCGAACGAAGTGCGCTACCAAGCTGCGCTACACACCGATGTCTGCGGGACGGGAATTTACCGAAAGCCCAGACCTGACACAAGCCTTTTTTGCATTTTGCAGGAAAAAAAGTGCTGTTCGCTCAACTATTCAGCACTCTTTTCATCCGTTTACCGGGCTGCAGCCAGCTGGTGACATTCCGGTAACCGACTGTCAGGCCAGGCGCAGGGATGCCGGTCCCAGCAGACGGCGCTGCCAGTCAGCCACAGTGCCATGCTCCAGCCAGTCGGCTGCATGCTGGCGCCAGTTGGGGGAAAGGGCCGGATTCTCCAGCAACATCAGCAGATCCGCTTCATTGCGCACCTGATTGAATAGGATATCCGCCGTGCGCTTCACCGTCAGTTCGGGATAGGGTCTGTCTACCAGCTCCATGGCCGACTCCGGCGACACCCTCCCCTCCTCCAGCACCCGCAGCAGCCAGCCACAACGGCCATTCAGTTGTATCACCTGCGACATCTGGCCATAGCCAAAGCGCTGGTTGAGCTTGAAACAGGGGGATCTCGGCTGGCTGATCTGGATCAGCGCCTCGCCGAGTCGATAGACATCGCCAATGCAGGCTTGCACCTCGGTCAGCCCGAGACCGGAGAGGTTCTCGCCAAAGGCGGCAGGTTGCCAGGCTGTACGTGGCGCAGGCAAGCCCAGCGCGGTTTGCCAGGTCTGCCACCAGAGATAGTGATCGGCCGGATAGTAGTGGAGCGCCCGATCCGGGCCACCGTGGTGGCGCGTGTCACACTGCTCATCCCCTTCCAGACCGGCAAAGGTACAGCGAACTGGTGCAGAGATCGGTTGCTTGTGAATGGCGCTGGTGAGGCCGGGCACCAGCTCGGTGCCACGACCACTGAAAAAGGAGATCCGCATACTCATCCTCCGGATTGACGAGAGTAGGCGGATCTTATCATCTGACGAGTCAGGCGACTGCCTGCATCTGGTTGCTCATGGCGATCTCGGCGCGACGGCGCTTCTCCGCCTTGGCCATCAGATACCAGCTGCCGAAGGTAAAGAGCGATACCGACAGCAGGATCAGGCTGGCTACCGCGTTGATCTCGGGTTTCACCCCGAGCCGTACCGCCGAGAAGACCTCCATCGGCAAGGTAGTGGAGCCCGGGCCGGAGACGAAGCTCGCCAGCACCAGATCATCCAGCGACAGGGCGAACGACATCATGCCGCCTGCTGCCAGCGAGGGGGCGATCATCGGGATGGTGATCAGGAAGAACACCTTCCACGGCTTGGCGCCAAGATCCATGGCCGCCTCCTCTATGGAGAGATCCAGCTCCCGCAACCGCGCCGACACAACGATGGCTACGTAGGCGGTACAGAAGGTAGTGTGCGCGATCCAGATGGTCAACATGCCCCGCTCGGCGGGCCATCCCACCAGCTGGGCCATCGCCACGAACAGCAGCAGCAGCGACAGACCGGTGATCACCTCGGGCATCACCAGCGGTGCCGTCACCATGCCACCGAACAGGGTGCGACCACGGAAGTGGGGAATTCGGGTCAGCACGAATGCCGCCACCGTCCCCAGCGCCACCGCGGCGATCGCGGTGTAAAAAGCGATCTCCAGCGAGCGGAACACGGATCCAATCAGCTGCTTGTTGTCGAGCAGGCCGAAGTACCACTTGAGTGACCATCCGCCCCACACCGTCACCAGCTTGGAGGCGTTGAAGGAGTAGATCACCATGATGATCATGGGCAGGTAGATAAACAGCAGCCCAAGCCAGAGCATCAGCTTGGCAAAACCGAAACGTCTCATCATGCCTTGCCCTCCAGCTCTTTGGCCTGGTTACGGTTGAAGAGGATGATCGGAATGATCAGCACCGCCAGCATCACCACCGCCAGTGCAGAGGCGACCGGCCAGTCGCGGTTGTTGAAGAACTCCTGCCATAGCACCTTACCGATCATCAGGGTCTCCGGGCCACCCAGCATTTCCGGAATAACGAACTCCCCCACCACCGGAATAAACACCAGCATGCAGCCGGCGATAATGCCGTTTTTGGAGAGCGGCACAGTGATCTGCCAGAAACGGGTCAGGTTGCGGGCCCCTAGGTCGGAGGCCGCCTCCAGCAGGCTCTGATCGTGTTTGACCAGATTGGCGTAAAGCGGCAGCACCATGAAGGGCAGATAGGAGTAAACGATGCCGATATAGACCGCCAGGTTGGTATTGAGGATCTGCAGCGGTTCGTCAATCAGCCCGATCCCCAGCAAGACGCTGTTGAGCAGGCCGTTGTTACTGAGGATCCCCATCCACGCATAGACCCGGATCAGAATGGCGGTCCAGGTCGGCATCATGATCAGCAACAGCAGAACGGTCTGGGTCTCCTTGTTGGCCCGAGCGATGGAGTAGGCCATCGGATAGCCAATCAACAGGCAGAGCAGGGTGCTGACGAAGGCCATCTTGAGGGAGCCCAGATAGGCTGCGATATAGAGCTCATCCTCCTGCAGCAGCAGGTAGTTCCCCATATTGAGCAGGATGGTGAGCTGATTGTCGGCCCAGCTCACCACGTCGGTGTAGGGCGGGATCGCCACATCCGCTTCCGCAAAACTGATTTTTACCACTATGACAAAGGGCAGCAGGAAGAAGAGGAACAGCCAGAAGAAGGGGATGCCGATCACCAGCCGGCGCCCTCCGCCCCGCTTCAGTCGTTGCAAGATCTTCATGATTGCAGCACCACGCCGCTGTCATCTTCCCAGTAGAGGAACACCTGGTCATCCCAGGTTGGCCGCTTGCCGTGGCGTTCGGCATTGGCGATGAAAGCCTGAACGATTTTGCCCGAGGGCAGCTGGATGTGGTACACCGAGTGTCCGCCCAGATAAGCGATGTCATAGACCTCGCCCTTGGTCCAGTTGAAGTCCGGATGCTCGATTTCGGCCGGCTTTTGCAGGCTCATCAGCAGCTTCTCCGGCCGCAGGGCGTAGGTCACCTTCTTGTTCTCGGCACGGGAGCTGATCCCGTGGCCCACATAGATGGGCTGCTCCAGATCGGCACAGGCGATGATGGCGTGGTCCTGCTCATCCTCCACCAGCAGGCCGTCGAACAGGTTGACGTTGCCGATGAACTCGCACACCAGCCGACTGGCCGGGGTTTCGTAGATATCCATCGGGCTACCGATCTGCTCGATACAACCGTGATGCATGATGGCGATCCGCTCCGCCATGGTCATGGCCTCTTCTTGATCGTGGGTCACCATGACACAGGTAACCCCGACCCGCTCGATGATCTCCACCAGCTCCAGCTGCATCTTGGAGCGCAGCTTCTTGTCGAGCGCCCCCATCGGCTCATCAAGCAGCAGCAACTTGGGACGTTTCGCCAGCGAACGGGCCAGCGCTACCCGCTGGCGCTGGCCACCGGAGAGCTGGTGAGGCTTGCGACGGGCATACTGGGTCATCTGTACCAGCTTGAGCATCTCTTCGACACGGGCGTCGATCTCGGCCTTGGGCAGGCCATCCTGCTTGAGACCGAAAGCAATATTCTGTGCCACCGTCATATGGGGAAACAGGGCGTAGGACTGGAACATCATGTTGATGGGGCGTTCATAGGGGGGCATATCGGTGATATCCACCCCGTCGAGGAACAGACGCCCTTCGGTCGGGCGCTCGAACCCTGCCAGCATCCGCAGCAAGGTCGATTTACCGGAACCGGATCCTCCCAGCAGGGCGAAGATCTCCCCCTTGTGAATATTCAGGGAAACATTATCGACCGCCAGGGTTTCATCGAACTGCTTGCTAACCCTGTCTATTTTTACCAGCACTTCTTTGCGTTGCTGGCTGCCCTCAAGGGCTTTCTTGTAGGCACTGGAGGCTATCGCCATTACCAAACTCCCTAACGTGATACTGGCCTCACGGCCAATCCATAAAAGCGATTTGGCGCCCCAGAGCGGGCACCAAGGTCAGGTACCGGACTTGATCTTGCTCCAACTCCGGGTGATTTGACGCTGTACCGCGCGGGAATGTGCCTCCTGCACATAGAGCCGCTCCAGCACAGCCTGAGGCGGATAAACCCCCTCATCATTGCGCACCGTCTCATCCATGAACTCGCCAGCCTTGGCATTGGGGTTCGCATAGCCCACATAATTGCTGACCTTGGCGATCACCTCGGGCTGCAGAACATAGTTGATGAGAGCATGTGCCTCTTTGACATTGGTGGCATCAGACGGGATCGCCATCATGTCGAACCAGAGATTGCCCCCCTCTTTAGGAATGCTGTAGGCAATCTTCACCCCCTTGCCTGCCTCGTCGGCACGGGCTGCCGCCTGCAAGATGTCGCCGGAAAAGCCCGCTGCCACACAGATATCGCCGTTGGCGAGATCACCTATGTATTTGGAGGAGTGGAAGTAGGCCACATAGGGGCGCACCTTGAGCAACTGCGCCTCGGCGCGCTTGATATCGGCCGCGTCCTGGCTGTTGGGGTTCAGTCCAAGGTAGTTGAGGGCAGCCGGGATCATCTCGTCTGCCGAGTCGAGGAAGGCGACGCCGCAACGGGAGAGCTTCTCCATGTTTTCCGGCTCGAAGATGGCCGCCCAGGAGTCGATCTTGTCGACCCCCAGCACTGCCTTGATTTTGTCGACGTTGTAGCCGATGCCGTTGGTTCCCCACAGATAGGGCACTGCGTACTGATGGCCCGGATCCACCTTCTCGAGCTGCTTGAGCAGCACGGGATCCAGGTTGGCCAGATTGGGCAGCAAGCTCTTGTCCAGCTTCTGGAAAGCCCCCGCCTTGATCTGCTTGGAGAGGAAATTATTTGAGGGCACCACCAGATCGTAACCGGTCCGTCCGGTCAGCAACTTGCCTTCCAGGGTTTCGTTGGAGTCAAATACGTCATAGACGGTCTTGATCCCGGTCTCCTGCTGGAAATCGCTGAGGGTGGTCTCGCCGATATAGTCAGACCAGTTGTAGAAATGGAGCACAGGGGCTGCCTGGACTGCATTCGCCAATCCCATGGTCAGCGCTATGGTTAGCAATCTGGTTGTATTCACGGTGTCAGTTCTCCTGTTCAGTGGTTGACCGTCTGCGCATCCATTCGCGCGGCCCATCCGGATGGATGGCATCACTACCCTCCCGGCCGAACTGCGGACCGGGAGGGGTATTCGTTACTTACTTACCGGACTTGATCTTGGTCCAGCTGCGGGTCATCAGACGCTGCACCTTGGCCGGCAGATCCGGGAAGGTGTAGATCTTCTGCAAGGTTGCAGAGTCCGGATAAACCCCCGGATCGGTACGGATCGCCTCGTCAACCAGCGGGGTCGCCGCCTTGTTGCCGTTAGGCGCCTGCACCTGATTGGTGATGTTGGCGATCACGTCGGGCTTCATCAGATAGTTGATGAAGGTGTGGGCCGCCTCGACGTTCTTGGCATCCGCCGGGATGGCGATCATGTCAAAGAAGCTGCCAGCCCCCTCTTTCGGAATGGTGTAGGTCAGTGCCACGCCATTTTTGGCTTCCGCCGCCCGCGCCTTGGACTGCTGCAAATCCATGGAGTAACCGACAGCAACACACAAGTTGCCGTTGGCCAGATCCGAGATGTACTTGGAGGAGTGGAAATAGGCGGTATAGGGACGGATGGAGAGGAACAGCTCCTCGGCCTTCTTCAGCTCGTCCGGCTTCTGGCTATCCGGTTTGAAGCCCAGATATTGCAGGGCGGCCGGTAACATTTCGGTCGGCGAGTCGAGGAAGGAGACGCCGCACTCCTTCAGCTTGGCCATGTTCTCCGGCTTGAACACCAGATCCCAGGAGTTGAGCGGCGCATCGGCCCCCAGTACGGCCTTCACCTTCTCGGCATTGTAGGCATAACCGATGGTGCCCCACAGATAGGGGATGGAGTACTGGTTGCCCGGATCGCTCGGGTCGAGCGCCTTGAGCAGGTCGGTATCCATATTTTGCCAGTTGGAGAGCTTGGACTTGTCCAGCTTCTGGAACACGCCAGCCCTGATCTGTTTGGCCAGGAAGGGGTTGGACGGCACCACGATGTCGTAGCCGGATTTACCAGCCAGCAACTTGGCTTCCAGTACCTCGTTGCTGTCAAACACGTCATAAACCACCTTAATGCCCGTCTCCTTCTGGAAGTTTTCCAGGGTATCCGGGGCGATATAGTCGCTCCAGTTGTAGACGTGCAACACCTTCTCTTCAGCCATTGCTCCGGCACTTGCCATGACCAGAGCCACAGAGGCAGCGATCACTCCCGTTTTGAAAGACATCATCCTTGTCTCCTAAGCAAATTGTATGCGCATGCCAACCTGCCTGGCGGCAGCTATCCCTTCAGCTTTGCAGCCGTCAGATCCAGACTGAGCCTGGCTAGCTTGACCAATTCATCAACCTGTTCCTCGGTGATCACCAAGGGGGGCGATATGATCATGGTATCGCCTACCGCCCTCATCACCAAGCCATTGTTAAAACAGAATTCCCGGCAAGTCATCCCGGCATTGGCATGGGCCGGGAAACGCCGGTTGGTCTGCTTGTCCTGGACGATTTCCAGGGCGGCGACCAGCCCGCGGCCACGGGTTTCACCCACCAGCGGGTGGTCAGCCAGCTCTGCCCAGCGGCGCTGCAAATAGGGGCCGATGGTATCATGCACTCGCTTAACTATGCTCTCCTTTTGCATAAGCTGGATATTGGCCACCGCCACCGCGCAAGAGACCGGATGGCCCGAGTAGGTGAAGCCGTGGTTGAACTCGCCCCCCTCTTCCACCAGCCCCTTGGCAACCCGGTCACTCACCATCACAGCGCCGAGCGGCAGATAACCGGAGGTAATCCCCTTGGCCAGACACATCAGATCCGGCTTGATGCCAAACCCTTCGCTGGCAAACCAGTGGCCGGTACGGCCAAAGCCGCAGATCACCTCGTCGGCTATCAGCAAAATGCCGTAGTGATCGCAGATGCGCTGGATCTCCGGCCAGTAGCTGTCAGGCGGAATGATGACACCGCCCGCCCCCTGGATCGGCTCGCCGATAAAGGCGGCCACCTTGTCCACCCCCAGCTCCAGAATCTTCTGCTCCAGCTGACGGGCCCTCTCCAGCCCAAACTCGTGGGCACTCATCCCCTGCCCCTCACCGAAGTGGTAGGGCTGGTCGATGTGCACTATGCCGGGAATGGGCAGACCACCCTGGGCATGCATCCCTTTCATGCCACCCAGACTCGCCCCCGCCACGGTGGAGCCGTGATAGGCGTTGTGGCGGCTGATGATCACCTGTTTTTCCGGTTGCCCCTTGCTGGCCCAGTAGTGGCGCACCATCCGCAGCACGGTGTCGTTGCACTCGGAGCCGGAGCCGGTAAAGAAGACATGGTTGAGATGGGATGGCGTCACTTCGGCCAGCAAGGTGGCCAGCTCGATCACCGGCGGGTGCGCGGTCTGGAAGAAGAGGTTGTAGTAGGGCAACTGCTGCATCTGACGGGTGGCGGCATCCACCAGCTCCTGCCGACCATAGCCCATATTGACGCACCAGAGCCCCGCCATGCCGTCCAGAATGCGCTTGCCTTCGGAGTCTTCCAGATAAACGCCGCTGGCTTTGGTGATGATACGGCTGCCCTTCTTGTTCAGGGCCTGAAAGTCGGTAAAGGGGTGCAGGTGGTGGCTGGCATCCTGCTGCTGCCACTCACGGGTAGTCTGTTGCATTGTTAGCTCCTCGGTTCCTTCGATTTAGCTGGTTCTGTTCGTCAATCATCAGGAGGGCTGCCACTCCCGCAATCACTGCCACTTTCGCGTGGACTGCGGCACGGCCTGCTCCTCACATCCTTCAATTCGAGCCAAAAACTGTTATCAACCATGCAACCAGAGCGGTGGCGAGCCAACTTCCGCTCACAACCATCCTCAGGCGGAGGCACTCCTCCATCCCGTATTACCGGTTACAGGCAGGGGAGGCAGCCTGCCTCCCCGATTCGGACGATGCGTGGCCGGCACGCATCCGGGTCAGACGTTCAGCAGCAGGAACTCTCGCTCCCAGCGGCTGATCACCCCGAAGTAGGTCTCGTACTCTTTGCGTTTGACCGCGACAAAGGCGCGTGTGAAGCGCTCCCCCAACATCTCCTTGATCGGCTCGCACTGTTCGAGATGGCTGAGCGCCTCCTCCAGCGAGCGGGGCAGACTGTAGGGCAGGTCGTAGGCGCTGGATTTCATCTCCTGCATGGGCTCCAGCTTCTCCATCATGCCAAGATAGCCGCACGCCAGGGTGGCGGCCAGCGCCAGATAGGGGTTGGCATCGGCACCGGCGAAGCGGTTCTCCACCCGGCGGGCACTCGGGTCGGAGAAGGGTACCCGCAGACCACAGGTGCGGTTCTCGACACCCCACTGGACGTTGCGTGGCGCGCTCTCACCGAAGGTGAGGCGGCGGTAGGAGTTGACATTGGGAGCCAGCAGGGCTGTCACCGCCGGGGTGTACTTCTGCAGACCTGCGATGAAATGCATGAAGAGTTCGGAGTTGCCGCCATCCGGGGTACCGAACAGA
This sequence comes from Aeromonas sp. 600282, assembly GCF_049175755.1. Classification (NCBI taxonomy): domain Bacteria; kingdom Pseudomonadati; phylum Pseudomonadota; class Gammaproteobacteria; order Aeromonadales; family Aeromonadaceae; genus Aeromonas; species Aeromonas sp. 600282. The sequence continues at coordinate 95,134 of NZ_JAAKVR010000009.1, read as the reverse complement.
TTTCGACCGTTCATATCCTCCAGACTCTGGTGGATGTGCATGGCGGAGCCCGGCTCGTTGCTCATCGGCTTGGCCATAAAGGTGGCGTAGATGCCGTGGCGATGGGCCGCCTCACGCATGGTGCGCTTGAAAAGGAACACCTGATCCGCCAGATCGATGGCATCCCCGTGCAGGAAGTTGATCTCCATCTGGGCAGCACCGGACTCGTGGATCAGGGTATCCACCTCCAGCTCCTGCGCTTCGCAGTAGTCATACATGTCTTCGAAGATGGGATCGAACTCGTTGACCGCATCGATACTGAAGGACTGGCGAGCTGTCTCCGGACGGCCGTTGCGCCCTACCGGCGGCATCAGCGGATAGTCGGGGTCTTCGTTGCGGGTGACCAGATAGAACTCCAGCTCGGGCGCCACCACCGGCTTCCAGCCCTGAGCCTCGTAAAATGACAGAACCCGACGCAGTACGGAGCGAGGTGCAATGTCGATCAGCTTGCCGTTGACGTCGTAACAGTCATGGATAACCTGAGCGGTAGGTTCCAGCGCCCAAGGGACGAAACGGATGGTGTTGGGGTCAGGATAGAGCTGCATGTCCCGCTCCAGCGGATCGATCATGCTGTCGTCATCCGGATATTCACCGGTCACTGTCTGGGTGAAGATCACCTCGGGCAGACGCATGCCCCCTTCTCGCAAAAACTTGTTGGCTGGGATGATCTTGCCCCGGGCGTTGCCGGTGAAATCAGGGAAGAGACACTCCACTTCCGTGATGCGATTGCTCTCCATCCAGCCCTTGATACTGTCCATGTTAAACCCCGACTCTACGGTTGCCATTGGCAAGGGTGTCTAATATATGGAACACCCTTGTTATCAAATTGTAATCAACACCACCATAAAAGCCCGCTATCAGGGGTAATGTCAAGCAGTGGTGTTTAAAAAACTATAAATAACGGCGCATATAATGACCAAGTCGGCACCAAATACTAAACACTCGTGGTCTCGCCTCTCCCCAGTGCAAAGCCGGTGCCAACCGGCCAAAACCAGATGTCAGATCCCGTCAGATCAGCCGCTAAAGGGGCCATTTTTTTGCAAAGGCGCACAATCCCTGTCCTATTTGCTTTGCTTGGCTGCTTTTTTTTGGTACAAGGCCCGCCCTGATTTGCACTCTCTTGCATGAAAACGGTGCAAATCAGACGAGAAGGGCTTGGTCTGCAGGCAGACAGCCCCCATAAACAGGGATAATTGGGTTAGTAAACTGACTGGTAGTAAATCGTATGTGTGATTTCATGACTGAAGACCAACTGGCCTTTTACAAGGGGCAGATCGAGCGGCAGATCGCCGAGCTCGAAGAGCGCCTGAACTCCCAGGCCAGCCAGGCCATCGCCACCGACACCAACGAGATGGCCGATGAAATTGACCGTGCCAGTATCGAGGAAGCCCGCCGTCTGGAGCTGAACCGCATCGAGCACGACAAGCTGCACCTGCGCAAGCTGAGGGGCGCATTGAAGCGAATGAACGATGGAGATTTCGGTTACTGTGAATCTTGTGGTGACGAGATCTCTCTCAAGCGGCTGCAAGCTCGTCCAGAGTCCCGTTTCTGCGTCGAATGCCAGAGCACCAAGGAATTTAACGATACCCACGTGTTCCGCCGCGTCGCCTGATTCTTCGAAGAACCGTCACCATTCAGGTGCAACAGACGCCAACAAGGCTGGGCCCGCGCTCAACCTTGCACAACGCCTCGCAGCAAGATGGTGACAAGTTCTGTTAGACTCCGGACACCTTCCGGAATCTACAGGAGAATAGAGAGTGAAATGGCTCATCAAACTGTGTTTGTGCCTGCCACTGCTGGCACAAGCACAGGTTCTGACGGTCAAGGTTCCCAGCCGTCCCGTCAACAATCTTGATCAGGAGTACCAGCTCAAACTGCTGGAACTGGCCCTGACCCGCTCCGGACAACCCTTTCGCATCCAGCCTGTCGAACTCGACCTCAACCAGTTCACCCTTCAGCAGCAGCTGAGCAAGGGCAAGACCATCAACGTCTTCTGGATGGGTACCTCCAGCGCACTCGAATCCTCCCTGATTGCCGTCCCCATTCCGCTGTTTCGCGGACTGGAAGGATTGCGGCTGTCGTTCATCCACGCGGATGCCCAAGAGAAGTTCAACCAGATCAATACCCTGGCCGACCTCAAACAGCTGAAGGCGGCACAAGGGGTCGGTTGGGCCGATAACAAAATTCTGGAAAATGCGGGCATCCCGACCTTCTCCGGCCGATACAGCAGTCTGTTTCGCCTTATCAACGACGGCGACAAGATCGACTTCTTCCCGCGCGCCCTGGTGGAGATCTTCGCCGAGCGCAGCGAGCTGGTGGCGCAGTATCCCAACCTCGCCATCGAGCAGCATCTGCTGATCCGCTACCCCTTCGCCCAGTTCTTCTTCGTCAGCCCCGAATACCCCAAGCTGGCCAAGGCGATTCAGACCGGGTTGGAGCGTGCCTATGCCGATGGCAGCTTTATGAAGTTCTTCCATGACAACCCCAAGATCCGCGAAGCGCTCGCCAGCGCCAACCTCGATCAGCGGGTCACCATCGCCCTGCCCAATCCGGATATGACCCCGTTGCTAAAATCCATTCCGGCCCAATATTGGGAGTATCCACCGCAAGGATAAGCATCACGAACGCCTGACCACGAAGGTCAGACTGCGAGAACACAGTGCGCCAGGGAGGTGCCATGAAGGGAATCCAGGAGTGGTTTGAGGAGTACGGCCAGAGCCATCGCCATCCGGTCAACGTCGCCATCCACAAGCTGGCGGTGCCGGGCATCTATTTCTGCTCGCTGGCGCTGCTCTGGTGTCTGCCACACGGGCCCTTGCCAGAGCCCCTCAACTGGGCGGCAGTGGCAGCCATTCCGGTGCAGCTGTTCTATCTGCAACTGTCGTTTTCGCTGTTCGCGGGGATGGCGGTGCTGACCGCGCTCGGGCTGGCCTTCTGCCACCAGTGGCAGGGGCCGCTGCTGTGGCCCTCGGTGGCAGCGTTCGTGCTGCTCTGGATAGCCCAGTTTGTCGGCCACAAGATCGAGGGCAAACGCCCCTCCTTCCTCGCCGACCTGCAATTTCTGCTGATCGGCCCCGCCTGGGTGCTTGCCAGCCTCTATCGTCACGTGCGCCTTCCCTACTGAGGAGGACCAACAGGAGAGACCATGACACATCGCCACACGAGCAATAACACCCTTCGCCGCGCCCTGCCCCTGCTGCTGGGAGCCCTGTTTGCCGGCCCGGCGCTGGCCGACAAGGCCGACCCGGTCGGTGAAGTGAGCACTGCCTTCAAGCTGTTTGGCCCGAACCACAAGATCCTGGTCGAGGCGTTCGACGACCCGCGCATTAACGGCGTCGCCTGCTATCTGGCTCGCCCCAAAACCGGTGGCGTCAAGGGCGGGCTGGGACTGGCGGAAGATCCCTCCCACGCCTCCCTGTCGTGCCACCAGATCGGCCCCATCACCCTGCCCGAGAAGCTGAAGGCAGGGGAAGAGGTGTTCGATGTCAGCACCTCGCTGGTGTTCAAGGAGCAGAAAGTGGTGCGTTTTTACGACAAGAAACGCAATGCGCTGGTTTACCTGACCTACAGCACCAAACTGGTGGATGGTTCGTACAAGAGTGCAGTCAGCGCCGTTCCCATCATGCCGTGGGGACAATAACCAGTCGGTTTGTCCGGTGATGGCCGACCCATTTTGTTGTAATTTGACGACACACATACTACGGAGCACATACCATGAAAGTCGCCGTATTCAGCACCAAGAGCTATGACAAAGAGCATTTCAACCAGGCCAACAGCCAGTACGGTTTCGACCTAGAGTTTTTCGATGTGCGGCTGGAGGCCAAAACGGCCCGACTGGCTCACGGCTTCCCGGTGGTGTGTCTGTTCGTCAATGACGACGCCGATCGCGAGGTATTGACTGAACTGGCTGCCAACGGCACCCGGGTGATCGCCCTGCGCTGCGCCGGTTACAACAACGTGGATCTGGCCGCCGCCAAAGAGCTGGGGCTGAAAGTAGTGCGGGTGCCTGCCTACTCCCCCGAGGCGACCGCCGAGCACGCCATCGGCATGATGATGTGCCTCAACCGCCGCATCCATAAGGCTTATCAGCGCACCCGCGATGCCAACTTCTCGCTGGAAGGGCTGGTCGGCTTCAACATGCATGGCAAGACGGTCGGTGTTATCGGTACTGGCAAGATCGGTCTGGCCGCCCTGCGCATCCTAAAGGGCTTCGGGGTTCGCCTGCTAGTGAACGACCCGTACCAGAATCCGGCAGCCATCGAGCTGGGGGCCGAGTACGTGGATCTCGACACCCTGTTCCGCCAATCCGACATCATCAGCCTGCACTGCCCGCTGTTCAAAGAGAACTACCACCTGCTGAACAAGGAGGCGTTCGCCAAGATGAAGGACGGGGTGATGATCATCAACACCAGTCGTGGCGGTCTGCTCGACTCCAACGCCGCCATCGAGGCGCTCAAGACCTCCCGCATCGGCGCGCTGGGGCTAGACGTCTACGAAGAGGAAGAGGATCTCTTCTTCTCCGATAAGTCCAACGAAGTGATCACCGATGACGTGTTCCGCCGTCTGTCCGCCTGCCACAACGTGCTGTTCACCGGCCATCAGGCATTCCTGACCCGCGAGGCACTGCACGCCATCGCCGATACCACCCTCAGCAATATCCGCGCCATCGAGAGCCAGGGCCGCTGCGACAACGAAGTGGAATAAGGGCTCGCCCTCTCTTCGTCACGCGCCGGGTTGTGAGACCCGGCGCCTTCGGGTAGGCTAGCCCCCCTTTTTTATTCAGGAGTCTGGCGCCCATGTTTATCGGATTTGATTACGGCACCTCCAACTGTGCCGTGGCCGTGATGGAACAAGGTAGCCCCAGGCTGCTGAATCTTGGTGCATCCCGCTATCTCCCCTCCACCCTGCATGCCCCCCACCGGGATGCTATCGCCGGTCTGTTGGCCGAAGGGCTGGCCCCCGCCCAGCAGGCGGAGTACCTCAAGCTGCGTGGCCCCGTGGTCACCCGTGCCCAGATGGTTCGCCGCCAGATGCGCGAAGAGGGACTGATCGACGAGCTGAGCTTTGGCGGCGCTGCACTGGAGCGCTATCTGGAAGAGCCGGACGACGGCTACTACATCAAATCGCCGAAATCCTTTCTCGGCGCCTATGGCCTCAAGGCCCCCCAGATCGCCCTGTTTGAAGACATCGTCTGCGCCATGATGCTCCACGTCCGCCAGCAGGCGGAGCAGCAGCTCGGTGCCCCGATCCGCCAGGCGGTGATCGGCCGTCCGGTCAACTTCCAGGGGCTGGCGGGGGAAGAGAGCAACCAGCAAGCTATCGCCATCCTGACCGAGGCAGCCCGTCTGGCCGGTTTCGAGCAGGTGGAGTTCCTCTATGAACCGGTGGCCGCCGGGTTTGAATTCGAGGCGCGCCTCACCGAAGACGCCGTGGTGCTGGTAGTGGATATCGGCGGCGGTACCACCGACTGCTCCATGCTGCGGATGGGTCCCAGCTACCGCGATCAGCTGGATCGCAGCGGCGATCTGCTCGGCCACAGCGGCCAGCGGATCGGCGGCAACGACTTCGATATCCGCCTGACGGTGGAGGGGATGATGCCGCTGCTCGGCATGCACGAGACCCTCAAGACCGGCAAGCCGCTGCCCCACCCGCTGTTCTGGGATGCGGCAGCCATCAACGACGTCAGCGCCCAGAGCCGCTTCTACAGCCTCGACACCGCCCGCCAGCTGCAGGATCTGCAGCTCGACAGCCAGCCCGGCAGCAAGTTGGGGCGTCTGGCCAGCCTGCGGGCCCACAAGCTGAGCCACCAGCTGGTGTGGCGTGCCGAGCAGGGCAAGATCGCCCTCTCGGAGCAGGAACTCAATCACCAGTCGCTGGCCGAGCTGGAAAAAGGGCTGGAAGCGGAGCTGACCCGCGAACAGCTGGCCAACGCCTCGGCCCTGCTGCTGGAAAAAATTGGCGAGCTGATGGACGAAGCGATTGCCGCTGCCGGAGTGCAGCCTGATCGCATCTTCGTCACCGGTGGTAGCGCCCGCTCGCCGCTGATCGCCAGCTTTATCCGCCAGAAGCTCCCCTCCATCCCGCTTGAGGGTGGCGATGACTTCGGCTCGGTGGCTGCCGGTCTTGCCCGTTATGCCGAGCGGCTGTTCGTCAACTGAGCCCTGAGATAGCGTAAATCGATGGCAACATAACCAAGGTGTTGCCATTAAGCGACAGTCACGCGGGACAAGGGACGACAGAAGCGGTCGGTCGTCCCCTCTCCCGCCCTGCTCCCGACTGCCCAAAAAGGGTATTCTTGACGCTCCCCCAACCGGAGCCCCCTCATGCCCAGATTGCCCTTTTTGTTGCTGATCCCCCTGTTACTGCTCGCTGGCTGCAGCTCGACCGCCTTTGTTCAGCAAGATCTGCAACACCACCACTGGGTACTGAGCAAACTGGATGGCGAACCGATCGAGGCCCCCCGCGACAATCCCCCCGATTTCGAGATCGGCGAGCACTTCACCGTCAACGGCATCGCCGGTTGCAACCGCTACTTCGGTCAGGGCCATCTGGAAGATGACAAACTGTGGGTCACCAGTCTGGGCAGTACCGAAATGGCCTGCATGCCGCCGCTGGACGCCATAGAACAGGCCGTGCTGACCACCCTGACCGAGGGGGCGACTTTGAGCGGCACCAGCCAGAGCCTGATCCTGCAGGGCAAACGGCACCGTTTGGAATACACCTTGCGCGACTGGGTGTTCTAGCGCTCACAAAGCCGCATCACAAACAGGAACATGTTGTCCGGCTGTGGCACAATATGAGGCAGAGTTCGCAACGGAGGCTGCCTCAGCCATGTCGATGGATCGCCTGTTTGACAAGATCAAACAACTCCCCACTATTCCCAAGCTGCTGCACGAGTTGATGCAGAGCTTCAACGACGAGAATGCCCGCATCGACCAGATTGCGGCCAAGATCGCCATGGACCAGGTGATCAGCGTCAAGGTGCTAAAGATGGCCAACTCGGCCGCCCTGCGCCGTGGCAACGAAGTGACCTCCATCGAACAGGCGGTGATCCGCCTCGGCTTCAACCGACTGCGCTCTGTGGTGGTCGCTTCCGGCATCATCGGCACCTTCAAGGCCCCGCCCAGCTTCGACAAGAACAAGTTCTGGACCGAGACCTTCCAGGTCGCCACCATCGCCAAAACCCTGGCCCAGGAGGCCAAGGTGCTCGACCCCGAGACCGCCTTCACCTGTGCTCTTATCCACAACATCGGCGAACTACTGATCCAGAGTACCTTGCCGGAAGAGGCGGAGCTCATCAATCTGGCGATCCAGAAGGGGAGCAGCCGGGTCGAGGCCCAGCGGGAGATGCTGGGTTACGACTACGCCCAGCTCGGTGCCGAGCTGGCGCGGCGCTGGAACCTCTCCGAGGCCTTCGTCGATGCCATCTCCCAACAGCTGGATCCCCTCTCCCACGATCCGGTCAGCAAGGAGGCGGTGCTGATCCGCCTCGCCGTGTTTATCTCCTTCGCCTGGAACGCGGGAGTGCCTGCCCAGGCCATCATCGCCCGCTTCCCCAAACCGCTCGCCGACCAGTTGGGACTGGATCCCAAGTCGCTGGCAGGCCAGCTCGAAACACTGCATGAACAGGGTAATGCCCTTGCCGATCTTCTGACTCAATAAGCATCATGACCCATCCGTTTCTGTTTCATCCCCAGGTGGCGCCCTGGTTCAAAGAGAGCGCCGACGCACTGCAATTGACCCTCTTTAGCGATCTGGATGCACCGATCCGCGAGGTGTGGCTACGCCACGAGCCGGATAACGAGGAGTACCTGATCCCGATGACGGCGGTCTCCACCCGCGATCGGCTGCAGGTGTGGCAGGCGACCCTGCCGCTCATCAAGGGACAGGATATCCACCTCTACAGCTTCAAGTGCCTCACCGACGAGGAGCAGTGGTGGCTGCACGGGGCGGGCGTCAGCGCGTCCATGCCGCCACGGGAGCAACATTTTCGCTTCAACAGCCTGCACCAGCCACCGGCCTGGGTGCAGGATCAGGTGTTCTACCAGATCTTCCCCGACCGCTTCTGCAACGGCGACCCGTCGCTGAGCGTCAAGCATCACGAGTACGAATATCGCGGCAAAGCGGTCATCAGCAAGGCGTGGGGCGAACCGGTCAGTCGCCATGAAGAGGGCCACGGCGCCTGCGAGTTTTACGGTGGCGATCTGGCGGGGATCGATGCCAAGCTGCACTATCTGCAATCTCTCGGGGTGACGGCGCTCTACCTCAACCCCATCTTCGATTCGCCGAGCAACCACAAGTACGACACCCAGGACTACTTCAAGGTCGATGCCCACCTCGGCAGCAACGCGCAGTTCGCCGAGCTGACCCGCAACCTGCACCAGCGCGGCATGAAGATCATCCTCGATGCGGTGGTCAACCACACCTCTACCGAGCACCCCTGGTTCTGCCCGCCACTGGGAGCCCAGAGCAACCCGGACTCCCCGTGGCGCAGCTTCTACACCTTTGATAAAGAAGGGGATTACGTCAGCTGGAAGGGCATTCGCAGCCTGCCCAAGCTCGACTTCTCCTGCGAGAAGGTACAGGACGCCGTCTATCGGGCCGATGACGCCATCCTCCGTTACTGGATGCGCGCCCCCTACCAGATCGATGGCTGGCGCTTTGACGTCATCCACATGTTGGGCGAGCGCGGCACCGCCGAGGGCAACAGTGGTCACGTGCGCGCCATTCGCGGGGCAGTGAAGCAGGAGAACCCGGACGCCTATGTGCTCGGCGAACACTTCTTCGAGGCGAGCCAGTGGCTGCAAGGGGATCAGGAGGACGGCGCCATGAACTACTACGGCTTCGCCCACCCGATCCGTGCCTTCCTGGCTGGCAAGGATATCGCCTACCACCCCATCAAGATCAGCGCCGAAGAGCTGGATCGCTGGCTCAAACTGGCGCGGGCCCATATCCCGTTCAAGAACCAGCTGGCCCAGTTCAACCTGCTGGACAGCCACGATACCGCCCGCTTCCTCCATCTGCTGGGAGAGGACAAACAGCGGATGCAGCTGGCCGCCACACTGCTGCTCACCTATATCGGTGTGCCGTCCATCTACTACGGCGATGAAGTGGGGCTCTCCGGCGGCAACGACCCGGACTGCCGCCGCTGCTTCCCGTGGGATACCACAGACTGGGATCATGTGCTGCACGACCACTATCGTCGGCTGATCCAGATCCGCCGCCAGCGCCCCTCCCTGCGCCGTGGCGATATCCAGACCCTCTACGCCGGGCCCCACAGCTATGTGTTCGCCCGAACCCTGCAAAGCGATCAGGTGGTAGTGGCTTGCAACCGCCACCCGAGCGAGCCGCGCACCATCAGCCTGCCCCTGTGGCAGACCGCCAGCCCCGCCAGCCGCTTCACCGACGCCTTCAACGGCGAGAAGTTTGAAGTGGTGCAGGGCGAGGTGCAGCTGACCATTCCGGCCAACTCGGCCCGGGTGCTGATCTCCAGCTGAGCGGGCAACTGACGCGCTGAAAAACAAAACCGGAGCCCAAGGCTCCGGTTTTTTTTATTCCGTTCAATCCACCATGACGTCTGGCCCCTAACCAGCCGCCATCAGTAGTTGATGCTGACGTAGGGCACTTCCGGCACCTGCCAGCGCTGCTTGAGGTAGACGGTGAGCACGAAGAAGAAGTTGGCCAGCAGGTTGGCGAAGCGATAGAGAATGGGATCGAAGGCCACCCCGCTCTCTTCCAGCCTGACCAGCAGCCGCACCACCTTCTTGCTGCCGCAGCGGCACAGATGGAGGGTGGGAATGGGCTGTGGCCCCTGTGGCAGCACAAAACCGGTGACGCTGCCGCGACTCGCCTCGTTGTAGTGGTCGTAACGGGCCTTGAGCCACTCAAGATCTGCGTCGAAGATCCCCAGCTTGCCGCGTACCGAGCCGTTTAGGTTGTAGATAAGTCGCTGCAACGCCGCGAGATCCGCCAGCATGGGCTCGGTATCCGCATCCGGCGCAAGGCGTGACAGCACGGCCCCAACCTGACAACAGAGCTCGTCAGTAGCGATCTCAAAATCACATTTGAGCGAGGTTTCGAAGATAAAGGGGTAGCAGAGCTCGCGCTTGTCTCTTGGCTTCTTGGGGTTCATGGGGCAACCGGATTGGAAAAAAGGCCAGTTTGCCAGCCCCCACAGGAGCTGGCAAACGGCAGGTTATGGCTTGGGCTGCGCGCTGGCGGCTCAGACGCTCCTGCCGGCGGGCTCGGTGGAGGGCTGGAACTGGCCGATCATCCGCAGCGCCTCCAGCATCCGCTGGTTGAAGTTGGTGAAGCTGCTGATCTTTGCCGGATCGCTCTGACCGCGAGCGGCCAGCACAGCCGGGGTCAGCGCCTGTTGCTGGGATGGTGGCAGCAGGGTATCTGCCTGTTTCTGCACCTGCTCCAGCTTGGGCAGGTAGTCGGCAAACGGCTTGAGCAGATCCTGCAGGGAGTGCGCTCCCTGATAGGTCTGACTCAGCTTGACGCTCTGCTTGAGCTTGAGGGAGTAGGAGGCCAGCTGACTGTCGTCCAGTTTCAGTTCGTTCGCCTTATCCAGCAGATCCTCGAAGTTGCCGGAGAAGAAGTTCCCCGCCAGCTCGTCGATCCCCTTGACCAGCTTGCCGATGGACTCCATCTCCTCACTGCTGAGATCCCCCTCCAGCGAGAAACTGAAGCTCTGGCTCGACTTGAGGCTGAACTGGCTACCGCTATCATCCTTCTGGGACTTGGTCTGCCAGCTGTCGTTGAATCGCAGCACCACCTTGTCGCCATCCTTGGTCTGGATCTCCAGATACCCCTGCTGGCGACTGGCCATCTCGGCCTGTCCCATGTCGGTCGGGGAGACCTTGCCGAAGAACTCCTTCTCGAACTCCTCGAGCCCTTTCTGGATCAGCTTGTAGCTCTGATCGATACCGGTTTTGATATCGTCGTTGTCAGTCGCCCACTTGCCGAGCTGCTTCTTTGCCTCCTCAAAGCCCTTGTCGACCCCCTTGCGGGCCTGCTCCATCATCCCGGTCAGGTCGTCGTCGGATTTGCCATCGGCGCGCGCGGCACCAAGCCGCCCGGTCACGAACTGCAGCACGTTGTCCGCCACCGACTGGAAGTCGAACAGGGTCTCCGGGGTGATCTCCTCGGGCTCTTTCACCTTCGGCGCCTGATAGCCCTGGCCGTTGATCTCCAGCGAGAACTGCAATGCCTGCTGGATCAGCACCTGCGCCCACTTGGGCGGCTTGTGCAAGGAGACCTCCTCCTCGCTCTTGACCTGTTTCTGCTCCGCCTGTTGCGGCGATTTGGGAGAAACACCCACTCCCTTGGGTTGGGCTGCGCCCACTCCTTCGATCTGCATAATGTGTCCTCCCACCATGCCTGTAGATCAGCTATCGGCCTGACTGAACACTTCTTGACCACAAAATGCTGGACAATCTGCGGCTGGCTTTTAAAATCGGGCCCCTTTGGGTGGCCTGTTGCCTTCCCCCGATTTCGACCCGGCCCGGCCGGTGTGCATGTGAGGTATTTATGACCCAATCCCAACAGCCTTCCGCGAACGCTCCGGCGCCTAGAACCGCGGCCGACTATCAGGCCCAACTCGACGAAAAGCACGCTCGCCTCACCGAGCTGTTTGCCGGCTTCACCCTCCCGGCGCTGGAAGTGCACAGCTCACCGGCGGAGTACTACCGGATGCGCGCCGAATTTCGCATCTGGCACGAGGGGGACGACCTCTTCCACTGCATGTATGCCCCGGCGACCAAAGAAATTATCCGGGTCGACCACTTCCCCACTGCCAGCCGCCTCATCAACCAGCTGATGCCGCTGCTGCTGGAGGGGCTGCGTCCCCATCAGGTGCTGCGTCGCAAGCTGTTCCAGATCGACTACCTCTCCACCCAGTCCGGCCAGATCATCGTCAGCCTGCTCTATCACCGCAAGCTGGAGGCCGAATGGCAACAAGCCGCCGAAGCGCTGCAGGCCGCTCTGCGCGCCAAAGGGTTCGAGCTGCAGCTGATTGGCCGCGCCCACAAGCAGAAGATCTGTCTGGGGGATGACTTCGTCATCGAGCAGCTCAACGTGGCGGGTCGCCAGCTCACCTACAAGCAGGTGGAGAACAGCTTCACCCAGCCCAACGCCGCCATCAACGAGCAGATGCTGGCCTGGGCGCTGGATGTGACCAAAGAGAGCGAAGGGGACCTGCTGGAGCTCTATTGCGGCAACGGCAACTTCTCCATCGCGCTGGCGCAGAACTTCCGCAAGGTGCTGGCCACCGAGATCGCCAAGCCGAGCGTCGACTCCGCCCAGTTCAATATCGCCGCCAATGGCGTCGACAACCTGATCATCCTGCGCATGTCAGCCGAGGAGTTCACCATGGCGATGCGTGGCGAGCGGGAGTTCAACCGCCTCAAGGGGGTCGACCTCAAGAGCTACCAGTGCAACACCATCTTCGTCGACCCGCCCCGCGCCGGTCTCGATGATGCCACCGTCAAGCTGGTGCAGGAGTACGACAACATCCTCTACATCTCCTGCAACCCCGAGACCCTGCAGGCCAACATGGCCGTTCTGGGCGAAACCCACGAGATCGCCCGTTTCGCCCTGTTCGACCAGTTCCCCTGGACCCATCACATGGAAGCCGGGGTCTATCTGCGCCGCAAGGCCGGTTGATTCAGGCAGACAGGAAAACAACAACAGGGCCGGATGGCCCTGTTTTGTTAGTGACTGAACACCGGCCTCACTCCAACCGGAAGTGGCCCACGATCTCCCGCAGCCGGTCGTAGGTCTGCTGCATCGCCGCAGAGCTGGCGACCGTCGCTTCGCCATTGTGGGTCAGCTGGCGGATCACCTCGGCGATGGCGCTCATGTTGCGATTGATCTCTTCGGCCACCGCGCTCTGCTGCTCCGCCGCCGTGGCGATATGGCTGATGAGATCGTTGATCTCCACCACTTCTCCCGCCATCAGGTCCAGCGACTCGTTGACCCTGGTGGTGTTCTCGGCCGCCCCCTGACAGCTCTGCTTGGTATTGCCCATGGCATCCACCACAGTGCGGGTGCCTCGCTGCAGACTGGCCAGCATGGTCTGGATCTCGGCTGTGCTCTGCTGGGTGCGGGCCGCGAGGGAACGCACCTCGTCTGCCACCACCGCAAAGCCACGCCCCTGTTCACCAGCGCGGGCCGCCTCGATGGCGGCGTTGAGGGCCAGCAGGTTGGTCTGTTCGGCAATGCTGCCGATCACCCCCAGCACAGAGCCAATCTGCTGCACATCCTGCTGCATCGCCTCGATGGAGCGAGCAGTGGCTTCCACTTCGTCCACCAGCGCCATCACGCTGACCATCGCCTGATCCACCACCTGACGGGACTGGCTTGCCAGCTGCTGGCTCTGGCCGGTGAGCCGGGCAGTGCTGGCCGCACTCTCGGAGACGGAGACCGCGGTGCGGCTCATCTCGTTGATGGCGGTCACCACCTGCTCGGTCTCGCGTACATGGTCCGCCAGCAGGGACTGGGCGGCGCCGGTCTGACTGGCCAGCCCCTCGATACCGCTGTTGAGCTGGCCGCTCGCCTGTCGCACCTCCCCCATCATCTCCTGCAGCCGCTCGATAAAGCGGTTGATCCCGGCCGAGATCTGGCCCAGATCATCGGTACTGGTCACCGCCAGCCGGCGGGTGAGATCGCCACTGCCGCGAGAGAGCTCCAGCACCAGATCCCGCAGCGAGAGGATAGGGCGATAAGCCACGTTGAGTGCCAGTATGGCAAGCACCATCACCACCACGGCGACACCGAGCAGCGCCATGATGATCTGGCCGTTGAGTGCACGGGTCATCGCCTGGATGTAGTCGAGGTCGATGTAGCCAGTCAGCGTCCAGCTGCTGCCGCGAATATCCAGCTGGTTGGGGCGCGCTTCGCTCTCCCCCTGCGGCTTGCTGTTATAGAGGCTGTTGCCCTGACTGTCGGCCAGCGAGAAGTAGCGGCCATCGCCACTCATCTTCTCCAGCAGGCTTTTGAACTCGCTCATGTCGAGGTAGTAGAGATATGCGGAATCGGCACCGCGCGGCACCAGAATGGTGATGACCGGCTTGCCATCCACCTGTTGCAGCGGGCTGACGGTGATCTGGTTATTGGCGGCGGGGATCAGCTTGCGCAGCGCATCCACTTTGGCGCTGTCGTTGATGACCCCGCTCACGTCGAAGGCCATGTCGCCGATCACCTTGACGATGTTGTGAAAACCGGTCTCTTGCAGGGTCTTCTTGACGTTGGTCACCCCGAAGTTGAGGTTGGCGGCCAACAGGATTTTCTGATTGATGTCGCTGGCCAGCTTCTCTTTGACCAGGGTGATCTGTTCGTTGATGTTGTGGGTGGCCTGAGTGCGAATGTAGCCACTGATGAAGTGGTTGACGCTGAGCCCGGCGGTGCCGATGGTGACCAGAATGGCCAGTAGCAGCAAGAGGTAAATCTTGACCTTGAATGGCATGGGTTCCCTCCAGAAGAGAGGGCTGGCAGCGCCAACCCTCCCTGCCAATCGTTATTTCTTCTTGGCGTACTTCATGGAATCCAATGCCACCGCCAGAATGATGATGCCGCCCTTGATGATGAACTGCCAGTAAGGGCTGACCCCGATATAGGTCAAACCATAGTTGATCAGGGTGAAGATAAGTACGCCGGTGATCACACCCGCGACCGTTCCCACCCCGCCGGCAAACGACACGCCGCCCACCACGCACGCCGCGATGGCATCCAGCTCGTACATGAAGCCGAGGTTGTTGGTGGCGCTACCGATACGGCCTGCTTCCAGCATGCCGCCGAAGGCGTAGAAGACCCCCGCCAGCGCATAGATCATTACCAGATTGACCGCCACATTGACGCCGGAGACCTTGGCTGCCTCGGGGTTGCCGCCGATGGCGAAGATGTTTTTGCCAAAGCGGGTCTTGTTCCACAGCACCCAGACAAAGACGCTGGCGATGGCCGCATAGAAGGTGAGATAGGAGAGTTTGAATCCTCCTATCCGGATAAACCCTTGGGCGAAGCTGGAGAAGCGGGGGTCAAACCCGGCCACCGGCGAAGCCCCTACCGAGTCAAAGTAGAGGGAGTTGATACCGTAGACGATGATCATGGTGCCCAGGGTGGTAATGAACGGGGTAACGTTCAGGTAGGCCACGATCAGACCGTTGACCAGACCAATCAGCGCCCCCACCACACAGACCAGCAGGATCACCGCAGGAATGGGCACCTCCCCCAACGTCGGGAACACCTTGTTGACGTTGGTCAGCGCCTGCAACATGGTTGCCGCGATGAGTGCCGCCAGACCGACCTGACGACCGGCCGAGAGATCCGTCCCCTGAGTGATGATGATGCCCGCCACCCCCAGCGCTATGATGACCCGCACCGAGGACTGGGTCAGGATGTTGCTGAAGTTGGTGAGGCTCAGGAAGGAAGGCTCCTGGATCACGATGACCATGAGCAGCACCAGCAGCACCAGATAGATGGCGTTTTCCTTGAGCGCCTGCATCAGATTGAAATTTTTAGCCGACTCCATAAATGTCTTCCTGTCTCTAGAGGTACAGAGATGCCAGGCGCAGTATCTCGCTCTGGTCAGTTTCTTTGGTATTGACGATCCCGGCGACCCGGCCATTGCTCATCACCATGATGCGGTCGGTGATCCCCAGCAATTCCGGCATCTCTGACGAGATGATGATGATCCCCTTGTCCTTCTTCGCCAGCTCCAGGATGAGCTGGTAGATCTCGAACTTGGCCCCGACGTCTATGCCGCGGGTGGGCTCGTCGAGCATCAGGATCTCCGGCTGGGTCAGCAGCCAGCGACCGATGATCACCTTCTGCTGGTTGCCCCCGGAGAGGGAACCTATCTGGGTCTGCTGGGTCGGCGTCTTGACCCGCATGGAGTCGATCACCCACTGGGTATCGCTCTTCATCTTGTTGTCGCTGAGCAGCCCCATGGAGCCCTTGTAGCTGTCCATGTTGGCGATCAGGGAGTTGAAGGCGATATCGAGCCGGGAGTAGATACCGGTGGAGCGGCGCTCTTCCGTCACCAGCGCAAAGCCGTTGCGGATCGCTTCGTGGGCGTTGTGGTTGGCCACCTCTTTGCCGTGCAGCTTGATGCTGCCCTGACTGCGATCGCGAATACCGAACAGGGTCTCGACGATATCGGTGCGCTTGGCCCCCACCAGTCCGGCGATGCCGAGGATCTCCCCCTTGTGCAGGTTGAAGGTCACATCCTGAATGGAGGGCTGGTTTTTCGCCGTCAGGTGTTCGATCTCGAGGATCACCTCTTTCGGCTGGTTGGTCTTTTCCGGGAAACGCTGGGTCAGTTCACGGCCGACCATCATCCCGATGATCTGATCCATGGTCATGCCCTTGAGCGGCTGGGTTGCCACCCACTGGCCATCCCGCAATATGGTGATCTCGTCACAGAGCTGGAAGATCTCCTCCATCTTGTGAGAGATGTAGACGATGCCGCACCCCTTCTCCTTCAACTTGTTGATGATCTTGAAGAGGTGGTTCACCTCTTTCTCGGTCAGGGAGGAGGTGGGTTCATCCATGATGACGATCTTGGCGTCGTAGGAGAACGCCTTGGCGATCTCGATCATCTGCATCTGGGAGACCGACAGGGTCGCGACCTTCACCTTGGGGTCGATGTCGATATCCAGCTCATCGAAGATGCGCTTGGTGTCGTCATACATCTTGCCGTGGTCGATAAACCACCCCTTGGTGGGGTAGCGGCCGAGCCACATGTTGTCCATCACGGTACGCTGCAGCACCAGGTTGAGCTCCTGATGCACCATGGAGACGCCATTTTCCAGCGCCTCTTTCGAGGAGGTGAAGTTGATCTCCTGCCCCTTGAAGAAGATCTTGCCCTGATCCTTCTCGTAAATGCCGAACAGGCACTTGAGCAGTGTGGATTTTCCCGCTCCGTTCTCGCCCATCAACGCATGCACAGAATGAGGACGGACCCGTAAATTGACATTATCGAGTGCCTTGACGCCGGGAAAGCTCTTACTGACGTCAATCATCTCCAACAGCCATTCTGATTGTTGCTGTGTTGTCATATCAGCCATCACATCTGGTTGAAAAAAGGGCAAGGGGATCTCCCTTGCCCTGGAGGAGGGAATTACTCGAATTGGGACAGGTTGTCTTTATCCACACCGACGTAGGCAACACGTACAACCTTGTCGACGATATTCCACTTGGTGCCTTCACCGGCCGGTTTGCCTTCAGCCAGGTTCTTGGTCAGCTCGAAGGTGGCTTTGGCCTGGTTGGCCGCATCGTTCAGCACGGTACCCGCCATGGCACCGCTCTTGACCATGGCCAGCGCTTCCGGCAGCGCATCGACGCCGAACACCGGAATGGCAGTCTTGCCCTGTGCTTTCAGTGATTCGACTGCGCCCATTGCCATGCCGTCGTTGTTGGCGATGACCACTTCGATCTTGTTGGCGTTGGGGCCGGAGATCCAGGCGTCCATCTTGTCTTTCGCCATGGCGGTATCCCACATACCGGTATCCATATGCAGTTGTTCAGTCTTGACGCCGCCATCGTTCAGGGTCTTGACCACGTAGGAGGTGCGCGCTTCGGCATCCGGGTGGCCCGGCTCCCCTTTCAGCAGCACGAACTGGATCACGCCATCCTTGTTCAGATCCCACTCCGGATGGGCTTTCCAGTGTTTGGCAATCAGCTGACCCTGGATGATCCCTGACTCCTTGGAGTCGGTGCCCACGTAGTAGGCCTTGTCGTAGCTGGCCAGATCGGTAGCGCTTGGCTCCTTGTTGTAGAAGACCACCGGGATATCTTCGCCACGGGCTTTCTCAATCACCACCGGTGCCGCAGCTGGGTCAACCAGGTTGATGGCCAGCGCCTTCACCCCTTTGGCCAGCAGCACGTCGATCTGGTCGTTCTGCTTGGACTGGTCGTTCTGGGAGTCGTTCATCAGCAGTTCCACCCCCGGAGTGGCTGCCGCCTCCTTCTCGATGGCCTTGCGCACGACCGCCATGAAGTTGTCGTCGTACTTGTAGACGGTTACCCCGATACGGGTGTCAGCCTGGGCATTGGCTCCAGCCATCATGCCCATCAGCAGGGCGGCAACTGTGGTCAGTTTTTTCATTATGTGTGCTCCGATGTGTCTATCTGTGTTGTAGGGTGGCGAGCAATTGAGCAAGCGCCAATCAATGTAATCAGTTTGTTGTCATTTCTTCTGTGATCATGACGACAAAATGAAAACGATTACACTCTGTTACATTGAAACTTTGTTTTTATTTTTCAAATACATATAAATTTAAATCAGATTTGAGACTCAATCTTTCCCACAGCATTGAGGCTAGTCGTTACTGGTCTGTTGTCAAAATGGCGCACTGGCCAGGCAGTCCCCTCAATAGCTGGCTTAACGGAGAGTGCAGCCCCAACGGTAACGACGCTCGAGCAGCTGATATTCGGGACGCACGCTCTGGCTCCAGGAGTCATCCCCGCCCACCCCCATGTGGGCGCCATCGAGACAGACCCACAACCCCTCTTCGGCCACCAGATCGCTCTGGTGACGAGCAGCGGCGAGCTGTTGCTGACTGAAGCGGCTGGCACTGAAATGGAAGCAGCCGTTTACTGTCGTGCTACCCAGCTGCAACTGGCGGGTATCGCAGCGCAAGCCGTTGTCGCTCGGGAAGATGTAAGGGGTATGCATGGCCTCCAGCGGCAAACTCCAGCGCCCCAGATCGGCGCCCAGCAGGCGATCCGGATAGTTTTCGTGCGGGCCACGCCCCAGCCATTCGGCTCGCGCTGGCACCTCGGCCAGATGAAGCAGCAGGCCAATCCGCGGCAGCGACGGCAGCACCTGTGCCAGCTCGGTCTCTATCTCGAGGCTCATGGCGCCATCGTCGGTAAAGCGATGATGCCAGTGACTCACCAGCAGCAGCTCATCACGGTGGAAGTAGCCATGACTGACCCGGATATCCCCTCCGGCGACCGCGAGCCCCAGACAGCGGTGCTGCCACTGACCGAGACCACACGCCTGCCAGCGGGCAATCCAGGAGTTGGGGTCAGCGTGATCCGCTTCACTGGTGCCGATGTCGTTGTCGAGCGGCGCCCGGTAGAAGTGATCCATGATCGGCGCCAACAACTGCTCCTGCCCCGATTTTTGCCAACTGGTGATACGGCCGCTCTGCTTGTCGAGCCACCACTGGCTGTTTGCGGCGGTGATCCGCCAGCCATCCGGCTGCTCGCTCAGGGTGGCGGCAGCGACCGGCGCTGGCAGGGCAAGGGGGGTCGGCAGGGTGAACTGCTGACGGGCGACCTTGTGATCCGCCTGCGACCAGGGGGTAGCCTGCGGCTGAACGATGGCAAGATCGAGCCAGGCCAGTGAGCCTGCCGCAAAGGGGGGCAACGCCTCGCTCAGAGTCAACTCGATCACCCCTTGCGGCACCAGCTCAAGGGAAACCTCCCCCTGCTGCTGCACATGGCCGTTCTCACACAACTGCCAGCAAAGCCGCTCGTTATCGGTTTCCCGAAACAGGTATTCGCTCTCGATCCGCACCCGCAGCGGGGTGTGCTCGAGCAGGGCAAAACGGAACGGCTGTTGGGCGCGCTTCGCCTCGCACAGGGCGGGATGGGGGGTGCGATCCGGGAACAGCAGGCCGTTGCAGCAGAACTGGCGATCATTTTGCACATCACCAAAGTCGCCGCCATAGCCCCAGTAGTGGCGACCATCGATGGTGTATTTGTCGAGCCCCTGATCGACCCAATCCCAGACAAACCCGCCTTGCAGACGTGGATGATCGCGAAACGCCTGCCAGTAGTGGGCGTAGCCCCCGAGACTGTTGCCCATGGCGTGGGCATATTCGCAGAGGATCAGCGGCCGGTGCTCGCCGGGCAGGCCGATCCACTTGGCCAGCGCCCACTTGGGCACCGCCGGGAAGGGCTGATCCTGATGGGTTCTGGCATACATGGGGCAGATGATGTCGGTGGCCGGGGTATCGGCCCCGCCCCCCTCGTACTGCACCGGACGGCTCGGATCGCTGCGCTTGATCCAGCCATACATGGCATCGTGGGCCGGGCCGTAACCCGACTCGTTGCCCAGCGACCAGATGATGATGGAGGGGTGGTTGAAATCCCGCGCCACCATGCGGGTCGCCCGCTCCAGAAAGGCATTGCTCCAGGCGGGATCCCGCGCCAGCCGCCCCATCGGAGTCATGCCGTGGGTCTCCAGATTCGCCTCGTCCACCACATAGAGACCGAGCCGATCGCAGAGGCGATAGAAGTCGGGGTGGTTGGGATAGTGGGAGCAGCGCACCGCATTGAAGTTGTGGCGCTTCATCAGCAGCAGATCCCGCTCCATGGTGGCGCGATCGATGGCATAGCCCTTGGCGGGGTGATGCTCGTGACGGTTGGCACCGCGAACAAGCAGCGGCTGACCGTTGACCCGCAGCAGGCCGCCACGGATCTCCACCACCCGAAAGCCCACATCACATGCCTCGCTCTCGATAACCTGGCCCTGTTCGTCCAGCAGGGTCAGGGTCAGGCGATAGAGATGGGGCGTCTCGGCGCTCCACTTGCGCGGCGCAACCACGTCGAGCCAGCACTCGGCGCGATCGTCATACGCCCCTTTTTCATCAATGGTTTGGGTGCCGATCGGCTGGTGCAGGGCCGCGACCCGCTCGCTGCCGTCATAAAGATTGGCCTCCACCGACAGACCGGCCCCATTGGCCACCTGCAGTGCAATCTTGAGACGACCATCCCGATAGCAGGCGTCCAGCTCGGGGGCCACCCGCATATCCATCAGATGGCGGGACGGTTTGTGCAGCAGGCTGACGGAGCGGAAGATCCCCGACAGCCACCACATATCCTGATCTTCCAGATAGGAGCCGTCGGACCAGCGCAGTACCAGCACCGCCAACCGGTTGCGACCGGTGTGCAGATAAGGAGTCAGATCGAACTCGGCGGGCAGGCGGCTGTCCTGGGAGTAACCGACCCAGCGGCCGTTGCAAAAAAGGTGGAAGGCACTGCTCACCCCGTCGAAGATGATCCGGCTCTGGCCGCTTGCCAGCCAGTCGGCGGGCAATTCGAACTCGCGGGAGTAGCAACCGGTGGGGTTCTCTGCCGGCACCCGGGGCGGATCGCAGGGAAAGGGGTACTTGATATTGGTGTAGATGGGGCCATCGGTGAGCGGCCGCGCAGCCGGATAGGCGGCATCCAGCTGCCAGTTGCCCGGCACTGTAATGGGGCAAGCATCCACCAGATCCTGCGCCAGCCAGCTCTCGGGCACCAATTCGGGAGCGGCAAAGAAGGAGAAGCGCCACTCGCCATCGAGCAAGAGACGGGAGGAAGAGGCCAGATCCCCCCTGGCATCCGTTTCGCTGCGCCAGCTAAACATGGGGCTATGGGCAGCCAGCCGGTTTACCGACGTAATGGCCTGAGTCTGCCAATCCTGACGCGCCACTATCTCCCTGAGCATTCACTCTCTCCCTGCTGATTGGAAAACGTATTCAGTCTAGAGAAGTATGACGCAGGGAACGGCGATCTCGCTCACACAGATGTAAACGATTACACTGTTTTTGTTAAGTAAAGCGGAGTAAAAATGATTAAAAATAGGTAAAACAATAACTGTGCAAGAAACGGCCCCGAACAGGGCCGCAAAAGGGGGCTATCCGGCCCGAACCGGTGCCACCGAGTGGCGATTGATCAGGGTGGGGGTATAGATCCTGCTCTGGGTCGCGTCACTCTCCCCCGCCGCCAGCTGAATGGCCAGCTTGGCTGCCTGGGCCGCCATCAGCTCGATGGGATAGCGCATGGTGGAGAGCTTGGGGCGCAAATATCTGGCATAGATGATGTCATCGAAGCCCACCACCGAAACCTCCTCCGGCACTCGCAGGCCGTTGTCCGCCAGCACAGAGATGGCGCCCGCCGCCATGGCATCGTTATAGGCCACCACGGCGGTCACCTTGAGCCCCTTGGCCAGCAGGTTGAGCATGGCGCGCTCGCCCCCCTCCTCGTTCGGCGTGCCGCTCTCGATAAGCTCGGGATCGGCAGCCAGACCAGCCTCCATCAGCCCATCCTGATAACCCTGCAAACGCAAGGTGGCATCCTCGATGGCGTGATCCGAGCTGATAAAGGCGATATGGCGGTGACCCAGTTCGATCAGGTGGCGAGTCGCCGTAGCCGCACCCAACCGGTTGTTGAGGGCGATGCAGCGCCCCTTGAGGGCAGGAATATCACGGTTGATCAGCACCATACCGGGCACCCGCATGGCGTAATCGTAAAGTTCCTCGTCGCTCAGCGCCTTGCTGTGCACCACCAGCGCCTCGCAGCGCTTGCCGATCAGCAGCTCGATCGCTTCACGCTCCTGACGCGCCTTGTGAAAACCGTTACCCATCAGCAGGTGGAGGTTCTGCTCGACGGCGATGCCGGAGACACCCTTCACCAGTGCACCGAAGAAGGGATCGGCCACGTCACCGACCACCACCCCCATGGTGTCGCAAGTCTGGCTCACCAGTGCCCGCGCGTTGGCGTTGGGGGTGTAGCCCAGTTCGGCCATGGCCTTCTGCACCACTTCGCGAGACGCGGCGCTGGCCTTGGGGGAGTTGTTCATCACCCGTGAAACCGTTGCCACTGACACATTGGCCAAACGGGCGACATCCTTGATGGTGCTCATACTGTTTTCACTTATTTCACTGTGCAATAGAGCGCCATTATACCCAGCAAACCCATTGAAAACAGAGGTGAAACGCATATCTGCCGTCAGGATGACCACAGAAACGGTGTAATCGTTTACACTGTTTTGCAAGCAAGCTCACAGTTTGGTCGCCACCCCCTCGGCTAGACTGCTTCCAGACACTTTTCAGTGGAGAGCAAGATGAACGTTCTGGTCACCGGCGGTTGCGGATATATCGGCAGCCACACCTGTCTGGCCCTGCAAGCGGCAGGCATGAATCCCGTGGTGGTCGACAACCTCTGCAACAGCAAGCGCAGCGTATTGACTCGAGTCGCGGCTATCAGCGGCCAACAACCCGTTTTCTATCAAGGGGATATTCGCGATGCCGCCCTGCTGGACCGGATCTTCGCCGAACAGCAGATCGACGCAGTGATCCACTTTGCCGCCCTCAAGGCGGTCGGTGAGTCGACTCGCATTCCACTGGATTACTACGAGAACAACCTCGGCGGCACCCTCACCCTGCTGCAGGCGATGAAACGGGCCGGGGTGCACAATCTGGTGTTCAGCTCTTCGGCGACCGTCTACGGTGATCCCGCCAGCCTGCCGATCCGCGAGGATTTCCCCCGCAGTGCTACCAACCCCTACGGTCGCTCCAAGCTGATCATCGAGGAGATCCTCGAGGATCTGCAGCTGGCCGAGCCCCACTGGAGCATGACCCAGCTGCGCTACTTCAATCCGGTCGGCGCCCACGAATCGGGCACCATGGGTGAAGACCCGCAGGGGATCCCCAACAATCTGATGCCCTATATCACCCAGGTCGCCATCGGCCGTCGCGACTGCCTGTCGGTCTTTGGAAACGATTACCCCACCCCGGACGGCACCGGTGTGCGCGACTACATCCACGTGATGGATCTCGCCGAAGGGCATGTCAAGGCGCTGCAACACTGCGCCGGCAAGGGTGGCGTGCACACCTACAACCTGGGCACCGGCGAGGGCCAGAGCGTGTTGCAGCTGGTCGCCGCTTTCTCTGCTGCCTGTGGCAAGCCGTTGCCATTTCGCATCGAGCCGCGTCGCCCGGGCGACATCGCCGCCTGCTGGGCCGATCCAGCCAAGGCCGAGCGCGAGCTGGGCTGGCGGGCGACCCGCAACATCGACGCCATGTGCGCCGACAGCTGGCGCTGGCAATCCGCTAATCCGAACGGTTACGAAGAGTAGGCCTGCCTGCTCCCCAGCAATAAACGACTTTATTTTTCAATACATTATTCAGGAGAGATGATGTTCAATCCCGTCGATCATCCCCATCGCCGCTTCAACCCGCTGACCGGCCAGTATGTGCTGGTCTCCCCCCACCGGGCCAAGCGCCCCTGGCAGGGACAGATGGAGAAGGTGAGTCAGGCCCCCAAACAGGCACACGATCCCGACTGTTTCCTCTGTGCCGGCAACACCCGGGTCACTGGCGACATCAACCCCGACTACAAGGGCACCTTCGTCTTTACCAACGACTTCGCCGCCCTGATGCAGGATACCCCGGCCGCCGATAGCGCCAGCGATCCCCTGCTGAAACTGGAAGCCGCCCGCGGCACCAGCCGGGTCATCTGCTTCTCGCCGGATCACGGCAAGACCCTGCCCGAGCTGCCGCTGCCCGCCATCGAGGGGGTGATCACCACCTGGATGGATCAGGTCGCCGAGCTGTCGGCCCAGTGGGAATGGGTGCAGGTCTTTGAAAATAAAGGGGCCGTTATGGGCTGCTCCAACCCGCACCCCCACGGCCAGATCTGGGGCAGCGACTTCCTGCCCAACGAGATCGCCCGCGAAGAGCAGCACCAGCGCGACTGGCTGGCCGAGCAGGGCCGCCCCATGCTGCTGGAATATGTCGAGCGGGAGCTGGCGGATCGCTCGCGCATCGTGGTGGAGACCGAGCACTGGCTCGCCATAGTTCCCTTCTGGGCCGCCTGGCCGTTCGAAACCCTGCTGCTGCCCAAGGCGCACGTCCCCTCCATGCTCAACCTGACCCAGGCCCAGCAACAGGATCTGGCAGTGGCGCTCAAGGAGCTCACCAGCCGCTACGACAACCTGTTCGAGTGCAGCTTCCCCTACTCCATGGGTTGGCACTTTGCCCCGCCCAAATCGGATTGCCCCGAGGCGTGGCAGTTGCATGCCCACTTCTATCCGCCGCTGCTGCGCTCCGCCACCGTGCGCAAATTTATGGTGGGCTTCGAGATGCTGGCCGAAACCCAGCGTGACCTTACCCCCGAGCAGGCTGCCGAGCGGCTGCGCGCTCTGAGCCCCATTCACTACAACCAGACCAGTCACACCAATGAGGAGGCCCTATGACCCCCAGCCAACGCGTCAGCACCGTTTTTGCCGAGCAATTTGCCAAAGCGCCCGATCTGCTGGTGCGCGCCCCCGGCCGCGTCAACCTCATCGGTGAACATACCGACTACAACGACGGCTTCGTGCTGCCTTGCGCCATCGACTACGAGACCTGCGTCGCCATTGGCCTGCGCGATGACCGGCAAGTGCAGGTGATCGCCGCCGACTACGACAACCAGCGCGACCAGTTCGACCTCGACCAGCCCATCGAGCACCACCCGAGCCAACGCTGGAGCGACTACATCCGCGGCGTGGTGAAGTATCTGCAGGAGCGCGGTTATGCCCTGCGCGGCCTCGATCTGGTGGTCTCCGGCAACGTACCGCAGGGGGCGGGGCTCTCCTCCTCTGCCTCGCTGGAAGTGGCCATCGGTCAGGCCTTCAAGGAGGCGCTGGGGCTCGACATCAGCCAGGCCGAGATCGCCCTCAACGGTCAGCAGGCGGAGAACAAGTTCGTCGGCTGCAACTGCGGCATCATGGATCAGATGATCTCCGCCAGCGGCAAAACAGACCACGCCCTGCTGCTCGACTGTCGCTCGCTGGAGACCCGCCTCATCCCCATGCCCACCGATCTGGCGGTGCTGATCGTCAACTCCAATGTGCGCCGGGGTCTGGTGGATAGCGAATACAACACCCGCCGCCAGCAGTGCGAAGCGGCCGCCCGCCACTACGGGGTCAAGGCGCTGCGCGATCTCGATCTGACCGGACTGGAAGCGGGCAAGGCCGGGCTGGATGAGGCCTGCTATCGTCGTGCTCGCCACATCGTTGGGGAAAATGCCCGCACTCTAGCGGCCGCCGATGCACTGGCGAGCCACGATCTGACCCGACTCGGCGAGCTGATGGCCGAATCACACGCCGCCATGCGCGACGACTTCGAGATCACAGTACCCGCCATCGATGGTCTGGTGGAGATCATCAAGGCTAAAATCGGCACAGATGGCGGCGTGCGGATGACCGGCGGCGGCTTCGGTGGCTGTGTAGTCGCCCTGCTGCGCCCGGAGAAAGTGGCCGAGGTGATTGCCGCCGTCGAGGCGGAGTATCCGGCCATCTCGGGCCTCAAGGCCGACTGCTACGTCTGCTCTGCCAGCGCCGGTGCAGGGGGCATCGCATGAAAGAGTTCCATCTGCAAAATGCAGCCGGCCTGCGGTTGAGCGTACTCGATTTCGGGGCAACGCTCACCGCCCTCGAGATCCCGGTCAATGGCATCTATCGCAATGTGCTGCTGGCTTGTGATCCGCTGGATTACCCCAATCAACGCTCTTATTTGGGGGCGATAGTAGGACGTTTTGCCAATCGTATCGGCAACGGCCGCCTAGAGCGAGCAGGGCAAGAGTGGCAACTAGACGCCAACGAGGGCACCACCTGCCTGCACGGGGGCTGTGACTCTCTGCACAACCGGGAGTGGCAACTGGACGGGCTGGCGGAAGATCGCATCCGTCTGCAAACTCGGCTGGCCGATGGCGAACAGGGTTTCCCTGGTAATCTGGACGTCACCGTAGAATACCGGCTGGAACAGACCGATCTGGTGATCGAGCTGAGCGCCACCACAGATGCTCCGACCCCGGTCAATCTCACCAGCCATGCCTATTTCAACCTGGATGGTGGTGATGTGCGTGATCACCACATCATCATTAATGCAGACCGCTATCTGCCAACCGATGAACACTCGCTGCCGCTTGGCATTGCGCCGGTCGAAGGAGTATTCGATCTACGCCATGGCAAGCGGGTCGGAGAACAGTGGATGGCCCATGCGCAGCAAAAAAAATGTCTGGGATTCGACCACTGTTTCTTGTTTGTTGATGCCTCGCCCTCACCACAAGCCACCCTGATGGCAGGGGATGGCAGCCTGTGTATGGAGATGTACACCAATCAGCCAGGCGTCCAGCTCTACACCGGCAACTGGTTGGCTGGCACCCCAAAACGCGGGGGGGGACATTGGGGCAACTATCAGGGGCTCTGCCTGGAAGCACAGCAAGTGCCAGATAGTCCGAACCGTCCAGAATTAGGTAACCCATGGTTGGAGCCAGGAGAACGCTATCAGCACATAACCCGTTATCGGCTCATTCCGGTTATGGCTTGACCCACTGAAGGGGCGCGTCAAGGCGCCCCTTTGTCGCATCTCTCCCGCCCGGCTTATTCAACACAACCAAGAAAGAAGCATGCTACGGCTTGGCATCATTACGATATCAGCCACCGCGTGCAGTGCTGATGGGTGTATGGCTTTCAGAGTGACGTTGACCTGCTCGTGTCGGGTAAAGTCATTGAGTACCCATTTACATTCTTACCGCCAACCACACAACTTGGCAGGCATGACGGGAACATATGGGCACGCCCTGTGGCATAAGGAACCACTACGCAACAGGTTTTCGAGAGAGGATCAAATTTTGTTAACTGGCTGACCCTTGGTCGAGGCACGGATCAGCAACTCCCCTTCCAGCTTCATCAGTAAAGCGATGGGCTTCTCTCCTTGGGCCAGTTGCAACAAGGTGTCCACCGCCAGTTTACCCATCTCGTCGTAAGGTAGTTCGATAGAACTCAAAGGGGGCTCCATTTCGCAGGCCAGCATCTGGTTATCATGGCCCGCCACCAGAATGTCTTCCGGGATGCGCAATCCCGCCTCGGCTATCGCCTGGTAACAACCCTGAGCCATGTAATCACTGCAACAAAAGATACCATCAGGCGGCTGAGGCAGCGCCAGCAGTTGCCGAGTCTGTTCATAAGCCTCATGTAGCGACCAGTTGCCCACACGCACCCATTGTGGATCCGGTATCAAATCGTGATTGATCAACGCCTGACGATACCCCTCCAGCCGCAGACTATTTGCCTCCATCCATGGCTCCCCCTGAATAAGAGCCACTCGTTTGCAGCCTTGCTCCAACAGGTGCGCCGTCACCTTGTAACCCGCCAGCTTATCAGCAGGCAGGATGGAATAACTCTCGGACGAGCCACTGCCCTCCAGGTAGCAGTTGAGCAAAACGGTAGGCACCTGCGGGGAGAGCTCCATCTCGGCAAGTTGTCGTGTCATGGAAGAGGCAAAAATCATCCCCAGATAATCCCCCTGATTGATCTCCTGCTCGATCAACTTGGTGAGCTCCGCGCTGTTGCGATAATCGAATGTAACCAGCATGCGATCTGCCTCCCAAGCGCGTTCATTGCAGGCATTGATCGCATCCAGAAAAGGGTCATATGGAGTCAGACCATTGAAAACAAAAGCTATTTTTCTAGCAGATGGTCCCTTGGGTAGATGTTCAGCTCGCTTATGCTGGTAACCCAGTTCGGCCGCTTTTTCAAGCACTCTACGCCGCGTTTCCTCCGCCAGTTTGATGGTGGTTGAACCATTGAGCACCAGTGAAACCGTTGATTGGGAGACACCTGCAGCTGCTGCGATGGCGCTCATGGTGATGCGTTTACTATTCATTGATATGGCCATAGTTTGAGCAGTACCGCCCAGATAATAATATTAATTATTTATCTTTTATCATGACTCATGATTACGGACATGAGCAAGCAGCACAACAGCCCACAAGGACGATAGAGGGTTTTCGGTTATCGTCCCGAGTACAGATGGCTCGCCAGCTATGCCTGTTAACCCCCTAAATTTGTTCATTTTGTGACTAATCCCTGAATTCTATCCTTCATGATTTGCAACTAAAGATATTAGCTAATATTAATTGCTGTAAGCTTAAATAATTAGTTGCAAGGATATCCGATGGCGATACAACAGTGGTCAACAGAACGAGCTTGGCAATGGTGGAACAAACAACCTTGGCTATTGGGCTTCAACTATCTCCCCCGCACAGCGGTCAACTGGACCGAAATGTGGCAGGGAGAAACCTTCGACCCAGTCACCATTGACCAGGAACTGGGTTGGGCCAACAAACTGGGCTACAACACCCTGCGAACCAATCTGCCCTTTATCGTCTGGCAGCATGATCGGGATGGCCTGCTCGCGCGCATTGAGCAGTTCCTTGGCCTGTGTAGCAAGCACAATATCCGCGTGATGATGACCTTGATGGATGACTGTGGCTTCTCCGGCGATCACCCCTATCTGGGCCGCCAGCAACCACCTCGGGAAGATGTACACAATAGCCAGGCGGCGGCCAGTCCCGGTCGGAATGTCGTCATTGACCCGACCCAATGGCGCGAAGTGGAACACTATATTCGCGACCTGATACGTACATTTGCACAGGATGAGCGGATCTTTATCTGGGATCTGTACAATGAGCCGACCAACCGGGGCATCTTTTCGGAAGGCGATGTCGAGGTGCGTTTCGATGAGTCGCTGGAGACATATGCCCACTATCTGATGGAGTTGGCTTTTGTCTGGGCCCGAGAAGAGAACCCCTCCCAGCCACTCACCGTCGGCGCGTGGCATGCACCCTACAGCATCGGTCAGGGGGATTCGGAATTTACTCCGGAAAACACCTTTACTCATCCGACCGACCTGCGCGCTATGGAGCTATCGGATGTCATCACTTTCCACTCCTATCAGCGTATGGAGGGGCTGAAAATCTCTCTGGATGTGGTCAGCAAATATCGCCGCCCGCTCCTCTGCACAGAGTGGCTGGCCAGGCATGTCGGCAGCGTGATGGAACAACAACTGCCACTCTTCAAAGAGTTAAAAATAGGTGCCTATCAATGGGGTCTGGTAAAAGGGAAGACGCAAACTCACTTGCCATGGCCTTTCGTTCGCAATATCGACCCCGATTTCCGCAGGGTCTGGTTTCACGACCTGCTGGAGGAGGATGGTACCCCCTACTCTGCCAGTGAAATAGAACTGCTCCGCACATTGACCCGTTCATAACGCAAAAGAGGACGCCACCCTAGTGGCGCCCCTCACAACACATTCATGTTGGGAAAGGTTGGCAGATGACAGATCAAAAGATACACAATAGAGAGCTGGTGGGATATTTCAGCTATGCCGTCGGGCAATGCCTCAGTTTCGGCCTGGTGGGATCATTTATCCTCTATTTTTACACCGATATCCTTGGAATATCGCCCGCTGCAGCTGGGGCTATTTTCCTCATTGCCAGAGTATGGGATGCCATCAACGATCCTATTATCGCTGGTTATATGGACACTCTTAATTTCAAACGTGGCAAATTCACGCCATATATGCTTTTCGTTCCCTTCTTGATTGCCGGGATCACCTCTCTCAGCTTCATTGGCATGGATTTACCCATGACCACCAAGGTAGCTTATGCAGCAGTCACCTATATCGCGTGGGGGATGATATACACCTTGTCTGATGTACCTTTCTGGACCATGTCATCGGTCATGAGCCAAGAGCCACAGGAGCGAGCCAAGGCCGTAACCGTCGCCATGTTGGGCGTCAATATCGGCATTGGCAGTGCTTCCATCATATTCCCGAAGCTCACCGAACTGTTTGCTGCAACCAGCAGCACCAAGGGCTACATGGAAGGTGCCATCTGCCTGATGCTGATCGCCCTGCCACTGATGGTGCTCGGAGCAAGCCAGATGAAAGAGCGCATCAAGCCCAATCCGAATGACAAGATCACCATTAGGGACTCTTTCCGCGTCCTGCGTTCCAACAAACCGTTGGCGTATGTACTTGGCGCCTTCTTCTGTAACGTGTTCTTTAATCTGGCCACCGGGCTCTACATTTTCTTCTTCACCTACAACATGGGTGATGCCGGGCTGCTCTCGGTGATGGGCTCTATCGGTGTGGCAACCTCTATGGCCTGTATGCTGATGCCGATATTGACCAGCAAGCTCAGGAAACGTGATCTCTTCCTGCTACTCACTCTGCTGGAGATTGCATTACGCATCGGTTTCTATACGACAGGCTACGACAGTCTGATAATGGTGTTCGGCTTCCTCGCCTTGATCCATGCGGCCAACGTCATCACCAATCCGCTTATCTCGGCCATGTTGAGTGAGACCATCGAATATGCAGAACTAAAGTCTGGCCGCCGTTGCGCTGCCATCGCGTTCTCGGGGCAGACCTTTACCGGCAAACTGGCTTGGGCCATCGCAGGTGGTATTTCCGGTACCCTGCTGATCTGGCTTGGCTATCAACCGAATGCGGCACAGACTCAGGCTACGATGGACGGACTATTTATCTGTATATCACTTGTGCCGATATTGGGTAGCATATTACGGGTGATGATCATGACCCGCTACAATTTCACCGAAGATAAGCACGCCAAAGTACGTCATGCTCTAAATAAATGGCGATCCATTTCGTCTCTTTAACATAAAAAAATGAATGCTTTACCATAAAATATACGCCAGTCGAATTGAGCGCCTCTATCCATTCAACTTGACTGGCAAATTCCATTCAAGAAAATGAAAACTACAATGATTGATGAATTATTTTTTCGTTGCATTGCGCATAGGAAAAGCAATCAACATAAGTTACATGAATCATCGAAAGCCACTGGGTAAACTTTTGCTGAAGTATATTACACGATAATAAATATCCATTGCCTCCATTGGTCTTTGAGGAGTTCAAATTTGTCGGTTTATTTCTGGCACAATATCGTTATTGTGCCAATCGCTCTCTGCGTTCTGGTTTTCTGGCTCGACACCGCCAACCTCGGTCTCTGTGCAGCCTTTCTGACCACAGGATCTTTTGCCTTGCAAGTTATACACATAATAAAGACCCAAGAAACCAGGGCCATCTCAACCAATATGTATCTGGCCTTCAGCTGTGGCGTACTTCTATGGTTGATCTACGGCCTGCGCACTAACGACATGCCCATCACCATAGCAAACAGCATCACTCTCGCTCTGGCCTGCGCCGTCCTGATGCTCAAGCTACGTAACGAAAGGAACTGATGAGCATTCATACAACCTGGGGCTGGCACTCGGGGATCACGACGGCTTCTGTCTTGAGGCGCAACAACTGCCGGACAGCCCCAATCGGCCCGAGCTGGGCAACCCCTGGCTGCTACCGGGCGGGCGTTATCACCACCAGACCCGCTACCGTTTTATCCGCGACTGACTTAAAGGTTTCATGATTTTTACATAGCCTCAGCAGTCACTATCGAGCAAGATAAGCCGCCCCGAGACCCTCCCGGGGCGTTTTACATCAACGAAGTTAAGGATTGTTTGTTCGATGACTGACACCTATAGCCTGCTGGTCGCCTTTATTCTGGGCGTCGTCGAGGGGCTGACCGAGTTCCTCCCCGTCTCCTCCACCGGCCACATGATTATCGTCGGCCATCTGCTGGGCTTTGAAGGGCCCAAGGCTGCCACTTTCGAAGTGGTGATCCAGCTTGGCTCCATCCTCGCCGTAGTCGCCGTCTTCTGGCGCCGCCTGTTTGGCCTGATTGGCATCCACTTTGGCCAGAAGCCGTCCCGGGATCATGCCACCCTGTCGCTGATCCACGTCATCCTCGGCATGCTGCCCGCCATCGTGGTCGGTCTGGCCATCCACAGCTGGATCAAGGCCAACCTGTTTGGTCCACAGACCGTAATGTACGCGCTGGTCGCGGGGGGCATCCTGCTCATCATCGCCGAGAAGTTCCGCCCGGCCGTCACAGCTGAAACTCTGGATGACATCAGCTACAAACAGGCGTTCGGCATCGGTCTGTTCCAGTGTCTGGCGCTGTGGCCAGGCTTCTCACGCTCCGGCGCCACCATCAGTGGTGGCATGCTGATGGGGATCAGCCGTCACGCCGCCGCCGAGTTCTCCTTCATCATGGCAGTGCCCATGATGGTGGCGGCCAGCGGGCTTGATCTCTACAAGAGCCGCGATTTCCTCTCGATGGCCGACTTCCCGATGTTTGCAGTGGGCTTTATCACCGCCTTCGTGGTAGCGATGTTTGCGATCAAGACCTTCCTGACATTGATCCGCCGCATCGACTTTATCCCGTTCGCCATCTACCGCTTTGTCGTGGCATTCGCCGTCTATCTGGTGTTTGTCGCCTGACCGGCCACCAGCAATGAAATGACAAAAGGGACCAAACTGGTCCCTTTTTCTATTGGCTCACACCGTTTAGTAGAGGTGCTGACTGATGCCATTGAGCAGCCGTGACAGCCCCTTGGTGAACTGCACCGGCGCATCCTGCACCGTGTAGCAGAGGCAACCGTCCGGCGTATGCGGACTGTGGGAATGGCTGGCATCGCGCCAGATGAAATCACCCGCCTTGTAAAGGGTATCGCCATCCTGAATATTGCCCGCCAGCAGCAGGGTCAGCTCATAGCCCTGATGGGTGTGCTCGGGGATACGGCCGCCCGCTTCGATATGGAGCAGACTGGCGCGTGTCCCCATCTCGTCCAGCGGCAAACTCTGCTGACGAATGGCCCCGATATGGCGCCACTTGGGCGAACGGTAGCGGGCCAACACCCGTGGCAAACGATAGGCGTGACCGGCCACTTCGAGCTCGGCCGGCTGGGCTCGGGGCAGATCGGTAACGGGTGCGGCAACCGGTTCGGGCTGCGCCAGAATATCCGCCAGCATGGCGTCAAACCCGACGTCCAGCGCCACTTCATCGTGGGAGGCCAACTCAGGCTCTGCTAGCGAGGCAAGATATTGCTGCGCCAGCTCCTCCTCAAATGCTTTCAATCGGGCAGCACAATCGGGGCAGAGCTCGCAGTGAGCGGAGAGCCCGACCGCCAGCGGCAGAGGGAGCTCGTCGGCGGCGAAGGCGCGCAGCATAGGGTCGGTTGGATGGGCTTTAATCATGGCCTTGCTCCACTTGCTCTTTCAGTTTCTGTAGCGCCAGTCTGAGGCGGGACTTGATAGTACCGAGCGGCACGCCAAGGCGCTCCGCCAGCTCCTGCTGGGAGAACTCCTGCAGATAGATGCCACGTACCACCTGCTGTTGCGGCTCAGGCAGGGTGCCCAGATAGTGGGCCATCTGACGGGTCAGCACGGCATCCTCCCCTCCACTCAGATGCTCCTCTTCGGCCTGAAACTCCAGCACCGGCCACAGCTCCTCGGCACAGAGATCCTCCTTGCTGGCACGGCGCCGGCGCAGCAGATCGAAGCACTGGTTGCGCATCACGGTATAGATCCAGGTGGTCGGCGCCCCCTTCTCGGGGTGGTAGAGGCGCGCCTTCTGCCATACCAGCAGCATGGTCTCCTGCACCAGCTCCATGGCGTTGGCCTCGCTGCCGAGATGGCGCAGCCCATAGCTGCGAATGCGCGGCGCAAAGTGTTGGAACAGGCGGGCAAAAGCAGCCTTGTCAGCCTGCTCTGCCACCCTGATCAGCAGAGATTTGAGGTCGCCATCCGAGTTATCCATCACGGGCGAAGTCCTGCGTATGGTCGAGTGTGGTTGGCCAGTATATGCCATTGCGCCATCCCTTTGGTGTGCTGTCGAACATGCTGTGGTAATGACTAATACGGCTCTGCGGCGCTGGCAGATCAGCAGTTCAGAAAAAAATCAGTGACTGGCCACCAGCACTCCTTTGAGCAGGGCGATGGCGGGCTGATTGTCGGCGGCGGCCAGCAGCAGCTGCTTCTGCTCGGGGGGGATCGGCAGCACCTCCAGCCAGCGCTGTGCCACCCAGTTGCCATCGTCCCAGCGGGGGGCGGGATAGAGGGCGGCATAGTCGGGATAGTCGGCAAACACCTCCCGCAGCGCATCGGCCAGTGGCAGCTGATCGGGATGGAGCCGCCGGGGCGGCCATGCCGGCAGCGAGGTTACCTCACCGATGCGCAGGCCATCCTGCTCCTGCCACAGATCCTCTATCTGCAGCCGCTCCACCCCCTGCACCGTGATCCCCAGCATGCCGTCCGGCAGCCGGTCGAAGTCGATGACGTTGACCCGGGTGGCGATGGGCAGCATGTTGCGCAGGGCGTCAGGCTGGCGCGGATCCACCATGCAGAGGGCAAAGCCCGCCTCCCCCGCTTCGGCCACCATCCGCAGGTATCTGGGTTCGAAGATCCGCAGCGGCATGATGCCGCCGGGCAGCAGGTGGGCTGATAGGGGAAACAGTGCCAGTCGCATCACAAACTCCTTGCTGGGTTACGACTCTAGGTACGTGCAACAGCCAGCGGGAGATCAGTGTCGGGAAAAACCCTTAACAATCAGGGGAAATAGCCTGGACAAGGCGCTTCGATATGCAGTAGAAATGGATAAGCACCATAATTTCCGTCCAATATTCTGGAATATGGCGCCAAACGCAGTGAAATATCCGCCCGACAGCGAGCGGCGGGTCATCCCTATAGTTTTCTCGAGCCGATGCGGGTAAAATTCACGCCCTTATATATCAGTCATTTTTCGACGCGCAACCTTGGTGGTCAGTTATGAAAGAGCATATTCATCATCTACTTGAACAAACGGTAGCCAATCTCAAGTCAGCAGGCGTCCTGCCGGCGGACCTGGAAGCCCGCGTGCAAGTAGACCGATGCAAGGAAAAAGCTCACGGTGACCTGGCCACCAACCTGGCCATGCTGCTGGCCAAGCCGGCCCGCAAGAATCCCCGTGAGCTGGCGGCGGCCATCATCGAGCACCTGCCTGCCTCCGACCTGATCGCCAAGGTCGAGATCGCCGGCCCCGGCTTCATCAACTTCTTCTTCGACCAGCGCTGGCTGGCCGGTCAGGTCGAGGCCATGGTGACCTCTGCCAACGCCAACGTACGGTTGCCCACGCCACAAACCGTGGTGGTGGACTACTCCGCCCCCAACGTAGCCAAAGAGATGGCGGTGCACCACATCCGCTCCACCGTACTCGGTGACGTAGCCGCTCGTGCGCTGGAGTTCCTCGGCCACAAGGTGGTGCGAGCCAACCACATCGGTGACTGGGGTACGCAGTTCGGCATGCTGATCGCCTATCTGGAGAAGATGGCCAACGAGAACGCCTCCGACATGGAGCTGCGCGACCTGGAAGCCTTCTACACCCAGGCCAAGCGTTGCTACGACGAAGACGAAGCCTTCGCCGAGCGCGCCCGTAACTACGTGGTGAAACTGCAGGGTGGCGACGAGTACTGCCGTACCATGTGGAAGAAGCTGGTCGACATGACCATGGAGCAGAACCAGCGCAACTACGACCGCCTGAATGTCTCCCTGACCAACAAGGACATCATGGGCGAGTCCATGTACAACGACATGCTGCCGGAGATCGTTGCCGACCTGAAAGCCAAGGGGCTGGCGGTCGAGAGCGAAGGCGCCACCGTTGTCTTCCTGGACGAGTTCAAGAACAAGGATGGCGAGGCCATGGGCGTCATCATCCAGAAGAGCGATGGCGGTTTCCTCTACACCACCACCGACATCGCCTGTGCCAAATACCGTTACGAAACTCTGGGCGCCGACCGGGTGATGTACTTCATCGACTCCCGTCAGCACCAGCACCTGATGCAGGCCTGGACCATCACCCGCAAGGCGGGTTATGTGCCGGAATCCGTGCCGCTCGAGCACCACGCCTTTGGCATGATGCTGGGCAAGGATGGTCGTCCCTACAAAACCCGCTCCGGTGGCACCGTCAAGCTGGTCGACCTGCTGAACGAAGCGGAAGAGCGCGCCGCCGCCCTGCTGGAGAGCCGCAACAGCGACCTCTCTGCCGAAGAGAAAGCCCAGGTGGTCAACGCCATCGCCATGGGCGCGGTCAAGTATGCGGATCTCTCCAAGAACCGCACTACCGACTACATCTTCGACTGGGATCTGATGCTCTCCTTTGAAGGCAACACCGCCCCTTACCTGCAGTATGCCTACACCCGTATCCAGTCCATCTTCCGCAAGGCTGGCGTCGATGCCGCTACCCTTACCGGCAATGTGACCCTGAACGAGGAAGCCGAAGAGGTGCTGGCCCAGAAGCTGATCCAGTTCTCCGACGCGGTCAACGGCGTGGCCGACAAAGGCATGCCACACCTGCTCTGTACCTACCTGTACGAGTTGTCCGGCAACTTCATGACCTTCTATGAAGCCTGCCCGATCAACAAGGATGGCGTGGACGAGGCAACCCGTCAGAGCCGTCTGCTGCTGTGCGCCGCCACCGCCAAGGTGCTGAAACTGGGCCTCGGCGTACTGGGCATCCATCCCCTGGAGCGCATGTAATAGATGGCAACCCGGGATTATGTCGGCAGCCGCCCACGACGTCGGGCGGGTGGCCGCAATACCAAGAAAGCGGCTCCGCGCCGCTTTCCTGTTATTCCAGTGCTGCTGGTCGTGGCACTGCTGGCAGGCTTTGGTGGCTTCCTTTACATGATCAATGGCAAGGGCAGCGACGCCCCCACCATCGAAGAGCAGGTAAAGGCCAACAAGCCAAAACCACAGAACAACGGGTTGCCACAGGAGAAGTGGAGCTACATCGAACGGCTTGAGAACAAGCAGGTCGATGTTATCGAGCCACCGCCCCAGCCGGGCGTGCTGCCACCGCCCCCCGCCGATACTCTGACCCTGCAGCCGGAAAAGCTGCCGCAACCGGTACCGACCGACATTCCCCAACCGGGGACGCCCATCGGCCAGTCCAAACCCTATCAGACCAATCCGGCGACCACGCCTGACAACGGTGCGCCCGTTGCCAGCGCTCGGGAACAGGTGATCGATCGCCAGGCCGAACGGGAGCGAATGGAGCGGGAGATCCGTGCCGAGCTGGAGCGGGAGCGGGCCGAAGCGGCCAAGGCCAAAGCGGCTAACCCGCCAGCCCAGACCGCAGCCGCCGACAGCAGTCGCTATATGATGCAGTGCGCGGCTCTGCGCTCGCAGGATTCCGCAGAGTCGCTAAAGGCACGTATC
Source organism: Aeromonas sp. 600282 (assembly GCF_049175755.1). NCBI lineage: Bacteria > Pseudomonadati > Pseudomonadota > Gammaproteobacteria > Aeromonadales > Aeromonadaceae > Aeromonas > Aeromonas sp. 600282. The sequence goes on along the minus strand of NZ_JAAKVR010000009.1, from coordinate 57,434 downwards.
GCCTTCACCGCCGGTCTCTCTTCCAGCCTGCAGGTGGTCAACACGGCCAACGGCACGGTCTACAAGGTGATGGTGGGCCCCTTCAACGGCAAGGCGGCCGCCGACGCGGCCAACGGCAAGCTGCAGAGCTCCGGCATCAGCGGCTGCATTGCCAAGAAGGGTTAGCATACTGTCAGGCTGAACCAGCAGAGAACCAGAACATGACAAATTCGAAACAGCCACCAAATGGCCTTCCGGTTTACCGCTTGATTACTGGGCCTGATGACGCGGCATTTTGTTTTCGTGTCAGCGAAGCACTAGCTCAAGGCTACACGCTGTATGGTTCTCCCTCGGCGACGTTCAATGGCCAAACTGTGATCGTGTGCCAAGCGGTAGTCTGGTCTGAAACAACATAATGCGGACAGTTTGCAGCAGGGCCGGGTGGCAACACCCGGCCCTGTTCTTTTGGTGTCACTCGCACCCACCCTGATTGCTACCCCGTTTATCCCGACCAAAGGCAGGGTTGAAAAGCCCGTTTGCCATCCCCATCTTTCTTGCCATGCACAGTCAGGCCGTCATTCGGCTCAAGCGAGGTAAGTAAAGTGACTACCATAGTTTCAGTTCGCCGCAACGGTCAGGTCGTCATCGGTGGCGATGGCCAGGTCTCTCTTGGCAACACCGTCATGAAGGGCAACGCCCGCAAGGTTCATCGCCTCTATAACGGCAAGGTGCTGGCAGGTTTCGCTGGCGGTACCGCCGACGCCTTCACCCTGCTCGAACGTTTCGAAGCAAAACTGCAGGCCCATCAGGGTAATCTGGAGCGCGCCGCCGTGGCGCTGGCCAAAGATTGGCGCACCGATCGCGCCCTGCGCCGCCTCGAAGCACTGCTGGCCGTGGCCGACGAACACAAATCCTTCATCATCACCGGCAACGGTGACGTGGTGCAGCCGGAGCACGATCTCATCGCCATCGGCAGCGGTGGCAACTTCGCCCAGTCCGCCGCCATCGCGCTGCTGGAAAACACCGAGCTGGATGCCAGGAGCATTGTCGAGAAGTCCCTCAAGATTGCGGGCGACATCTGCGTCTTCACCAACGGCAACCACACCATCGAAGTGCTGGACTACGTTGCCAAATAAGGCGCCAGCCAACCCAATTTCCCAAGGGGTGGGCACTGCCCGCCCCGGATACAGGAACACCATCATGTCCGAGATGACCCCGAGAGAAATCGTCCACGAGCTGGATCGTCACATCATTGGTCAGGCCGATGCCAAGCGTGCCGTTGCCGTTGCCCTGCGCAACCGCTGGCGCCGGATGCAACTCAACGAAGAGATGCGCCATGAAGTGACCCCGAAAAACATCCTGATGATCGGCCCGACCGGTGTCGGCAAGACCGAAATCGCCCGTCGTCTGGCCAAACTGGCCAACGCCCCCTTCATCAAGGTGGAAGCGACCAAGTTCACCGAAGTGGGCTATGTCGGCAAGGAAGTAGACAGCATCATCCGCGATCTGACCGATGCCGCCATCAAGCTGGTGCGCGAAACCGAGATGGAGAAGATGAAATATCGCGCCGAGGAAGCCGCCGAAGAGCGCATCCTCGACGCCCTGCTGCCCAACCCGCGCAACACCTGGGGTGAGGAAGAGAAAGCCGACAACTCCAACACCCGCCAGATCTTCCGCAAGAAACTGCGGGAAGGTCAGCTGGATGACAAGGAGATCGAGCTGGAACTCTCCGCCTCCCCGATGGGCGTCGAAATCATGACCCCGCCGGGCATGGAAGAGATGGCCAACCAGTTGCAGGGGCTGTTCCAGAACCTGGGCCAGAGCCAGAAGAAGAAGCGCAAGATCAAGGTCAAAGAGGCCATGAAAGCGCTGATCGAAGAGGAAGCTGCCCGTCTGGTCAATCCGGAAGAGCTGAAGCAGAAAGCGATCGCCGCGGTCGAGAACAACGGCATCGTCTTCCTCGACGAGATCGACAAGATCTGCAAGCGTGGCGAGAGCTCGGGCCCCGACGTCTCCCGTGAAGGGGTACAGCGCGACCTGCTGCCGCTGGTTGAAGGTTGCACCGTCAACACCAAGCACGGCATGGTCAAGACCGACCACATCCTGTTTGTCGCCTCCGGCGCCTTCCAGATCGCCAAGCCGTCCGACCTCATCCCCGAGCTGCAGGGCCGTCTGCCGATCCGCGTCGAGCTGACCGCCCTGACCACAGATGACTTCGAGCGTATCCTGACCGAACCGAACGCCTCCCTGACCGATCAGTACAAGGCGCTGATGGCCACCGAAGGGGTCAATATCGAGTTCACCAAGGATGGCATCCGCCGTCTGGCCGAAGCGGCCTGGCAGGTCAACGAGCGTACCGAGAACATCGGTGCCCGTCGTCTGCACACCGTGATGGAGCGCCTGATGGAAGATATCTCCTACGACGCCTCCGAGAAGTCCGGCGAGACCTTTGTCATCGACACCGACTACGTCAACGCCCATCTCGGTGCGCTTGTCGAGGATGAGGATCTGAGCCGCTTTATTCTGTAAGCGCGATCGATGGATCTGAAAACGCCTCCCTTTTGGAGGCGTTTTTATTTCTCCACCGCCTCCGTCATCTACACGGATTCTGGCCCTTATCTGCGGCAACCCATTAAATCAAAAGACGTTTTCAAACCATCCCTTTCGAATGCCCGCCGTTTTTCATCCCTGCTGATATCTGCTCAAAAAAAGATCTATCAACTTCTGTGTGATTGATTTATACATATGTATAAATCTGTGCAGCAGGAACCAGAAAGATGAATCCAACCCGGCAGAAACTGCTCGATACCGGCCTCGCCATCGCCACCGAGAAGGGGCTGCGCGGCCTGACGGTGCGCGAGCTGGCGGCGGCGGCCGAAGTGAACCTCGGCTCCTTTGTCTACCACTTCGGCAACCGCGACGCCTTTATCGATGAGCTGGTAGAGCTCTGGTACGCCCCCCTCTATGACGAGCTCAAATCGGTGGCAGCCAAAGGTTCCTACCCCTCTGCCATCGCCATGTTCGAGGCCACCATGGAGGCGCTGATCGGGCTGGTGGCGCGCCAGCGCGGCTTTATCAACCACCTGTTTGGCGATGCGCTGGCAGGCGAAGGGGCGGCCCAGCGTTTTCTGCTCAGCCTGCCGCGCCGCCATCCCCTGCTGCTGATCGAACAGGTACGGATGGCACAGGCGGAAGGGTCGCTGGTCGCGGGTCACCCGCTCCAGCTGATGATCTTCATCATGGGGTCGGTCGGCCTACCGCTGGTTATCGCCGGCAGCGGTCGTCAGCTCGGCTGGCTGCCTGAACAGGCCGCCCCCTTTATCAGCCAGATAGACAACCCCGAGGCCGCCAGACAGCGGCTGGTATGGGCCCTGCGCGGCCTGCGCCCCACCGACATGAAGGAAGGAGAAGCGGCATGAAACAACGCATTGCAATCGTAGCCCTGCTGCTGGCCGTTCTCAGTGGTTACCTCTGGTTGCAGAGCCATCCTCAAGGAGAAGCGGTATGAAGCAACGCATTGCAATCGTAGCCCTGCTGCTAACCGTTATCGGCGGCTACCTCTGGTGGCAGGGGCGCCCGGCCGACGGCTCCATCCTCTACGGCAACGTCGATATTCGCGACGTCAATCTGGCCTTTCGTGTCGGCGGACGCGTCGATCAGGTGCTGGTCGATGAGGGGGATAGGGTAAAAGCCGGTCAACTGCTGGCCCGCCTCGATCCGGTTCCCCTCACCCACAGCCGCGACAGCGCCCGCGCCAATCTGGCCGCGCTCACTGCCGCCAACGCCTTGATCCACAAAGGCTATCGCAGCGAAGAGACCGACCGTGCCCGGGCCGCACTGGCCGCCGCCGAAGCCGCTGCGCTGGAGGCCGACCAGCAGTGGCGCCGCCAGAGTGCATTGGCCGCCACCGGCGCCATCTCACGCGGTCAGCTCGATACCGCCCGCTCCCAGCGGGATCAGACCCAGGCGCAGGTGCGCTCCGCACGCGAACAGCTCGCCCAGCTCGAAACCGGCTACCGCCCGGAGGAAATTGCCCAGTCCGATGCCCAGCTGGAAGGGGCCAAAGCGGCGCTCGCCAGTGCCGAACTGGCGCTGGCAGATGCCAGCCTGACCGCCCCCAGCGACGGCATCATCATCAGCCGCGCCGTCGAGAACGGCAGCATGGTGCAGAGCGGAGCGACCGCCTTCAACCTCTCCCTGACCGCGCCAGTCTGGGTGCGCGCCTATGTGGAGGAGCCCTGGCTCGGCCACTTCCCGAGCGGCGCCAAGGTGACCCTCACCACCGACTCGCGGCCGGATCAGCCCTATCACGGGGTGGTGGGATTTGTCTCGCCCACCGCCGAGTTCACCCCGAAATCGGTGGAAACGCCGGATCTTCGCACCCACCTCGTCTACCGGCTGCGCATCGTGGTGCAGGATCCCGACCCGGCCCTGCGCCAAGGAATGCCGGTCACCGTCAGGCTGGCGCCATGAGCTGCGCCATCTCCCTTGAGGGGCTCACCAAACGCTTTGGTGAGCGGGTCGCCCTCAACGCCATCTCGGCCACCATTCCGGCTGGCGGCATCACAGGGCTGGTCGGCCCCGACGGCGCGGGCAAGAGCACTTTGCTGCGCCTGCTGGCCGGTTTGCTGATCCCCGAAGCGGGCACCATCCGGGTGCTGGGGCTGGACCCGGTGAGCGAGGGGGATCTGCTGCGCCAGCGCCTCGGCTACATGCCCCAGCAGTTCGGCCTCTACGAGGATCTCAGCGTGCTGGAGAACCTCACCCTCTACGCTGACTTGCGCGGCGTACTGGAGCCCGAACGTACGCCCACCTTCGCGCGGCTGCTCGCCTTCACCGACCTTGCCCGCTTCACCGCACGACCGGCAGGCAAGCTCTCTGGCGGGATGAAGCAGAAACTCGGTCTGGCCTGCGCCCTGCTCGGCACCCCGGATGTGCTGCTGCTGGACGAACCGGGGGTCGGGGTCGATCCCATCTCCCGCCGCGCCCTCTGGCAGATGGTGCGGGAGCTGGCCAAGGGGGGGATGACGGTGCTCTGGAGTACCGCCTATCTCGACGAGGCAGAGCTGTGCGACCACGTGCTGCTGATGGCAGATGGCGAGGTGCGCACCAGCGGCACGCCAGCCGATCTGATGGGGGCCATGGCCAGCCGCTGCTGGCTGCTGGAGGCGGGGCTGCTGGATGGCCGCGAGCGACGCGCCCTGCTGCGCCGGGCACTGGCTCACTCGGCGGTGATGGATGGCGCGGTGGCGGGGGAGCGGGTTCGCCTGCTGCTGCACCCCGGCATGACGCCCCCGCCGCTCCCGGAGCTACATCTCGCCAACGGCGCATTTCAACCGGCCCAGCCCCGGCTGGAAGATGCCTTTATCGACCTGCTCGGCGGTGGCCCCGGCGGGGAGTCGAGCCTGGCAGCCGGGATGCGGGAAGCCGAACTGCCGCAGGGGGTCTCCCCCGAGGCGGTGATCGAGGCGCGCCACCTCACCAAGCGCTTTGGCGATTTTGCCGCCACCGATGATGTCAGCTTTGCGGTGCGCCGCGGCGAGATCTTCGGCCTGCTCGGCCCCAACGGGGCGGGCAAGTCCACCACCTTCAAGATGGAGTGCGGCCTGCTGCGCCCGAGCGAGGGGCAGGCGCTGGTGACCGGCATCGATCTGGCCCACAGCCCCTCGGCGGCACGCCAGCGCCTCGGCTACATGGCACAGAAGTTCTCCCTCTACAAGCAGCTCACCGTGGCGCAGAACCTCTCCTTCTTCGCCGGTATCTACGGCCTGTTCGGCCGCCACCAGCAGACGCGGATCGACGCTATGGTGACTGCCTTTGCCCTCGCCCCCTGGCTCGATCAGAAGGCGGAATCCCTGCCCCTCGGCCTGCGCCAGCGCTTATCGCTGGCCTGCGCCCTGCTGCACGAGCCGCCGCTGCTGTTCCTCGACGAGCCCACCTCCGGGGTCGATCCGGTGACCCGGCGCGAGTTCTGGTCGCACATCAACGCGCTGGCCGACCACGGCGTCACCGTGCTGGTCACCACCCACTTTATGGACGAGGCGGAGTATTGCGACCGCATCGCCCTCATCTATCGCGGCAAGCTGCTGGCCCTCGGCACCCCGGACGATCTCAAGGGGCTGGCCGCCAAAGAAGCGGCGACCTCTTTGCCAACCGGCTCCTTGTCGACCTGTTCTTTGCCAACAATGGAAGAGGCCTTTATCACCCTGGTCGAGCGGGCCAGCGAGGAGGACGCATGAGCATCAACCGTCGGCGACTGCTGGCCCTCTGCCGCAAGGAGACGCTGCAAATCGTCCGTGACCCGAGCAGCATCCTCATCGCCTTCATCATGCCGGTGGTACTGCTGGTGGTAATGGGTTACGCCATCAATCTGGATGTGGACCACCTGCGCCTCGGCATCTGGCGTACCGACAGCGGCGCCCCGGCGGTGCGGCTGGAGCAGGCCCTGCGCGGCTCTACCGCGCTGGAGATCCACAGCGGCCCGAGCAAGGAGTCCCTGCTCGCCAGTCTGGCCCGCGGCGAGATCCGCGGCCTGCTGGTGATCGATGACGGCTTCTCCCGCGCCATGGCCGGTCAGGGCAATGGCACGCCGCAGGCGCTGCTGCTGACCGATGGCTCCGAGCCCAACACCGCCAACTTCGTCACCAACTATGTGCAGGGGATCTGGCAGGGGTGGCTCGCTGGCGAGGGGGTCGCCATACCGGTGTCGATAGAGAGCCGCGCCTGGTTCAACCCGGCGCTGGTGAGCCGCAACTTTCTGGTACCGGGCTCCATTGCGGTGGTGATGACCATCATAGGGGCCCTGCTCACCTCGCTGGTGGTGGCGCGGGAGTGGGAGCGCGGCACCATGGAGGCGCTGCTCGCCACCCCGGTCACCAAGGGGGAGCTGCTGCTCTCCAAGCTGTTGCCCTACTATGGCCTTGGCATCATTGCCATGCTGCTCTGCCTGCTCTTCTCGGTGACGGTGATGGGCGTGCCATGGCGCGGCTCCCTGCTGCTGCTCTTTCTGGTCACCAGCGTCTTTCTCGGCAGCGCCCTCGGACTCGGGCTGTTTCTCTCCACCGTGATGCGCAGCCAGTTCAATGCCGCACAGGCAGCGCTGATCGCCGCCTTTCTGCCCGCCGTGATGCTGTCGGGCTTCGTGTTCGAGATCGCCAGCATGCCGCCGCTGCTGCGGGCCATCACTCACCTCATTCCGGCCCGCTACTTCGCGAGCTCCCTGCAGACCCTCTATCAGGCGGGCAGCGTCTTCTCGATCCTGCTGGTCAACGGTTTCTGTCTGCTGCTGCTGGCGGGTTTCTGGCTGGCCCTGACCGCCCGCAAGACGCGGCGCACTCTGGAGTAACCCATGCTGATCCGACTCTGGTGGCTGATCCGAAAAGAGCTGCAGGCCCTGATGGGCAATACTCAGGGGCGCTTTCTGCTCATCATGCCGGTGCTGCTGCAGACCGCCCTCTTCCCGTTCGCCGCCACCCTGGAGGTGACCGGCAACACGCTGGCCATCTACAACCAGGATGGCGGTGCCCAGAGCCGCGAGCTGCTGGAGCGCCTCACCCATATGCCTGCCTTTACCACCATCATCCCGGTGCAGGGCGAGGCGGGCATGACCGATGCCATCACCGGGCAGCAGGCGCTGCTCGGGCTGATTATTCCGGGGGATTTCTCGCGCCGGCTGGCGCGGGGCGAACCGGCCAAGGTGCAGCTGATTATCGACGGCCGTCGCTCCAACGGTGGTCAGGTGGCGGCGGGTTACATCAGTCAGGTGATCGCCCGCTGGCAAAGTGAGGGCAAGGGGCAACCCGAGCTGGCGGTGCGCAACCTCTACAACCCCAACGTCGAGTTCCACTGGCATATCCTGCCGGCGCTGGTGGCCATCATCACCACCACCGGCTGTCTGATCGTTACCGCCCTCTCGGTCGCGCGGGAGCGGGAGGAGGGCACCTTCGATCAGCTGCTGGTCTCCCCCCTCACCGCAGGCTGGATCATGGCGGGCAAGGCGGTGCCCGGCATCATGGTGGCGGTGGGGCAAGGGTGCATAGTCGCGCTGGCCGCCCGTTTTGTCTTTCACCTCCCCTTTGCCGGCAGCCTCAGCCTGCTGATGGCGGGCATGGTCTGCTACGGGCTGGCACTGGCCGGGATCGGGCTCTTCATCTCGTCGTTCTGCTCGACCCAGCAGCAGGCCTTTCTCGGAGTCTTCTCCTTCACCGTACCGGCGGTGATCCTCTCGGGTTACATCTCGCCGGTGGAGAACATGCCGCAGGTGTTCCAGTGGCTGGCGGCCATCGACCCCCTCACCCACTTCATCGTGCTGCTCAAGGGGGTCTTCCTCAAGGGGTTTGACTGGTCGGCCGCCTGGCCCCTGCTCTGGCCGCTGCTCGCCATCGCCGGCGTCACCCTGTCGCTGGCGCTCGCCATGTTCCGCCGCCATATCGCCTGACGCGCAGCCTTGCTCGGCTGATGCCCATTGATGCCGGTCTCGCCAGTGCGAGGCCGGCCTTTTTCCGCCAGAAGTTTTCACTCCCCGGCTTTTGCTAAAGCGCTCTTGCTCTCCACCATCCCTCACCCCGAGCCAGCGCAGAAATCATCAACTGGTATACCTATTTTTGTATATCTTTGAATTTTATCGAATTACCCCTGACGAGATATATAAATAGACACTTGATTTGCATCAATTGCCCGCCCCGACTGACTGGGTAGCCTAGCCCCAGAATGATGTTTTATTACTCCAAACTAGAGGCAATCATGAGCAAAGTCAGACTGGTCGTTGTGGGCAACGGCATGGTGGGGCACCGCTTCATCGAAGAGTTGATCGAGCGGGCCGACCCGGGCCGCTACGAGATCACCGTCTTCGGTGCAGAACCCCGTCCCGCCTACGATCGCGTCCATCTCTCCTCCTACTTCTCCCATCACACCAGCGAAGATCTCTCCCTCGTCAAACCCGGCTTCTACGACAAGCACGGCATCCGCCTGCTGCTCGGCGAAGCGGTGAAAAAAATCGACCGGGCCAACCGCGAAGTGCACTCCAACAAGGGCACCGTGGTCGGGTACGACAAGCTGGTGCTGGCCACCGGCTCCTACCCTTGGGTACCGCCCATTGCGGGCAGCCAGCACCACGAGTGCTTTGTCTATCGCACCATCGAGGATCTGAAAGCCATTCGCAGCGCCGCCAGGAGTGGCAAGAGCGGGGTGGTGATCGGGGGCGGCCTGCTTGGCCTCGAAGCGGCCGGTGCCCTCAAGGCGCTGGGTCTCGAGACCCACGTTGTGGAGTTTGCTCCGGTACTGATGGCCGAGCAGCTCGACGGTCAGGGCGGCCAGCTGCTGCGCCGCAAGATTGAATCCATGGGCGTGCAGGTGCACACCAGCAAGAGCACCAGCGAGATCCTGATGCATGGCGGTGAGCAGGCGAAACACCGCCTCGCCTTTGCCGATGGCAGCCAGCTGGAAGTGGATGTGGTGGTCTTCTCCACCGGCATTCGCCCGCAAGATACCCTCGGCCGTTACGGTGATCTCGCCATCGCCGAGCGCGGCGGCATCGTCATCGACGATCACTGCCTCACCTCAGACCCCGACATCTATGCCATCGGCGAGTGCGCCGCCTGGCAGGGCCGCTTCTTCGGGCTGGTAGCGCCGGGCTACAAGATGGCCCAGATCACCGTCGACCATCTGCTCGGCGGTGACAGCCGCTTCGAAGGGGCAGACATGAGCGCCAAGCTGAAACTGCTCGGCGTCTCCGTCGGCTCCATCGGCGATGCTCACGGCCGCACCCCGGGCAGCCACAGCTATGTGTTTCAGGACGATCAGGCTGGCGTCTACAAGAAGATCGTGGTGAGCGAAGACAACAGCCGATTGCTCGGCGCCGTGCTGGTGGGTGACGTGGAAGATTACGGCAACCTGCTGCAGATGATGCTCAACGCCCTGCCGCTGCCGAGCCACCCGGACACCCTGATCCTGCCCGCCTACGCCGGAGCCAAACCGACGCTGGGGGTGGATGCCCTGCCGGAAAGCGCCCAGATCTGCTCCTGCTTTGACGTCTCCAAAGGCGACATCGCTCAGGCGGTGGCCGAGGGTCACACCACCCTGGCCGCCATCAAGCAGCACACCAAGGCCGGAACCGGCTGCGGCGGCTGTGTGCCGCTCATCAGTCAGGTACTCAACGCCGAGCTGGTGAAGCAGGGCATCGAGGTCAACAACCACCTCTGCGCCCACTTCCCCCACTCCCGTCAGGAGCTGTTCCATCTGGTCAAGGTGGAGGGGATCAAGAGCTTCGACGAGCTGCTGGCCAAGCACGGTCAGGGCTATGGCTGTGAGGTGTGCAAACCGACCGTCGGCTCCATCCTCGCCTCCTGCTGGAACGAGCATGTGCTGAGCCCGCGCAACATCCCGCTGCAGGACACCAACGACATCTTCCTCGGCAACATGCAAAAGGACGGCAGCTACTCCGTCATCCCGCGCATGGCCGGCGGTGAAGTGACCCCGGAAGGGCTGCTGGCGGTGGCCGAAGTGGCCCGCGACTACAAGCTCTACACCAAGATCACCGGCGCCCAGCGCATCGGCCTGTTCGGGGCTCAGAAGGATGACCTGCCCGCCATCTGGCGCAAGCTGCTGGCAGCCGGATTCGAGACAGGTCAGGCCTATGCCAAGGCGCTGCGTATGGCCAAGACCTGTGTCGGCAGCACCTGGTGCCGCTTCGGCGTGCAGGACAGCGTCGGCCTCGGGGTCTTCCTCGAGAACCGCTACAAGGGCATTCGCACCCCGCACAAGATGAAGTTCGGCGTCTCCGGCTGTACCCGCGAATGTGCGGAAGCCCAGGGCAAGGATGTCGGCATCATCGCCACCGATGCGGGCTGGAACCTCTATGTGGGCGGCAACGGCGGCATGAAACCGCGCCACGCCGATCTGCTGGCTTCTGACCTTGACCGCGAAACCCTCATCAAGCTGATCGACCGCTTTATGATGTTCTACGTCACCAGCGCCGACAAACTGCAGCGCACATCGGTCTGGCTCGGCAATCTGGAAGGGGGTGTCGACTACCTGCGCGAGGTGATCGTCGACGACAAGCTGGGGCTGGCCGAGACGCTGGAGCGCGATATCCAGACCCTCATCGACAGCTACGAGTGCGAATGGTCGCGCACCCTCAACGAAGAGGAGGCGCTCAAGCGCTTCAGCCACTTCATCAACAGCGACAAGCGTGACCCGGACGTCCAGTTCGTCAGCGAACGCGACCAGCACCGACCGGCGACCCCGGCCGAGCGCATCCCCGTCTACCAGATCGAAGTGGAAACCAAATGATGAAATTCGCCTGCCAACTCAACGACATCCTGCCGGGCACCGGCGTCTGCGCACTCATTGAGGGTCGCCAGATCGCCCTGTTCCGCCCGAGCGCGGCCGCCGAGGTGTTCGCCATCGACAACCGGGATCCCTTCTTCGCCGCCAACGTGCTGTCGCGGGGTTTGATCTGCGAACACGACGGCGAGCTCTGGGTCGCCAGCCCGCTCAAGAAGCAGCGCTTTCGTCTGAGCGATGGCCACTGTTTCGACAACCCCGCCATGTCGGTTCAAAGCTACCCCGTTGAAGTGCGCGACCAGCAGGTCTGGGTCGCTGTCTAAAGACAAATTCACTCTCTTTCGGGCTGCCTGTGGGCAGCCCTTTCAAGGACTCACAAGATGTACACGGAAACCATCAACAAGTGCGCCGCCAACGCGGCCCGCATCAACCGCTTCGAGCGCAGCGACAAGCTCGGCTTCTGGCTCAGCTCCGCCATGGCGGGGGCCTATGTGGGCCTCGGCATCATCCTGATCTTCACCCTCGGCAATCTGGTGGATCCCGCCATCCGGCCGCTGGTGATGGGGGCCACCTTCGGTATCGCCCTGACGCTGGTGATCATCGCCGGCTCCGAGCTGTTTACCGGCCACACCATGTTCCTCACCTTCGGGGTGAAGACGGGCAAAATCACCATGGCCGACCTGCTGCGTATCCTGCCGCAGACCTGGGCGGGCAACCTGATTGGCTCCGTTGTGGTGGCGCTCATCTACTCCTACGGCGGCAGCCTGCTGCCGGACGCGGGCAGTCTGGCCCACAAGGTGGCGCTGGCCAAGACCCAGGCTCCGGCCCTGACCCTGTTTATGAAGGGGATCCTCTGCAACTGGCTGGTCTGCCTCGCCATCTGGATGGCGCTGCGCACCGAAGGGGCCGCCCGCTTCATCGCCATCTGGTGGTGCCTGCTGGCCTTTATCGCCTCCGGCTACGAGCACTCCATCGCCAACATGACCCTGTTCGCCCTCTCCTGGTTTGGCGCCCACTCCGAGGCCTACACCCTGGGCGGCATCGGCCACAACCTGCTGTGGGTGACGCTGGGCAACACCGTCTCCGGCGTCCTCTTTATGGGCCTCGGCTACTGGTATGCCACCCCGAAAGCTGAACGCCCGGTTGCAGTGAGCGAGACCACCAGCACCGCCAACCAGACCCGAACCGCCTGATCCGGAGGCCCCATGGACTACTTGCCCATCTTTTGCCGACTCGACAACAAACCCGTGCTGCTGGTCGGCGGCGGCGAGGTAGCGGAGCGCAAGGCGCGCCTGCTACTGGATGCCGGTGCCCACCTCACAGTAGTCGCGCCCGAGCTCGACCCCGAGCTGGCGGAACTGGCTGCCAACGGGAGCATCGAGTGGCTGGCCGGTGAATTTGTGCCGCAGCAACTGGCGGGCAAGTGGCTGGTGGTGGCCGCCACCGATCGGCGCGAGGTGAATGCGCTGGTCTACCAGAGCGCCAATCAGGCGCGGATCTTTGCCAACGTGGTGGATGACCCGAAACGCTCCAGCTTCATCATGCCGTCGATCATCGACCGCTCGCCGCTGATGGTGGCCATCTCCTCCGGCGGCAAGGCACCTGTTCTGGCCCGGCTGCTGCGGGAAAAACTGGAAGCCCTGCTGCCGCAACATCTGGGGGCCGTGGCGACCTTTGCCGGTAGCCTGCGGGAGCGGGTCAAGGCCCGCTTCGCCAGCATGGGGGAGCGGCGTCGCTTCTGGGAGCGGCTGCTCGGAGCGGATCGGCTCGGTCAAGCGCTGGCCCGCGGTGATAGTGCCTCTGCCCACCAATTGGCCGACAACCTGTTTGCCGACGGGAGCCAGACCGGAGGCGAGGTGGTACTGGTGGGAGCCGGCCCCGGCGATCCGGGTCTGCTCACCCTGCACGCCCTGCGCCAGATGCAGCAGGCGGACGTGGTGGTTTACGACCGGCTGGTCTCGGACGAAGTGATGGCGCTGGTGCGCCGCGACGCCAAACGCATCTTCGTCGGCAAGCAGGCGGGCAACCACTGCGTGCCGCAGGAGGGGATCAACCAGCTCTTGCTGGAGGAGGCGAAGAAGGGGCAACGGGTGGTGCGTCTCAAGGGGGGCGATCCCTTTATCTTCGGCCGTGGCGGCGAGGAGCTGGAGACGCTGGTCGGCACAGGCATCGGCTTTCAGGTGGTGCCCGGCATCACCGCGGCCAGCGGCTGCGCCGCCTACGCCGGCATTCCGCTCACCCACCGCGACCACGCCCAGAGCGTGCGTTTCGTCACCGCCCACGGCAAGGGTGGCGCCCGGGATCTCGACTGGCCGCTGCTGGCCAAAGACAAACAAACCCTAGTGTTCTACATGGGGCTATCGAGCTGCGCCACCATCCGCGAGCAGCTGCTGGCCCACGGCAAGGGGGGCGACACCCCGGTGGCGCTGATCGAGCGCGGCACCCAGCCCTGCCAGCGGGTCATTCGCGGCACCCTTGATGAGCTGCCCGCGCTGGCGGTGGGGGTCGAGAGTCCTGCCCTCATCATGGTGGGCTCGGTGGTGACCCTGGCCGACCGGCTCGCCTGGTTTGGCGAGGCCCCGCAGCGCCAGCAAGCCCTCGCCTGAGGGATCCTCGGCAACTCGCCATGAGGCCACCAGCAGGTGGCCTCACTTTTACCTCCCTCTTCTCCCATCACGGTCATAACCTGTTGTTTTAAGTCTGGTATCCTATGGGCATTGAGCCCTTGGCTACCATCTCAGGAATTCATCCCATGTCTCTTCCCATCAAGAACAGCGCCCGGCAGCGCGCGGATGACAGATCCCGCATTCTCACCCTGCTGCTGCGCGATGATGCCCTCACCGACAGCCTGCTCGACCCGCAGGTGGTGCAGGATGCCGAGCAGCGCGATCAGACCAGCGAACTCACCACGCTGGTCAACGGGTTGCCCGCCGCCGACGTCGCCGATGCGCTGGAATCGCTGCCGCCCGATGAGCGTCATGCCCTGTGGGCGCTGGTGGAGGAGGAGAAACGCGGCCAGATCCTGGTCGAAGCGTCGGAGACGGTGTGGGACAGCCTCATCAGCGGGATGAGCGACAAGGAGCTGCTGCACGCCCTGCGCACCCTGGATATCGACGACCAGATCTATCTGGGCCAGTACCTGCCGCGCAACCTGATGGGGCGGCTGCTCACCTATATGGCCCCCGCCGACCGGGATCGGGTGCGGGAGGTGATCCGCTACGGCAAGCACACCGTCGGCGCCATGATGGACTTCGAGATCATCACCATCCGCCCCGAGGTGACGCTCGCCACGGTGCAGCGCTATCTGCGGCTGCGCGGCAAGATCCCCGCCAACACCGACAAGCTGTTCGTCATCGATCGGCGCAACCACCTGCTGGGGGAGCTGGCCCTCACCACTGTACTGCTGCACAAGCCCGCCACCCTGGTGAGCGACGTGATGGAGCGGGATCCGGTCACCTTCGATCCGGAGGATAACGACGAAGCGGCGGCCCGCACCTTCGAACGGGATGACCTGCTCTCCGCCGCCGTGGTGGATGGCAAGGGCAAGCTGATGGGCCGCCTCACCGTCGAAGAGGTGGTGGATCTGGTCTATGAGGAGAGCGACACCGACCTGCGCCGGATGGGGGGTATCAGCGAGGATGAAGACGTGTTCGCCCCGGTCTCCAAGGCGGTCAAGACCCGCTGGGCCTGGCTTGCCATCAACCTCTGCACCGCCTTTGTCGCCTCGCGGGTGATCGGCCTGTTCGAGCACACCATCTCCCAGCTGGTGGCACTGGCGGCCCTGATGCCCATCGTCGCCGGGATCGGCGGCAACACCGGTAACCAGACCATCACCATGATAGTGCGGGCGCTGGCGCTGCAGCACATTCAGGCAGGCAACCTCTCCTTCCTGCTGCTGCGGGAACTTGGCGTCGCCTTTATCAACGGGCTGGTGTGGGGCGGCACCATGGGCATCGCCACCTATCTGCTCTATCAGGATGCGGCGCTCGGCGCCGTGATGACCCTGGCCATGATGCTCAACCTGCTGGTGGCCGCCCTGATGGGGGTCATCATCCCCATGACCATGACCCGCCTCGGCCGCGACCCGGCAGTCGGTGCCAGCGTGATGATCACCGCCATCACCGACACAGGCGGCTTCTTTATCTTCCTCGGGCTGGCGACCCTGTTCCTGCTGTAAACCGTGCGTTGAAAACAACAAGGGAGCCACTGGCTCCCTTGTTGTTTCAGGCGTGTTTGCCCGCCCCTGCCGTTGGGCTGCTTACCGCTTGTCAGCGGTGATCAGCAGGCCATTGGTGTCGGGGAAGCCGATGACCAGCGCCTCTTTTTTGGCATCCGTGGTATAGGTGGTGACATAGGCGACGCGGTTATCCATCGCCCGGGCCAGAGCGGCATTCCAGAGGTTTTCGATCGGCGTGGCGGCAGCGGATTGCTTGAAGTTGCACTTGCCAAACCCGGTCATGGTCAGCTTGCTCAACCCGGTAGTGGCACTCCCCTCGCCCACCAGCGTACAACCTGCCGCCGGAAACTCGATCGCTACCGTCAGCTTGCCGCCGTTGTTGGTGGTATCCACCTTGCCCACCATGTCGCTACTGAAGCCATCGCTGTCCGTGGCACTCCAGCTGGCCGTGGTCACCGCTTTGGTGGTCAGGGCCGTCACCGCCACATGACCGCTGAAACCGGAATAGATGGGTGAGTTGTCGGAGAACTTGGTGCCGGTCCGGGTGAAATCAAAAACCCAGCGCTTGATCTCCTTGCCCTGCAGATCGATGACCGGCTGATCCTGGAAGGTGATGAGGTTGTGGTCGTTGGTCACCGAGCTGAGCGCCGTGCTGGTACCGAGCCGTTCGCTGTTGCGGATCAACTGCACCGGGTAGATCCCGTCTTTGTCGGCTTTCTGGTCAGCCTGGCCCAGCCACTGGCTGTTGGTCTCGACCTTGCCCACCTGATGATCCACCCAGACACCCCAGTACTGCACGGTTTCACCCTTCGGGTAGACCAGCGCCAGACCATCCAGATCCTTGATCATGCGCGGCGTCGCCTTGTCGCCGTCGCGGCTCAGCAGATTCGCATGGTAAAGACCCGCCTCCGGCAGAGCCAGCGGCACCCGCTTGGCAATGCTGTTGGCAGCTTTTTCGCTGTCACAGGCAGACAGGGCGGCGGCGCAGGCGATGGCCAGCAGCGCTTTGTTGTGCATTTTCATGAGTTTTTATTCCTTGCTGTCGCTTTGTAATTTTTAGATGCAATCAATCGCCGCTGAATTTAAGGGAAAGGTCATCTATCAGTCGAATGGAGATCTGTAACCAACCATTACAGCCTCGCAGGAGCGGCAGACCGCGCCGCTTGCCCCGACCGCACGGCGGTGACTACCAAGTGACTCACTGCGGAAAAGCAGCGAGGGTGGTGGCCCTGAAGGAAGAGAAAAAAGAGATGAAAATCAGAGCCATAACTCTATTAACAGGAAGGCAATTAACCCGAATTGCCAGCCGGCTCACAATAGGATTCTTTTGCTATCGATAGAATGCACCACGCTGGCATACCCATAACAAGAGAATTCAACAATGAAAACCACCCTCAAACTGAGCGCGGTGGCAGTTATCTTTTTGCTGTCCGGCTGTGATGACAACAACTCTCAGGCCCCCGGTGATCTCACCCTGCGGCTGATCGAAACCTCTGATATCCACTCCAACCTGCTGAGCTACGACTACTACCAGAACAAGCCGGATGCCTCGCTGGGCTTTGCCCGCACCGCAGTGCTGATCCGCAAAGCCCGCGAAGAGAACGCCAACAACTTGCTGATCGACAACGGCGACCTGATCCAGGGCACCCCGCTGGCCGACTATATCCACGACCAGCAAGTCAAACAGCAGTGGCTGAGCAAGCAGACCCACCCCGCCATCAAGGCGCTCAACACCATGAGCTATGATGTCGGCAACCTGGGCAACCACGAGTTCAACTTCGGTCTCGACTTCCTCTCAGAGACCCTGAAAGGGGCCAACTACCCCTACATCAACGCCAACGTCTTCCAGGCCGATGCCTTCAGCCGTGATGGCAAGGGCACCATCGACTGGAGCAAGCAGAAGTTCAAACCCTATGTGGTGCTGGATCGTCAGGTGAAGGATGCCAACGGCAATACCCAGACCATCAAGGTCGGGGTGCTGGGCCTGACTCCGCCCCAGATCACCCAGTGGGACAAGCGCAATCTGGAAGGCAAGGTGGTGGTGGCTGATATGGTCGAGACCGCCGAGCACTATGTGCCCGAAATCCGCGCCAAGGGCGCTGACATCGTCGTGGTCGTGGCCCATACCGGCATCATAGGTGACCCGCGCGAACCCATGATGGAGAACGCCGCCCTGCCGCTGGCCAAGGTGAAGGGGGTCGATGCCCTGCTGCTGGGCCATGCCCACCGCACCTTCCCGGGTGACTACCCCAACATGACCGACGTGGACAACGAGAAAGGCACCCTGGCGGGGGTACCGACCGTGATGCCGGGCGTCTGGGGTAACCACCTCGGCATCATCGACCTGCACATGACCTGGAAAGAGGGTCGCTGGCAGGTCAGCTCCAGCCAAGCACAGCTGCGCAAGATCGACAGCAGCGCCACCAGTGTGGAAGATCAGGCTGTGGTCGATCAGGTCATTGCCGAGCACGAGCAGGCCAACCAGTGGCTGGACGAGCCCCTCAGCAAGATCACCAAGCCGATCCACAGCTTCTTCGCGCTGGTGCAGGATGACCCCTCCATCCAGATCGTCAGCGACGCTCAGCTGTGGCACGCCAAGAAACTGCAACAGGATGGTCAGCTCAAGGAGAAATGGCCCATCCTCTCCGCCGCCGCGCCATTCCGTGGCGGTCGCAACGGCCCGACCGACTTCACCTATGTACCGGCTGGCGATATCTCCCTGCGCAACGTGGCCGACCTCTATGTCTACCCCAACACCCTGCAGGTGGTCGCCATCAATGGCGCGACCGTACAGGAGTGGCTGGAGAAGAGCGCCGTCCAGTTCAACAAGATCGATGCCGCCAGCACCGCTACCCAGTGGTTGGTGAACGAGAAGTACCGCACCTACAACTTCGACGTGATCGACGGGGTGAACTATCAGGTCGATGTGACCAAACCCGCCCGTTACGATGTGGATGGCAACAAGGTGAGCGACAGCTATCGCATCACCAACCTCACCTATCAGGGCAAGGCGATCGACCCGACCCAGATGTTCTACGTGGTGACCAACAACTACCGCGCCAGCGGTGGTGGCAACTTCCCGGGCATCAACGCCAAGGTGATCGTCCATGAAGATCAGTTCGAAACCCGCGAAGTGCTCTCCGAATACCTCAAGGATCTGGCAGAGAAGAATCCGGCCGGTTTCGAGCCCCCGGCAGACAACAACTGGCAGCTGGCACCCCTGCCCGCCAATCTGGATCTGCGCATCTACAGCTCGCCACGCAGCGAGGCGCAAGCCCTGACCGGTGGCAAGCTGAACTATGTGGAGACCCTGCCACCCACCGATGCCAAACACCCCGGCTTTGGCGTCTACAAGCTGGTGCTGGCACCCTGAACCTCAGGGTTAATCCGGCAATAACCTCTGCAACCCCCTCCTGATACGAGGGGGTTTTTAATGGTACTGGCAGCGGGATATGCACCTGTAAGCCAGCCGCTCCCCGCAGCAACTCACGCAGCCCCTTTATCCCTTCACGCCATCGCCTCCCTCTATCACACCATCCAGATCCCGACTGTTCTGTCCCATCCCGCCCATAAAAAAACAGGCCCACCGAAGTGGGCCTGCTGTTATCTGTGTAGTCGGGACTATCGCGATAGAGGGCGCTACTCCCGTTCCTTCACATAGGGGGTGCCGAGCGCCTTCGGCGCCACCGCACGGCCGATAAAGCCGGCCAGCAGGAACACGGTCAGGATGTAGGGCAGTGCCTCGATGGCCTGCACCGGAATGGCGAAGCCGCCGATGCTGACCCCTTGCAGCCGGATGGCGACCGCATCGAGGAAGCCGAACAGCAGGCAGGCTGCCATGGCATTCCAGGGACGCCACTTGCCGAACACCAGCGCCGCCAGTGCCATAAAGCCCTTGCCCGCACTCATGTTGGGGATGAACTGGGCCGTCTGGGCGACCGCCAGATAGGTGCCACCGATACCGGCCAGCAGGCCGCCGATAAGGAGCGCGGTGTAGCGCATCCGCACCACAGAGATACCGGCGGTATCGACCGCTGCGGGCGCCTCACCCACCGCCCGCAGACGCAGACCGAAGCGGGTACGGAACATCACCCACCATGCCAGCGGCACGCAGGCGAACGCCACGTACTCCAGCAGGGAGTGGCCGCTCAGCAGCTCGCTGTAGAGCTGGCCGATCACCGGCACATCCCACAGCTCCTTGGCATAGGGCAGATCGATGGGGGCGAAACGGGCATCACCGGAGAGCGCCGGGGTCTGGCCACCCTGATCGAACCAGTAACGGCCCAGGGTCACGGTCAGACCGGCCGCCAGAATGTTGATGGCCATGCCGCTCACCACCTGATCACCGCGGTGGGTGATGGTGGCAAAGCCGTGCATCAGGGCAAACAGCACCGAGATGGCAACCCCGGCACCCAATCCCACCCAGGCGGAACCGGAGACCGCTGCCGCCGCACCACTGGCGAACGCCGCCGCCAGCAGTTTGCCTTCCAGCGCAATGTTGACCACCCCGGAGCGCTCGCAGAACATGCCGGCCATGGCAGCCAGAATGAGGGGCGGCGCGGTACGGATGGTGGCATCCAGCATCAGGATCAGAATTTCAAACATGATCAGGCCCCCTTGACTTGCGCAGAGCGGTTGGCAAACGCCAGATAGAGCTGCTCGATGCGCGGACGCATCATGTGCTCAAGGGCGCCACAGAACAGGATCACCAGACCCTGCAACACCACGACGATGTTGCGGTCGACACCGAACTCGAAGCTGAGCTCGGCGCCCCCCTGATAGAGGAAACCGAACAGCAGGCTGGCGATGATGACGCCGACCGGGTGGTTGCGCCCCATCAGCGCCACCGCGATACCGGTGAAGCCGAACCCTTCCACGAAGTTGAGCTTGATCTGGTGCAGCTCACCCTGCAGCACGTTGAGGGCGAAGAAGCCCGACAACATGCCGGAGATGACCATGGCCAGGATCACCACCTTGGGATAGGAGATACCGGCGTAAGCGGAGGCGCTTTGGCTGGCGCCGACCGAGCGGATCTCGTAGCCCCAGCGGGTGTGCCAGATAAAGACCCACACCAGCGCCGCACAAATCAGCGCCCAGAAGAAGCTGATATTGAGCGGGCTGTTCGGCATCTCGACGCCAAACAGGCTCGCCAGCCCGGTCATCTTGGGCAGCCAGCTCGCTTCGGCGAAGACCCGGCTCTCGGTCGCCATCGAACCGGGCGGCTTGAACACCTCCACCAGCAGATAGGCCATCAGCGAGGCGGCGATGAAGTTGAACATGATGGTGGTGATAACGATGTGGCTGCCGCGCTTGGCTTGCAGCCAGGCCGGAATAAAGGCCCACGCCGCACCGAACAGACCACCGGCAACGATGGAGAGCGGCAACAGCAGGGAGAACGGCAGCACATCGCCGAGGGTCAGACAGACCAGCCCCACCCCCAGACCACCGATATAGGCCTGACCTTCACCACCGATGTTGAACAGACCGGCGTGGAAGGCGACCGCTACCGACAGACCGGTGAAGATAAAGCCGGTTGCGTAGTAGAGGGTAAAGCCAAACCCTTCACCGGTGCCAAACGCGCCGTACCACATAATCTTGGCGGCATCGACCGGGTTGATCTCGAGGTAGTAGAACAGGATGGCCGACACCAGGAAGGCCAGCAGGATGTTGATCGCAGACACGACGCCCACGGAGACCCAGGCAGGAATACGTACTTGGCTCATCAGTGGGCCTCCTTGGCAACTTCATCCGGCACTATGTTGGCCATCATCAGGCCGATAGTGCGCTCGTCCGCTTTGGCGGCATCCAGCTCGCCGACGATGCGACCGTCGGCAATAACCAGAATGCGGTCAGAGAGACTCATGATCTCGTCCAGCTCTACCGAGACCAGCAGCACCGCCTTGCCCTTGTCGCGCATGGCGATGATCTGCTGGTGGATATACTCGATGGCACCGATGTCGACCCCACGGGTCGGCTGGCCGATCAACAGCACATCCGGGTCCTGCTCCACTTCACGGGCGATCACCAGCTTCTGCTGGTTGCCACCGGAGAAGTTGGCGGTCTTGTGGTCGGGATGGGGCGGGCGCACGTCCCACTTCTCCATCTTGGCCTGGCAATCCTGCAGGATCGCCTCCTTGTTCTGCAGCCACCCCTTGTTGTACTGCGGACGGCGGTGATAACCGAGGATAAAGGCCTCTTTCGCCTCGAAGCGGTTGATGAGCCCCATCTTGTGGCGATCTTCCGGCACATGACCGAGGCCGAAGTTGCGTACCATCTCGGGATCGGCTGCCTGCTCGGCGCTCACCTTGTGCACGCCGCTGCGGCTGCTGATGGTAAAGCCGCCCTTGCTCGGCTTGATGATGCCGCCAAGCAGGCTGAGCAGCTCGGACTGGCCGTTGCCGGAGACCCCGGCGATGCCAACCACTTCACCGGCGCGCACCTCGAAGCTGACCGATTTGACCCGCTCCACCTTGCTGGCGTCGAAGTAGCTGAGCCCCTCGACCTTCAGCTTGGCTTCGCCCGGCTGGGTCGGCCCCTTGTCGACCTTGAGGCGCACCTTGCGGCCCACCATCAGTTCGGCCAGCTGCTCCTTGTCGGTATCCTTGGTGGCAACGTGCGCCACCATCTCGCCGCGGCGCATGATGGAGACCTGATCCGTGATGGCCAGGATCTCGCGCAGCTTGTGAGTGATGAGGATGATGGTCGCCCCCTGATCCCGCAGCTTCTCCAGCACCTTGAACAGGTGATCCGCCTCTTGCGGGGTCAGTACCCCGGTCGGCTCGTCGAGGATCAGGATGCGGGCGCCGCGATAGAGCGCCTTGAGAATTTCGACCCGCTGTTGCAGGCCCACCGGCAGATCTTCCACCTTCTCGTGCAGCGGCACTTCGAGACCATAGTCCCGCGCCAGCTCGCCGAGCAGCTTCTCTGCCGACGCCACGCTCTGCTGAAGGTGCCAGCCATTTTCAGCGCCGAGGATGACGTTTTCCAAAACCGTAAAGTTGTTCACCAGCATGAAGTGCTGGTGCACCATGCCCACGCCTGCGGCAATCGCATCTTGTGAACCGTGGGGTTTGAAAGGATTCCCGTCGATGAACATCTCGCCTTTATCGGCATGGTAGAAGCCGTAAATGATGCTCATCAGGGTGGATTTACCGGCGCCGTTTTCGCCAACGATGCCGTGAATACTGCCTTTCCGAACCTTAAGGTCGATCAGCTTGTTGGCGTACACTTCGCCGAACCGCTTATCGATACCTCTTAATTCGATGGCATAGCGATCTGTCTGGTCCATGATGCAGCCCTGCGTTTCATGAAATAAGACTGTAAAAACCGGCCCGTGCGGGCCGGTCGGTGCGTTGAGAGTCGTAGCAGCAACTATCTAATTAGTATTTGCAGGTATTGTCGCTCATGTAGTCATGAACCTTGACCTTGCCTGAAATAATCTCGGCCTTGATGGCATCCACCTTGGCTTTCATCTCCGGAGTGATCAGCTTCTCGTTGTCCTTGTCGAGCGCCCAATCCACACCGCCTTCGGCCAGACCCAGGTTCTTGATCCCCGGTTTCCACTGGCCTTTGGCCGCGTCATCCCAGGTTTGGTAAGCAGCCAGACCCACAGACTTGACCATGGAGGTCAGCATGGTGCCCGGTTGCAGGTGGTTCTGGTTGGAGTCTACGCCGATGGCAAACTTGCCGCTGTCCTTGGCTGCCTGATAGACACCGATACCGGTACCGCCGGCTGCGGCGTAAACCACGTCAGCGCCCTTGGCGAACTGGGACTTGGCCAGCTCGGCACCTTTGGCCGGGTCAGCAAACGCGGCCGGGGTGGAGCCCGCCATGTTCTGGAACACTTCGATCTTCGGATTGACGTACTTGGCGCCCTGCTCGTAACCACACTCGAACTTGCGGATCAGCGGGATATCCATGCCGCCCACGAAACCGACCTTGCCGGTTTTGGAGGCGATGGCAGCCAGCGCGCCCACCAGGAAGGAACCTTCATGCTCCTTGAAGATGACGGACTGGACGTTCGGCTTGTCGACCACCATATCGATGATGGTGAACTGGGTTTTCGGGAATTCGGTCGCAACCTTCTCTACCGCAGAACCCATGTTGAAGCCGACCGCTACGATCGGGCCGTTGCCACGGCTGGCCAGACGACGCAGACCCTGCTCGCGCTGGGCTTCGTTCTGGGGCTCAAACTCTTTGACCTTTACCCCTTTGTCCTTGTTGTAAAGCTCGACGCCGTTACGGAACACGGCTTCGTTGAATGATTTGTCGTACTTGCCCGCGGTGTCATAGATCACGGCCGGCTCGGAAGCAGCCTGAGCAGAGAGAGCAGCGAGAGTGAGGGAGGCCACAGTGGCCAGTTTGAGCACTTTAGTCACGATCGTATCCTTGATTGTTATTAAGTGAGGGAACTTGCTTGCCCGCCGAAGCGGGTCATCTAGCACGCAGGGTTACTCTAAGTCAGCCCCGGTGCGGGTCAAGCAAATGATAAGGGAAAAACGTTTGCGTTAACGGTTTGAATTATAAGCAAATAACCTTATAAGCAGTTGTTTTTTAGCTACTTTTCAGTTGTTTATGCTGACAACTCAGAGACCCAAACGACATTTCTCTTATTGTTCAATTGGTTACTCTAAACCGTTTTCCCCGGTTGGGCATCCGCCCCACCCATCGCCCCGTGATCCGGCTCGCAAAATAACCGCGCGGCGCGCAATCCTGCCGCTGGCTACAGCTGGAAACCATCCCCTCTCCGCAACCATTTTGCCAACCAGAAACCGCCGCAGTCGCCCTGCCCGACTCCCCTCACCTGCCCGCCATGCGGAGTTTGCAGTTGGTCTGACGGGGGGATGGCCGTATAATCGCCGCCTGTATAAATAAACAGGAGTGGTGATGGACGTTTCAACCCTGCTCGACGGGCTCAACGACAAGCAAAGAGATGCCGTTGCGGCGCCCCGCAGCAACCTGCTGGTGCTGGCCGGTGCCGGTTCGGGCAAGACCCGGGTACTGGTGCACCGTATCGCCTGGCTGATGCAGGTGGAACGCTGTTCACCCTTCTCCATCATCGCGGTCACCTTTACCAACAAGGCGGCGGCCGAGATGCGCGGCCGGGTCGAAAAAGTGATCGGCGACGGCGTGCGCGGCATGTGGATCGGCACCTTCCACGGCATCGCCCACCGCCTGCTGCGGGCCCACCATCTGGATGCGGGCTTGCCGCAGGATTTCCAGATCCTCGACTCCGACGACCAGTACCGCCTCATCCGCCGGGTGCTCAAAGCGCTCAACCTCGACGAGAAGCACTGGGCCCCGCGCGCCGTGATGGGCTACATCAACGGCAAGAAGGATGAGGGCTTGCGCCCCGGCGACATCGACCTCTACGGCGATCCCGTCACCCGCACCTATCAGCAGATCTACAAGACCTATCAGGAGACCTGCGATCGCTCCGGTCTGGTGGACTTCGCCGAACTGCTGCTGCGCGCCCACGAGCTGTGGCTGAACAAGCCGCACATCCTCGAGCACTACCGCGACCGCTTCCAGAACATCCTGGTGGACGAGTTTCAGGATACCAACGGCATCCAGTACGCCTGGCTGCGGATGCTGGCGGGCAACAGCGGCAAGGTGATGATCGTCGGCGACGATGACCAGTCCATCTACGGCTGGCGCGGCGCCAAGATCGAGAACATCCAGCGCTTCCTGACCGACTATCAGGGCGCCGAGACCATCCGCCTCGAGCAGAACTACCGCTCTACCGCCAATATCCTCAAGGCCGCCAACTGCGTTATCGCCAACAACGCCGAGCGCCTTGGCAAGGAGCTGTGGACCGAAGGAGCCGAGGGTGAGCCGATCTCCCTCTACGCCGCCTTCAACGAGGTGGACGAAGCGCGCTTCGTGGTCGGCCGCCTCAAGGATTGGAAGGAAAAGGGCGGCCTCCTGGCCGACTGCGCCATCCTCTATCGCTCCAACGCCCAGTCGCGGGTGCTGGAAGAGGCACTGATGCAGGACGCCATGCCCTACCGTATCTACGGCGGCCTGCGCTTCTTCGAGCGGCAAGAGATCAAGGACGCCATGGCCTACCTGCGGCTTATCAACAACCGTGGCGACGACGCCAGCTTCGAGCGGGTGGTCAACACCCCGACCCGCGGCATCGGCGATCGCACCCTCGAGATCCTGCGCGGCAACGCCCGCGATCAGGGGCTCAACCTCTGGCAATCGGCCAAGGCCCTGCTCAACGACAAGGTGCTGACCGGTCGCGCCGGTAACGCGGTGCGCGGCTTTGTCGAGCTGATCGACGCGCTGGAGGAGCAGGTCGCCATGCTGCCGCTGCACCAGCAAGCGGATATCGCCATCCAGCACTCCGGCCTCAAGGCGATGTATCTGGCGGAAAAGGGCGAGAAATCCCAGGCGCGGGTAGAGAACCTGGACGAACTGGTCACCGCCTGCCGCCAGTACCAGCGCCCGGACGAGCTGGAGGACATGAGCGATCTCTCCGCCTTCCTCGCCCACGCGGCGCTGGAGTCCGGCGAGAATCAGGCCGACGAATATGCCGACGCGGTGCAGCTGATGACCTTGCACAGCGCCAAGGGCTTGGAGTTCCCGCTGGTGCTGCTGGTCGGCGTCGAAGAGGGGATGTTCCCCAGCCAGCAATCCACCGAGGAGTCGGGCCGGCTGGAAGAGGAGCGCCGCCTCTGTTACGTCGGCATGACCCGCGCCATGGAGAAGCTCTACATCTGTTATGCCGAGAGCCGCCGTATCTATGGCCGCGAGATGTTCCACAAGCCGAGCCGCTTTATCCGCGAAATGCCCGCCGAGTGTCTGGAGGAGATCCGGCTGCGCACCCAGGTCAGCCGCCCCACCCAGTACGGCCGCTTTAGCCAGAACGAGGTGCAGCAGAGCTTTGACGCCAGCGGCATCAAGCTCGGCCAGCGGGTGCTCCATCCTAAATTCGGGGAAGGGGTGGTACTCAACTTCGAAGGGGTCGGCCAGCAGAGCCGGGTGCAGATCCAGTTCGATGACGTCGGCGCCAAGTGGCTGGTGACGGCGTATGCCAGATTGGAAGCGCTTTGATTTTTCCCGTCTTTTGATACAACCAACCCGGCTTAGGCCGGGTTGGTTGTTTAGTCCTCCTCCTCCGCCCAAATACGCCCTAAGTTGATATTCAATATCCATTTTGTGAGCTATCGGCGCACTACATAGATTTTATAGCTTCATATAGAACTTATTTCTTAGTAAACTAAGTTATCAATAAGGTGCGTTTCTAGCTTGAGGGTTCAGTTAAAAATGGGCGAGATGATTAGTATTGAAGATGCTGATTTTGACATGATGAAACAAAAAGCTGTATCACTACTGAATGACATTTCATGTCGAGTACCTTGGAGCATTTTTTCAAAACTCTTACTTGAAGACGCCATGATCAAGGCGAGAGGCTTCGAAAGACTCTCAAAAAAATTATTAGATTTGAATAATAGCCTAGTTAATAGAATCTTGCTGGGACGATTTCTTGCATTATCTAGCGTACTAATTGAACATTATCTCTCTGGGGAAAAATCCCTCAGACTATTTAAAGTCCACGACTCTCTAGATACGGCGAAGTTTAAAGCGACCCTAGACTCAATAAGACCAGACCAAAAGTACAAAGGCATACTATTAATTAACAAAGATGACTTTGTTGCTAGCCCTACCCTTGTATACAAAAAAGTAGATGGCCTTGGGTACTATTTTGGTTTTGCATCAAATCGTCGTGTAAAATTAAAACAGAAAATCCCATCAGATGCTCTTACAGAAGAGTACTCAAAGGGTGTTCCTTTGGGCTCAGAAATGTATATTATCAAAATGGAAGAGAAATTCTGTTTTGATGTTATATTTATACCATTGGGTATGGACAGAATTGAGTTTAGAATCGATACAACTGAGGGATTAACACCAGAATACAGATCTTTGGCATACTCTCAATTAAGCTCACTATTTTTCTCTGAATGTAGAAAACATGGTTTTGAAGTAACCGGTAGCCTAATAGACTTCTATCCCGCCATCAGAAAGGTTTTAGAAATCCCAGTTGGTGATGGTCGAGTTGTGGAGCTTAAGTTCACCACCGATGAAGGTGCAATGAAACACCATAAAAACAGACGTGGTAACAAATGCATTCTCAGAGATAAGTACCATCTAGCCGGAGCAGAGGTGATAAAAGATCAATTCGATCCATATTATATTTCTCGAGTATGGACTAATCCCACAACTGGTACTGAACCTGAATTAGTATTGCCTGGATCGATGAGATCTAATAGTGCTTATGGGGCAACTATTTTAGATGAGGCAATTATCACAAAAACACTAAATGAGGATGATTATAGATTTATAGTGATGAAACTTTTAGATATAATGATCCATTAACAACCGCCGAACATAAAGGGCTATTGGTATGAAGGTGGCAGATAAAAACTATATCATGGAATATGCTAAAATCTGGCATAATAAGCCTATGCATATGTCTGCTGCTTACAAAATACTTGTCCATCTGGTTGAACAACCATTATATAATTTACAACACTTAAGTTTTTCTTCAATAAAAAGAATCACTAATTCAGAGTTAAATGACTACGATATCATGTCCATCACAATGTCAATAGCTCTTGTTTCTGGACTACTAGAGATAAAGCATGAACTAATTGATGGTGATGATCAAATTGACATCGATGCAGAAGAAATAAAATCAGCCGAACAATCTGGCTACTTAGTTCATCCTGTTACCGGAAGGGAAATTCACGACTACAAATCTCATGTTTTCATTTATTTTGAATATAGCAGCATGCTATATGCTATGAAAGAGAGTGACTCTAGCGGAAGTGTGGAGGCCCTATCATGAATTGTAATATATCCCTGCAAGACATTGATAGAATGGCACAACATCCACAATATCAAAGCATGATATTTGAGTGGCAGTACAAAGTCATGGGAATCGAGCAGAGCTACTCTGATTTTGCAGATAGGATAGAATCCGAAATTGAAAGCATAGTTCTGGATATTGAGTCTAATAGGCCATATTACACAGAGAGTGAAGAAGACCAAATATCTTCCCACATTGTAAGTATGCTTAAACAAAAGTGTATTGATGCTACTCATGGTAGTTTTTATGCTGGTTCTACAGACATTTTAGTAAAACATGGCAGCTGTCAGTGGATCGGCGAGGCAAAATGGCACAGAAGCGATGACAATATTCTAGAAGGGATGAGGCAACTATCTACAAGATATAGCAGTGGGTCTGATAAATGCTGTCGAGGGGGGCTGATAATCTACAATAACACCTCCAACGTAAATGAAAAGATAACGCGCCTGAAAAAACACTGGGAAAACAATGGTGCTAATGAGTACGTAAACATGAAAGTACTAACGTGTCTTAAATCTTCCAGCTCATTTCTGACCACGCATGTACACTGCTCTTCTGGTCTTTCATATCTAGTGAGACATCGCTGGATATCCCTTCATCATGACCCGCAAGATAAAAGTGCCAAAGCCAAGAAAAATAGAGAGCCGTAGGTTCGATTAGCGAAGCGTAATCGGACGATCGCGTAAGACGTTCGCGTAATCGAACGCTTACAACGGAACAACCCTTTAGGGGTTTACTCCAATCCCCCCAACACTCCATCCACCGACCCGCACCAATCCGGCGGATAGATGCCGCTCGCCACGTAACGATGGAAGGTGGAATACGGCCAATCGACCACCCTCGTGACATGACCATGTTTGAGCGGGTTGATATGGACGTAATCCATATGGTGACGGTAATCCTGCTCATCCCGGATCAGGTGTTCCCAATAATGGCGTTGCCAGATGCCCCGCTCCCCGTGACGTAACCGCGTCTGGCTGCGGCGCTCGTTTACCGGCAAGGCGCGGGAAAAGTGACTTTTGATCAGCCGCCAACGCAGGGGGAAATCGGTATCCCCCTCCGGCAATGAGAGAATGCAGTGGAGATGGTCGGGCAACACCACCCATGCGTGAATGGCGAAGGGGTGAGCCTGTTGCACCTTGGCAACGCTGTGGCGCAGCAGGTCGATCTGCTCCACCAGCAGCCGGTTGTTGCGCCGCTCCAGCAGGTTGACCGTAAAGAACCAGGTTCCTCCGGGCCACCATGCCCGCCGCCAGTTGGCCATCCCTTTCCCCTCATCGAGACCGAAAAGCCAAGCATAGCCTTGCCTCACTTCGATCTGCTTGCAGGCGTGATGGTGCGGATGTTCCATTACGAGATTGTTCGATTACGCGATCGTCCGATTACGCTTCGCTAATCGAACCTACATGGCAACTCAAACCGGCTTGAAGCATTGCAATAGAAAGGTGGGTAAAACAGAAAGGGAAACTTAGAAACCCGGCCGCCAGATGGGGCGCGGCGGCCGGGTGAATTGTAAAGAGTAGGGTGACAGGGAAAGGGATCAGCCTAGTCTAATCAACTCGATGGGGGCGTAGCGCTCACCGGAGTTTGCCAGCAGCACGCACTTCTCATGCTCCGCCTGATAGGGGGTCATATTGTCGGTGTGGGCCTCTTTCAGAAAATCGACTGCGCCAGTGGCGGCAATCATGACGCGCTGACCCAGGTTCAGCACATTGCGGTTACGGTCATAGATCTTCATTTCATTCTCCTTTTCTTGTGTCCTGGCGGATGCGCAGGCGTCTGTCCAGGACAACGGCATTCAGCCTACGCCCCTGAAAAAAGGTGATTTATGTCACAGATCAAAAAAGGGGCGATAAGGGACTCATAGGTTCAAAAAGCGAGCATGGCCGCTTGGCCAGTGGTTGTCGCGCGAAGTAGCGCTACCCTGCCCTTTTCATCGTGGCAGGCTCGAACCCGGCAGCGGTTGGGGTATATTGGTGGCCGATTAGCCAGTCTCATTCACCGTGGCCGCGCACGCGGGCCGCTGTTTCAACAAGATGGAGAGTGCTCATGAATCGCGATATCACCACCCAGTTCATCAAGATGCTGACCAATCTGGATCACTGTCTGGCCAAGGCCGAGGCCCACGCCGCGGCGAAGCAGTTCAACGTGGACAACTTCTTCGGCGATCGGCTGATCGTCGATATGCTGCCGCTGTCCAAGCAGGTGCTGATCTGCTGCGATTCGGCCCGCGCCGTGGTCGCCACCGCCAGCCACAGCGAGCTGCCGACCATGGGCGATGACCCCAAGACCATGGCGGATCTACGCGCCCATATCGGCAAGACCATCAGCTATCTGCAAGGCAAGCTGGACGCGGACTACAGCCAGTACGCCAGCGGTCGTTACGTGCCCCACTGGGCGGGCGGCAAGGGGATGGATGGCCATACCTGCGTCCATGAGTACGGCATTCCCAACTTCTACTTCCACCTCACCATGGCCTACGCCCTGCTGCGCCGCGCCGGGGTCGATCTCGGCAAGCGCGACTATCTGGGCGGGCTCAACCTGCAATAAGCGCCGCTCGCCACAAGCGGCAAACAGATAGCAAAAGCCTGCCACGCGGCAGGCTTTTTTATATCGGGTGGTGCAGGGCTGGTGCGCAGAAGAGCTCTGCCCTAGAAGGGGACGTTGCTCTCGCGCAGCTTGTCGGGCAGGCCGTCGTGATCCCCCAGCTCGCGCTCGGGCACGTCATCCCAGTGCAGCTTGCCGAGGGTGATATTGCGCTCGGGGTGCACGGCGTAGTGGATGCGGTTGTCCTCCCGATCGGTATCGCCGATGCAGAGCAGCCGGACAGTCTCTTCGGTGTTGTTGATAAAGGCGTGGGCCAGCCCGTCACCGGCCTTGAAGCCCACCGAGTCGCCCGGTTGCAGCCGATAGAGGACGCCATCGAGCCAGACATCCGGCGTCCCTTCCAGCACGTGAACAAACTCGTCCTCGGTCTTCTCGGCATGGGGCCAGCTGGTGCGATGGCCGGGCTCGACGATCTCGTGGTGAATGCCGATGCGGCTAAAGCCGAAGTGTTTGCCGAGGGCGCAGCCGCGAGAAAGGGGCTCCTGACTGCCGGAGTAGTAGCGCGGCGTCTGCTCTTGCAGCTCGCTCCAGTGTTTGATGCAGGGGTGGCGATTCATAGCGGTTCCTTTTCCATGAGGATGCAGTCACGGGAAGGGTCATCCTGACTGTCAGAATGCGGGGAGAAAAGCAGAAATTTTCTGGTCAGATGAGCCCCTCTGACGAGGGGCTCATCAAGCAGGAATTACTTGGCCTTGACGCAAGGCAAGGGAGGAAGCTCGCCCTGTGCAGCCGGGCGGGTCATCTGGTAGTTGCCGGCAAGATCCCGATAGACACGGGTGTTCCACACCTCTCCGTTGTCGAGCTGGAACTCGATGTCGTAGTTGACCCCGGAGACCACCTGGCTGCGCACCTCGCGGATGCTCTGCAGTTTGGCGGCCGTGTTCATGCGAGCCAGCACGCTGGCCAGCGCAGCCTCTCCTTCCGCATTGGGCAACGGCTGACTCTGCCAGCCACCCGCCATCGGCGCACACTCAGGCGTGGGTGACGAGATGCTGCAGGCACTCAACAGGCCAGCAACAAGGATGGGTAACAACACGCGTTTCATATCATTTTCTCCTGCCTGCAAAATGACCACCTTATCAACATCTTGCCATTATTGCAGCCCAAAAGGCTCCCGCTGCGCCCCGCTTGGACGCACCAATCGATCAGCGCCCCAGATTGTCCGCCAGCTGTTTGGCGCGGCTGGCCGCCCACTGGTCGATCATCTTCTCCATCTCCTCGGCGGTGATGGGCTCATCCTTGTGGGTGCTGTCCGGGCTCTCGCGGGCATCCATCACCCGCACCAGCAGCTTGCCGCTCTGGGAGTCGAGCAGCTGGGCCATACTGCCCACCTTGAGCAGGTAGGGCTCCTTGCCGATCACTTCGCGGGTGACATTGATGGCGATCTTGGCTGGCAGCAGGTCACGCAGCTTGGGGTCGGGGCGGGTCAGGTCGAAGTTGGTGACGGCGGCCTGGATCCGCATCACTTTCGGGCCGGGGGCGGTGGCAATCTTGACGCCCTGCTTGATCAGCTCGCTCTGGAACTTGTCGTGGTAATAGCGGCCAATCTGGTTCTGTTCGTTGGCGGTCAGCAGATACCACTGGCCGTTCTCCTGACGAATAAACTGCAGCGGATCGAGCAGCACCTCATTGTATTGGCGCAGGTCAACGCCCGGCTCCTTGTAGACGCGCTGATTGGGGTTGCTCTCGCTCTGCTGGAAGGCTGTCAGCGGGATCGCCTGCAAGCTGTGGGATACCTGATTCTTGACGGCGCAGCCACCCAGAAGGGCTGCAGCCACGGCAACCATCACGACCTTTTTCATATTTGCTCCTGCATTTTACTGTTTGTTTTTGCTGTGGATTTCGCACCACATGGCTGGAGAACCCGTGCCGGATGCCGCCAATGTCACAGAGAAATAACCTATTCATCACCTTCCCACAAGGGACAGATCAGGATTGTTCAGCTCACATCCAAGTTGTCACAATTGAGGCACTTTTGTACAGGGTCAGCCAGGGTATGAACGGCAATCTGGCGAGGGTTCGGTTGTTTAATCCGGCTAAATGGGATTGCGGAAAGCGCGCAGTTTTTTCAAACGATGGGGGCCAACGAGCGGCGTGAGTTGAACGGGGGAATGCCCTGGAACGGGCGATGACCGATCATCAGCCATCTTGCGCAAACTTGCCTGCCGCCGGAGAAGCGGCAGGCTCATTCATCAATTATCGAGATCCCAGGGGCACTGCTTGACCAGCCCCTCTTTGCCGCTGGCGACGATCGCCTGCTGCACCATCCGTTTGTAGCGATTCTTGATATGGGCGGGCAACGCGGGCACCAGCAGCCGCTCGTCAAACTCCGGCAGCGGGCGATCCGGCAGCACCGCCTGCTCCTGCGGGCTGAGGGGTGGCCGGGAGGCAATATTGCTGGCCGAAATGGTGGGCGTGCCCACCAGCATCTGGCGTTGCAGCGGCGCGCTCAGCAGAAAATCCACCAGCAGGTAGGCCGCCTTGAGCCGTGCGGGATCATCCCCGACATGGCGGGCGATGGAGATCGCATCGAGGGCATAGATGGCCCCCTCCTGCACCATGGCGATCCGCCACTGCTGCTCGTTCTGCTTGTTGCACTCCACCAGCTCCAGCCCCCAGGTGGTGGCAAAGGTCTGCTGGCGCAGATCCTCACAGCGGTTGGCCTGATTGAACCAGAAGCCGCGACTGGCTTGCAGCCGCTGCGAGAGCTGCTGCTCCACCTCTTGCTGCAAGGTCTTGTCGGCCAGCATCTCGCCGCTGGCAAACAGGGCGGGCGACTTGCCCAGCGAGAGCAGCACCGAAAAGAGCAGCGGCTCGAACTGGTCGCAGAACTCGGCAAACTGGCCCGACGGCGAGCTGTTGGCGAGCACCTGCCAACTGGTGGGCGCTTGCGGCACCTGCTTGCTGTCATAGGCGAGGCTGAACATGGCGTAGGAGAAGGGCACCGAGTAGTTACGCTCCCCCTGCTTGTCATACTCGGTGTTCTTGAGGGCGGGCTTCACCTCGGCGTAGTGCTGCAGGCGGCTGAAATCGATGGGGAGCAGCAGCTTGAACAGCGGCTGGTGATGGGCCTTGTAGAAGTAGCTGGTCGGCAGCACCACATCGGCGCTGCGGGTGCGCAGGGAGCGGTAGACGCTGTCGAAATCGGTCAGCAGCGGCTCGATCCGGCTGACCGTCGCCTCCACCCCATGGGCTTTGGCGTAGTCGGCAAACTGTTGTTCATAACCCGCTGGCAGATAGCCCCACTCCAGCAATTTGAGCTGAACCGGGGCCGCCAGCGCCGGGGTCATCCCCAACAACCAGCAAAGAGGCAGTAGACGCATGGCCGGGCACTCCTGACAGGTAAACCTTGTTGGAGTATAGGCCCATGCGCCGACTCGTCAGGCCACCAGCTCGGCCCCCATGCTCGCCAGAATGGAGAGGCTGACCACCGCAAACAGCACGCCAGTCACCAGATTGAGTGGTCGCTGTACCCGCAGCAGCAGGCGCTGGGCACGATCGGTGGAGAGGCTCCACGCCAGCAACCCGAACCAGCAGAGGGAGATGATAAAGAGCTCGCCCACCAGCAGGCTGCGGGTCATCCCATCCACCTCTGGTGTCACCATGGCGGCCAGCAGACCGATAAAGAAGACCAGCGCCTTGGGGTTAAGCAGGTTGGTGGCAAGGCCAGTGCGCACGCCCCTGCCCCAGCCGCGCAGCTCGTTGGCGGCGTTGGCCATCACGGTACTGCTCTGCTGCCGAGCCGCCATCAGGGCGCCCCACCCCAACCAGCCCAGATAGAGGGCGCCGCAGCACTTGATTACCATAAACAGCAGCGGATGGCTCGCAATCAGCATGCTGATCCCGGTCAGGCTCAGGGTGGCGTGCACCATGATCGCCAGCGAGATGCCCAGCGCCGCGCCAAGGGCGGTCGGCCGGTGCAGGCTGGTGCGCAGGATCAGGGCGAAATCGGGGCCGGGGCTGGCCAGTGCAATCAGGTGCATCAGGCCGAGGGTAACGAACAGACTGGTCAGCATAACAACTCTCGCTTTAACGACGGAGAGCCAGCATGGCGGATCAGCGGGGGGCGCGGCTTGTAAAAGATTGCATCTGGGCACGAAATTCGGCGGGCGTCAGACCGAATGCCTGGCGAAAACCGTGGTGGAAGTGACTCTGATCGAAGAAGCCAACCGCCAGCGCCACCTCGCTCACCGCCATCCCGCTCGCCAGCAACCGCTTGCCCTGCTCCAGCCGCAGCCGCTTGAGCCAGGCGTAGGGGGTCATGCCGCTGCGCTTCTTGAACTGGCGCAGGAAGGCGAAACGGTCAAGCCCGAGCAGCCCCGCCAGCTCTTCCAGCGAGTGGGGCTCGTCAAGGGCGGCCATCAGGTAGTCGCGCAGGAATCGCAACTGAGGATCCGCCAGCTGGTGTACCTCGGGGGCCAGATGCAGCAGCTCCCCCAGCAGGGCGAGCAGCTGGCTCTCGATCAGCAGGCCATCGGCCTTGGGGTTGTCGAGATAGCCGTGCAGCTGGGCAAAGCCCTGATAGAGGTCGGGGCGGCTCTGCAATCCCTTGTCGAAGAAGGGTTCCGGCTGCTCCGGCAGCCAGAGCGCCAGCTGCTGCGGATCGATGGCAAAGACCCGTACCTCGTACCCTTCCGGCAGCAGGCTGAGGCCGTCGTGCACCTCGTCCGGGTTGACGGTAGAGAGCACCCCGCGCACCAGATGGTGGCTGTTTCCCTTGTGGATAAACTTCTGGCCACCCCGCTGCACCAGCCCGATATGGTAGTCGAGATGGACATGGCGGCCGTAGCTGAACGCCCTGTGGTGGGAGTGTGACAGCTCGACCCCCGGCAGGTGCGGGGATTGCCAGTAGCGGATAAGGGAATCGGTGGTATTCATGGGTTATAGATACACCGCAAACAAGCTGAAAGCTTGTAGATTATTGCATTCCGGCTATGCCTTTGCAGCTGGTGCAATGGCAACCAAAGCAGGTCGGCTACGCCACCAGCGATAACCGGCAACCACAACCCGCTTATTGAGCTACCGAAAAAGCAAAGGGAGGCAGTACGCCTCCCTTCGACTGATCACACAACCCAGTTACTTGGGTTGCAGCTTCATCTCCTGCAAATACTCCTGCACCTGCTGCTTGTAGTCCGCCTGATAGGAGAACTTGGTGCTGTCGCTCGCCGCAATCAGGTTCACAGCGGTGCAGAACAGGGTGGCTGCCAGCAGCCCCTTGCCAACCCACTGAGGATGGTTGCGGCTCCAGCTAACCAGCAACAGCAGGATCGGGAACAGGGCATAGGGGAATATCAGCATCAGGTGCCAATAGTTAAAGATGATGGGCGAGAGCGCCGCACTCACCAGCACAGCCAATACGGCCGCCAGCGCATAGAGGCCGAGCCAGCTCGTGCCGTCCACTGATGCACGGTCGCTGCGCAGCAGACGCGGCTTGAGATCCCGCCACAGTTGCCAGTTGGCCTTGGCCGCCAGCAACACGGTGGCAGAGCCCACCCCGTAGATCACCACCCGCCACAGCCAGACTGCTGTCATCTGCAAATATTCATGACCCGCCAGCCAGATGAACTGGGTGTCGTTGACCAGCTTGCTGGCAAACAGCCAGGAGCCGTAACGCAGCCAGTAGATCACCGATTTCAGCACCGGATAGACATGCACCAGCCCCCATCCGATATAGCGCTGACGCGCTTCGGGATCGACGTTCTGGGTGATATGGCTGTTGCTCATCACTTCCATGGCGTAGGGGATCAGAGATGCACCGATCAGCAGGGCAGCGACCACCACCCCGCTCCAGCTCACCTTGAGGATGCGGCGCCAGAAGAGGTAGGTGGAGATCAC
This sequence comes from Aeromonas sp. 600282, assembly GCF_049175755.1. NCBI lineage: Bacteria > Pseudomonadati > Pseudomonadota > Gammaproteobacteria > Aeromonadales > Aeromonadaceae > Aeromonas > Aeromonas sp. 600282. Next base: position 20,679 of record NZ_JAAKVR010000009.1, on the reverse strand, counting down.
AGCCAGCAACGGCCAGGAGTAGTGCAACTGCATCGCCATACCGATAGCCAGCAGATGAACAATCATGTGCCAGAAGGAGGCTCGCTCGCGCATATGCCAGGCCGACCAGCAGTGCATGGCCGAGAAGAGGAAGAGATAGGAGGGGTTGTAGAGCAAACTCTCGTACTGGAACCAGGGGTTGAGCCAGCAGAGCACCAGAAACAGCAACCGCGCATTGCCCTTCGATACGGGGTCAACAAACACCTGGCGGATAACCGCATCAAATAGCAGAAAACCGACCAACCGCATCACCAGCAGCAACACCATGGGGGCATAGGGAGAATCCCACAGTAGCAGCGGCCCACCAATCAGCCAGGCCGACAAGCTCCCCGGCACATTGCCCACCGCACTCGCCGCATTGCCATAGCTGAGCCAGACCCCCTCATAAGCCCCTAGGTAACCCTTGTAGAGCATCTGGGTCTGATCGCCGGTGAGGAGCTGATTAACAGTAAACAACCAGGAGAGCAGCAGCCCAGCAAATATACAGGCCGCGAATAATGCGTTATGGTAGCGCCCACTAAGACCAATCATTGATCCACACCTATTGAAAAAATTGCTAACGACTTTAACAGTTGCCACCTGATTTTGCTCGTTTACGATTCACATTTTTAGTAGATTTACCAGTCAGTTATGAGACCCGCGGAGCAGTTATGACCCCACCAGTTAAAAAGTTTTTATTCATTGTTGAAGACTTGTATGGTGGTGGTGCGGAAAAGGTTCTGCTCAATACCGCATCCTTGCTAAAAGATGCAGGTGTCGATGTTACCTTGTTTACCTTGCGGGAAAAAATAGACCATACGCTACCTGACAACATTCACCCGATTAATCTTGGCATTGTCACAAAGCTGACTAAAGCCATATCCAATGTTGCGGTTGAAAAAATACAAGCATCTCTGATCTTGAAAAAAGTCCAAGAGATCTCGCCTGACGTAATTATCTCATGCTCATGTGACAAAATTACCAGACACCTGCCTGATACACTGAATATTTATTACTGGATCCACGGAAATGTCACCGGCTTTGCCAAAGACAATGCCAAAGGATATGAAAAATTCAAGCGTTTCTATAATGGCAAGAAACTGATCTGCGTATCTCGAGGCATCGCGGACGACATTTTGCACAATGTAAGAGCCACACCAAAATCGTGTCAGGTTATCTACAATCCGTTTGATATCGAGAAAATTCAGGCGTTGGCCGATGAGCCTTTCAACAAGCCATTTGAAAAGTATTTCATCCATGTCGGCACTTTCGAAGAACGAAAACGCCACGATCGTCTCTTGCAGGCATATCAGCTAAGCGGCGTTGCTACGCCACTCGTTCTGATGGGCAAAGGGGAGCGACGCCCTCACATTGAAGCCATGATCGAGGAGATGAACCTTGCCAACAAGGTGAAGATCATCGACTTTCAGAAGAACCCCTACCCCTATATCAAAGCCGCTCAGGCGCTCATCCTGACATCCGATGCTGAAGGGCTGCCAACAGTGCTTATTGAAGCACTCATCTGCCATACCCCGGTGATCAGCGTGGATTGCCCGTCTGGGCCGGCAGAAATTCTTACTGGGCCACTGCAAGATAACCTTTGCTCCCTTTTTGACATTCCCAAAATAGCGCAAAAAATATCTCGTATGGATATTGATAAAATGCATATACCAGATCATTTTTACAGCCCATTCTCTAGTACAGAGACCATAAAATCATTTATGTCACTTTAGTTTATTAAATTTAATGAAATAACATTGAAATGTCATTTTGAGAGCTAATCCAATGAATATCCTATTAATAGGTATCGATAACGCAGGGCTCATTACCCCGATAGTTGAAGAGATGCGACAACAAGGACACGTGGTTACATTTATTGAGAATGGAGAAATATCTAGATATGATTACCTGCACCCAGTAGAGAGAATATCAAACTTAATTTCAAAGGCTCTGTTTAAAAGAAATTTAAAACAAGAAAGAAGCTGGCTGTCGACCACCCAGTTTTTGAATGGTTTTACAAAAAACCGCCACTTTGATATCACTATCCTCACTAATCCTGATATTTACACGGCAGAACATCTGACACAGCTCAAAAAATGCACCAACAGGATGATTTGCCACCTGTGGGACAGTACTCTCAGAATGCCAAATAATATCAAAAACATTTCACTTTTTGATAAAGTTTTGAGCTTTGATCCGCAAGATGTTAAAAAATATGGCTTTACACCAGTAACTAACTACTATAAAAAGAATTTAACCCCACTCCAACCAAACAGAAACTATGATGGTGATGTGTTTGGTATTTTTAGCTTTGATCGTGAACGCTACGCCTTTATGACTGCATTTCTGGATGCCAACCCAGACTTAAAAATTAAAATCATGATTTATGTTGATCACCACCGAAAGATCAAAAAAATAAGAGACAAGAGAATCGAAATAATTACCAAGCCAATTACTGGTGATGAACTATTGGCAATCTCATCGGCTTATCACTGTATTCTTGATATAGGATACCAGTCACAAAAAGGCTTGTCTTTTAGATTCTTTGAGTCTCTTGCCTATGAACAAAAAATAATATCAAATAACAATACCGCAGAGACATTTCCGTTCTTTCATCCCAACAATATATTTTGCATAACAGATACAGATCTAAAAGTCTCACCTGACTTTTTAACGATCCCTTATCATCACATATCTGACGAGATAAAAAATCAATACAGACTAGATATATGGGTAAATAAATACATAAAGGCGATGCTTTAATTTTTATTCTGCACCAGGCTATGGTGCAGAAATCTAAATTATTGTGCTATGTACTGAACATACCAATCATTAAATTGATTCTCAAACTCCTCCATATTAATGTAGTTTACATTTTGTTCTTTTTTGGCATCAACATACATTACCATGGCTTTCTCAAAATTTGGTAACCACTCCCGGTTTTCACCTTTACCAAAATTATCATTATATATTCCAAATATAGGTTTTTTCAGCCCTGCGGCAATGTGTACTGTCGCCGTATCTACAGACACGATACCGATACTATTTCTTATTTGAGCGAATAGAACACCTAAAGAATGGGATGAGTCATGTGTGATAACTCTTTCCCTTAAGATATCAGGCATTCTCCTGATATTGTGTTCTGTTTCAATTTTCTTTATCGGTGGATAGAGCAAACATACATTATATCCAGGCTTGCTCAACATAACCTTCAGGATCTCGATAATTTTTTCATCATTAAATGTTCGTGAGCTGCCACTACCGTAAGGATTAAAACAGATTGTGGGATTATCAGGCCAGCTAGATTTAACGCTTGACTCATCTTCAAGATATTCTGGAACAATATAATCTGTATCGGGGTTATCAACCCCCATTTTATTAACGGCCAAGGCAAACTTCTGTGAGAAGTGAATATTCTTGGTTAAATGACCAATTTTAATATTCACACATTTTATTTTGTCATCTATACCAATAACATTTTTTACAGATAATTTTGAGATAAAGAAAATATCTTTCATCTTCATTTCATTAGTAAGATGAACAAGATATTCAATATCTCCTATATCTCTAGCCAATGAGGCGAGTGCTGCATAACTTGGTCTTTTCGGAATAGAATAAACTTCATCAAAAAGAAACTGGTTTTTAAATAAAGACCTCATCTCAGGGGTTGTAATTGCAACTACTTTTTTGCCTGGAAACTTCTTTTTTATTTCACGAGTGACCCAAGATGATACTATGGCATCACCCAATTTGGCATCCCAACGAACAAAGACTATAGCACCATCTTCATTTGAAGACGATCTCAAAGATCGGTCAAAAAGCACAATCCCTATTTTACGACGAATGATATCGCGCCATGATTGCAATTTCTTAATCATTTTCTTCCCTCCAAAGGCGATACCTTTATTGTGGTAATTAAAGCCGAAAATAAAAACATGAAGAATATCATCCCGGAGTTATGGCTTATAAATGCTTGACTCAAGCTATAATCAACAAGAGTTAATGATGAAATCGCCAACATACTACTGACCAATAAGTTATCTCTATTTTTACTCGCAACCCAAAGTGGATAAAAGTACAGCAGGGCTAACATCAAGAAGCCTATAATGCCGCGTTTAGCCAATTCATCTAAAAATTGATTATGTGCATGTGAGTTAAAATTATAAATGAACTCGGATATAGAACCATTATTATATTGGTTTAATTGTGATAAGCGAATTCCGTTATTTCCCCAACCAAATATTGGTTTTTCCAAAAAAGAGTTATATGCACTTTCCCACAACTGCAATCGAATGCCTAGAGATGTATCCGGATTCACACCATCAAAATAATGAACAACATCTGCTTTGGCATTATATATCCTATCCATTACGCCACTTTGCGGAAGCATAGCCAAGAAAAGCAACAAGGCACATACAGTGCTTGCATAGAGACCATCTTTCAGGGATAGCTGTTTTCTAAAATAAAAAACTATTGTAAACAAGACGATTGGAAGTAAAACCCAGCCACCTCTGGTCCCGGAGAGAAAACTGCCTATACCCCCCATTAAAAATGAAAGAAGCATAAAGGTAGCAATGTTTTTCTTCCCTAAATGGCGGAACCAGAAAAAAGCACACAGACATAACAATGCCAATGTCATGCTGATGTTTCCTGACTGAATTGGCATGCTTTCATCAAAAGCTCGAGGCATTCCAAGATAAAACTTTTCATATATTGCGATTAGACCTGAACTCACTGCTCCTATAGAGAGGCCAGCAATAAGAACGTTTATGTTAATGGGGAACACACTTAATAAAGGTAAGGTCATTGCAGCCATTAACAAGCGACTTGGTCGGTCTAACTCTTTGAGAGCGCCACCATCAATCCCGATTGATACTGCTTGGATGACAAAAAAAGAGATGAATATATATGATAATATTTTCACCTCTGAACTCATTGCCAAATAATATTTTTTACGCCAAAAGACAAAAACACTTGTCAAAACTAAAATGCTGGGCCCATATCCATAGCCACTGGGGACCGTTAAAACTATTGCGCCAAATAAAAAAGCTGCAAATTGCACAATAATATTTAGTCGTAGGCAATTATTATCTAAATTCACAAGTTATTTCCTGAACACATAATTCCCACGAATTTTTCGCCACAGCCCGAATACATCGGTACGGGGGAAGATGGCAATCCGGCGGATCTGGAAAGGGTCCTGGTGCATTGCTTTGGGGCCGCTATTGGTAGCGACGGCAAAACGATACCCGGCGGCGATAGCCTGCTCCTTGGCACTCTCGTTCATATCTCCGTAAGGGTAGGCGAACGAGAGCAGCGGATGGCCAAGCAGGGCCTCCAGTTGGCGTTTATTCTCCTGAATTTCATGGGCTTGTTGTTCGGGTGTGAGCTTGCTCAAGCGGGGGTGAGTCAGGGTATGACCCCCAATCTCCACATGACCGCTAGCGGCCAACGCCTTGACCTGCTCACCACTCATCAATGAAACCTTGGTGTCCGGATTGGTCGGATGCTCCACATCCCAACGGTTATAGCCTTCACCGGTGACCACGTACACCACAGCTTTGTAACCATATTTTTCCAGCAGTGGCAGCATGCGGGTCAGATTGTCCTGATAGCCGTCATCGGCAGTGATCATCAGGTACTTCTTGCCGTATTGCAGACGGTGGATAAAGCCTTTGTCCGCCAGATCGCGGAACGTCAGGGTTTCGTAGCCGAGCCACTTCATCAGGCGCAGATGCTTCTCGAACATGGTGATCGGCATCCAGGTACCGTGCACCCCTTTCTCGCTATCCTGTTCGATAAAGCGGTGGTACATGATGACGGGCATCTCGCGGCGCAGGGTTTCGACTACGGCATCCTGATAGATGGTTTCTAGGCCAGATACTACCCCCTGCAAGCCATACTCATCCTGAATGCGTTGGCGAATGACTTCCGGCACCGTCTTGCTGGCCAAGGCGGTCTCGATTTCTCCCTTCAGGGCAGCAAAATCGATAGCCAGATCCTTGGGGCCGATATCACCAAAATTACTCGCCAGAGCATCATCCAGATTCTGTTCGGTCACCAGACCAATGGCCCTGGCTTCACCAATGGCAAAGGCGGGCCGACCACAGAGCAGTGCTTCCATCGCTACCCGACCGGCGCCGATCACCAGATCGCAACTCGCCAGCAGAGCGGGTACATCATCGACATAGCCAACAAACTCGGCGCGTCCTTCGAAACGGGCAAAACGCTCCGGTACCTTGGTACCGCTGACAATCCGCACCTTGCAGGCATCCAGATCGAGCACTTCATCGAGCAGACGGTAACAAAGCTCACCTTTGGGGCCGCTCAAACGGCCAATGATGGCAATCACCGGCTTTGGGTTGTCCGGCGCTGGCACAGGCTGGAATTTGTCGGTTTCGATACCATTGCGCAGCACCTGTACGATCGCAGGATCGACCCCCAGATTGTCGACAATCTGATGGGCAATATCCTCACAAACGGCAACCGCCCTAAGCCCAAGGGCATGGAAGGCTTTGCGGGATGCGTGTACCGGCTGACGACCATGAACCGTGGTGATCATCGGGGTGCCAGTCAGCTTGCAAGCCACATAGCTGCTCCAGCCGGAGGCGCGGGAGTGAGCATGCACCAACTGAATATGATGCTTCTTGATGAGATAGATGAGGTAAAAGACGTGCCAGAAGCGGCGCAGTATGCTGCGCTTGTTGAATCTCAGTTTGAAGACGGGGCCAAGCGTCGGCTTGGTCAGAGTATCTGAAACGTAAAAAACGTTGTGACCACGCCGGGTCAGTTCGTTACCGACCGTGGTGGCATAGACCTCAGCTCCCGTTACCTCGAGCTGGGAGAGTGCCATCAATATATTCATCGCGCGGTTACCCGGTAGAGAAGAGAGGAACGGCAAGCAGCCACAGAGACCAGAAACCGGAAGCAGGCGAGTGCCCACTTCCGGTTTTGCGCTCAAACTGCCGCGTTGTGCTCACCTGTTAGCGGTTGAGCCAGGCCATGTAATCCGCTACCCCTTCGGCAACGGTTTTAAACTCGGCGTCATAACCCACGCTGCGCAGCTTGGTCATGTCAGCCTGGGTGAAGCTCTGGTAGCGACCCTTGAGGTGATCCGGGAAGGGAATGTACTCAATGGATCCCTTCTGATGATGCTTGATCACCGCTTCGGCCACGTTCTGGAACGGCTCGGCACGGCCGGTACCACAGTTGAAGATGCCGGAGTGCTGCGGGTTCTGCCAGAACCAGAGGTTTACCTTGCAGACGTCGTCAATATAGATGAAGTCACGCATCTGACCACCGTTCGGGAAGCCATCGCAACCTTCGAACAGCTTGGGATTCTCGCCCTTCTTCACCTGGGTATTGAGGTGGAAGGCAACGGAAGCCATGGAGCCTTTATGCTGCTCGCGCGGGCCGTAGACATTGAAGTACTTCAGGCCAACGACCTGAGAGTTGATCTCCGGCATCCAGCGGCGCACGTACTGGTCAAACAACTGCTTGGAGTAGCCGTAGACGTTGAGCGGCTGTTCGAACTTGGGATCTTCGATGAAGTTGTCGTTGCGGCCACCGTAGGTCGCGGCAGAAGAGGCGTAAATGAACGGAATTTCACGCTCGATGCAGTAGTGGAACAGATCCTTGGAGTACTCGTAGTTGACCTCCATGATGAACTTGCCGTTCCATTCGGTGGTGGCAGAGCAGGCGCCTTCGTGGAAGATCACCTCGATGCCGTTATCCCACTCTTCAAACTCGTCACCGGAGACGATCCGAGCCTGAAACTCGTCCTTGTCCATGTAGTCAGCGATGGTCAGATCGACCAGGTTGACGAACTTGGTGCCGTCGGTCAGGTCATCAATGACCACGATATCGGTCCGTCCTTGAGCGTTCAGCTGCTTGACCAGATTGCTGCCGATAAAGCCAGCACCGCCAGTTACTACGATCATGGAGTTTGCCTCTCGTACGTTGATGGCTACATGTGACTGCTTGTTAAAGCTGTGTATAGTGAGCCAATTTGAAATTGCCGAAAAGTTTATCACGGGCCGTCCGGGGATTCGACCTTGTTCAAAACTGCCCCGAGCGGAACCTGTTGGAGGAATGAGTGATGAAAACCAGAGACAGGATCATTCACAGCGCGACCGAGCTGTTCAACGATCAGGGTGAACGCAACATCACCACCAACCACATTGCGGCGCACATGGGTATCAGCCCGGGCAACCTCTACTACCACTTCCGCAATAAAGAAGACATCATCCACTCCATCTTCGACCAGTATGCCCGTCACCTTAGCGAGAGCTTCGTGCCGACCCGCAACCGTGAAATCACCCTGCAGGATCTGATGGGCTATCTGGATGCCATCTTCTATCTGATGTGGCAGTTCCGCTTCTTCTACGCCAACCTGCCGGACATCCTGAGCCGTGACGAGCCGCTGCAACAGAAGTACCTCAAGGCCCAGGAGCAGATGCGCTCCTCCGTGGTCGCGCTGCTCAGAAGCCTGCGCGAAGGGGGCATCATAGATGTCAGCGATGACGACCTGCCGGATCTGGGACAGACCATCAAGATGGTGGTGACCTGCTGGATCCCCTTCCAGATTGCCCAGGCCCCCAACACCCGCATCACCAAACCTCTGCTCTATCAGGGCGTATTAAAGGTGCTGTTCCTGCTGCGCCCCTATGTGCAACCCCAGGTGGCCGGACAGATCCAGCAGCTGGAGCAGCACTACCGCCAGCTGGCCCAACCAGCTGGGTGAGATCTGTTTCACATTTGTTGAATATCAGCACAATCATTTGAATTTACCGCAACAGATTGCAGTAAAATGTCGCCCTCTGTTGATACGCAGCTGAAATAGCCACTAAGGATCGAGGATGTCTAACGGATTCTATCGTCACCTGACCGAGCAACTGAACCAGGTGCAAACTGAAGGGTTGTACAAGCAGGAGCGCATCATCACCTCCGCCCAGCAGGCCAGCATCGCCGTCGGCGGTGAGCAGGTACTGAACTTCTGTGCCAACAACTATCTGGGGCTGGCCAACCACCCGGATCTGATCGCTGCCGCCCATCAGGGACTCGACAGCCACGGCTTCGGCATGGCCTCGGTGCGCTTCATCTGTGGCACCCAGGATCAGCACAAAGCGCTGGAGCAGAAGATGTCTGCCTTCCTCGGCACTGAAGACACCATCCTCTACTCCTCCTGCTTTGACGCCAATGGCGGCCTGTTCGAGACCCTTTTTGGTGCCGAAGATGCCATCATCTCCGATGCCCTCAACCACGCCTCCATCATCGACGGCGTGCGGCTGTGCAAGGCCAAGCGTTATCGCTACGCCAACAACGACATGGCCGAGCTGGAAGCCCAGCTCAAGCAGGCTGACGCCGATGGCGCCCGCTTCAAGCTGATCGCCACCGACGGCGTCTTCTCCATGGATGGGGTCATCGCCGACCTCAAATCCATCTGCGATCTGGCCGACAAATACGATGCGCTGGTGATGGTGGATGACTCCCACGCCGTCGGCTTTATCGGCGAGAATGGTCGTGGCACCCACGAATATTGCGGCGTGATGGATCGGGTCGACATCATCACCGGCACCCTGGGCAAGGCGCTCGGCGGCGCATCCGGCGGCTATACCTCCGGCAAGAAAGAGGTGATCGACTGGCTGCGTCAGCGATCCCGCCCGTACCTCTTCTCCAACTCGCTGGCCCCCTCCATCGTTGCCGCCACCATCAAGGTGATCGACATGCTGGCGGAAGGTCACGACCTGCGCGCACGTCTGAAAGAGAACAGCCGTTACTTCCGCGAGCGGATGAGCGCAGCCGGTTTCACCTTGGCAGGCGCCGACCACGCCATCATTCCGGTGATGCTGGGGGATGCCAAACTCGCCTCCGAAATGGCAAGCCGCATGCTGGCAGCCGGCATCTATGTGGTGGGCTTCTCCTTCCCGGTCGTGCCCAAGGGTCAGGCGCGCATTCGCACCCAGATGTCTGCCGCCCATACCCGCGAGCAGCTGGACAAGGCGATCGACGCCTTTATCCGCATCGGCCGTGAACTCGGCGTTATCTGATTTGAATCAAGGGGCTGCAGCCCCTTTTTTCTGCATTCATATTGAAGGAACAGCCATGAAAGCACTCTCCAAACTGCACAAAGAGGTCGGCATCTGGATGACGGATGTGCCGGCTCCCGAGCTCGGCCACAACGATCTGCTGATCAAGATCCGCAAAACCGCCATCTGCGGCACCGACATCCATATCTACAACTGGGACGAGTGGTCCCAGAAGACCATTCCGGTACCCATGGTGGTCGGCCACGAATATGTCGGCGAAGTAGTCGCCATCGGTCAGGAGGTGCGCGGCTTCGCCATCGGCGATCGGGTCTCCGGCGAAGGGCACATCACCTGCGGTCACTGCCGCAACTGCCGCGCCGGGCGCACTCACCTGTGCCGCAACACCATTGGTGTTGGTGTCAATCGCCCGGGTGCCTTCGCCGAATATCTGGTGATCCCCGCGTTCAACGCCTTCAAGCTGCCGGACAATATCCCGGACGAGCTGGCTGCCATCTTCGACCCGTTTGGCAATGCGGTGCACACCGCCCTCTCCTTCGATCTGGTGGGTGAAGATGTGCTCATCACCGGGGCTGGCCCCATCGGCATCATGGCCGCCGCCGTCTGCCGCCATGTGGGTGCGCGCCACGTGGTGATCACCGACGTCAACGAATACCGGCTGGAGCTGGCCCGCAAGATGGGCGCCACCCGCGCGGTCAACGTGGCCAAGGAGAAGCTGGCCGACGTGATGAGCGAGCTGGGCATGACCGAAGGGTTCGACGTGGGGCTGGAGATGTCCGGCGTCCCGAGCGCCTTCCAGGAGATGCTCGACAAGATGAACCACGGCGGCAAGATCGCCATGCTTGGCATCCCCCCCTCCACCATGGCCATCGACTGGAACAAGGTGATCTTCAAGGGGCTGTTTATCAAAGGGATCTATGGCCGCGAGATGTTCGAGACCTGGTACAAAATGGCCAGCCTGATCCAGTCAGGGCTGGATCTCTCCCCCATCATCACCCACAGATTCCACATCGACGAATTCCAGCAGGGGTTCGATGCGATGCGCTCCGGCCACTCCGGCAAGGTGATCCTGAGCTGGGATAAATAACCCTTTTCACCCTTTGGTTACTCGAAACCCGGCGAATGCCGGGTTTCTTTTTATCTCCACCACCAGAATTGCCGTGAGATCGCCCAAAACTTTGTACGCAGAGTGTTTAACACTTCACACACAAGCGTTTAAATGGCTGTAACTATTCGGTTATAATCCCGTCGTTTACATGGATAATAAAAGACTGCTGGGAGTATATGAGCGTGTTGAAAAAACTGAGCTATTTGCTGGCTGTCGGGATGACGGCCGCCAGCTTGTCTGGGGCAGAGCTTGCTGCCGATGAGATGTCACCGGAGGCCATTGCCGAGCGGATCAAACCGATCGGTCAGGTCTATACCGCCAAGGATCTGGAAGGTATTGCCGGCGCGGGTGCTGCACCTGCTGCGACCGCCTCTTCCGGTCCCCGCAATGGCGAAACGGTATACAAGGGCGCCTGCTTTGCCTGTCACGACACCGGCGCCGCCGGTGCCCCCAAACGGGGTGACAAGGCAGCCTGGGATCCTCGCATCGCCCAAGGCATTGATACTCTCAAGAAACATGCCATTGAAGGCTTTACCGGCAAGTCCGGCATGATGCCTCCGCGCGGCACCTGTGCGAACTGTAGTGATGAAGAGATTGAAAACGCCATCCACTACATGATCGACAAGCTGTAAGTATTTGAAAGGGCCGCAATTGCGGCCCTTTCAATCTATCGGCTTCCGACTACTCTTGTAGGGTAGGCATAGTCGGGAGTTGCTCATGTCGCCCCATTCCACCGAATCCCACTACTCAACTCCTCTGCTGGCGTTGGTCTCTGCCATTATGGATTTTCCGGCTCCCCCTACAGCGCAGAGCAGCGATTATGATGATCTGATAAAGCAGATAAACCAGCTCTGCCCGTTGCAGCATTTCGGCATGCTGGGCCTCTCCGACAGTGGTCTGAACTGGCTCTACGCCTACAAAATCAGCGATACCTTCAAGCAACAACTGGGGCGGGAGCAGTCCCGCATCACCGATCAGCTCACCCAGCTCGATGAGGCCGAAGGGTGGTGCGTCTTTCCTATCGAACATGGTCAGGTGCAGTGGCTGCTGGCTCGCGGCGAACCATCCGACCTGCCCACATTACGCCTGCTGCTGGAGTGTCTATCCAAACGGCTGACCGAAACCCAAGCGGGCTCCCATCTCACCGAGCTGCCTTCTCCGCTGATCCGCAAAGACCCGAACTGGAAAAAGAAAATCGAGAGCATCAGCCGCATCATGCGACTGGCCAACACCCTGCCCGGTCAGGCGCTCTTCTCCCAGCTGGAGGCGGTGCTGCGCCAGATGCTCGCCATTGAGGATATGCTGCTGGTCAGGCTCCACAGCCATACGCTTGAGAAGATTTATCCCGCACATCCTCGTCAAAGCGACGAATTCATCAGCGGTTTGTGCCACAGCACCAGCAATATCGAGGTCAACAGGGAGGCAACCTACTGGCACAGCATGCCGCTACGGCTGCAACAACAGTACTTCGCCCACTTCATCATCAGCACCGCGCAACCGCTGGAGACAGACGACAAGCTGTTTCTCGACTTCCTGCGTGGTCAGCTCACCCTGCTGTTGGAGCTGAAGCGGATCCGCCAGCAGCTTAACGACATCAATAGTGAAGACTCCATCAACCAGCGGCTGCAACAGCTGCGTCAGACCAACCTCAGGCTGCAAAAGCAGCTCAAGCAGCATCAGGAGCTGGAACGGCGGCTGCAATTCGATGCGCTTCACGACCCGCTGACCCAGCTACCGAACCGGGCACTGTTGATGAACCACCTCAATCAAGCCATGACCCACTACAACCGCTACAAGTCACCGGGGTTTGCGGTGATCTTCATCGATGTGGATCACTTCAAGCAGATCAATGACACCCTGGGCCACAGTGCTGGTGATCAGCTGCTCAAGGAGGTAAGCCGCCGCCTCCAGACCTGCATCCGGCAAAACGATATGGTGGCCAGATTGGGGGGCGACGAGTTCGTCATCTATCTCGATAGCAGCAAACATGAAGATGACATCAGCCCGGTGCTCAACCGTATCATCAGCCGCCTCTCCTATCCGTTCCGGCTGCTTGGCAATGAGCTGAGTATTACCGTCAGCCTGGGGGTATCGAGTGTGTCCGAACAGACATCGGATATCAGCCAGTTACTCCACCAGGCCGATCTGGCCATGTACCAGGCCAAACGCAATGGCCGCAGCCGCATCGTCAGCTACTCGGATGATTGCATCAACCAGAACTGGAATTCGCCGGAAGAGATGCTGGCTCGGGCCCTGCGGGAAGGGCGTATCGTCCCCTACTACCAGCCGGTGATCCGGCTACAGGATAGCCGCCTGACCGGTCTGGAGGTGATGGCGCGCTGGCTGACCGAAGAGGGAATTCTGAAGGATGCATTCGACTTTATTCCGCTGGCGGAGCAATGTGGCCTGATTCTGGAGCTGGATTATCAGATCCTGCGCCACACCTGCCAGCAACTGAAAGTGTGGCTTCCGATCTCGGGCCAGAGCAAGTTCAAGGTCGCCATCAACCTCTCCGGCAAACATCTGGTCAACCATGATCACATCATGCGGTTGGTGGACATTATCGATGAGGAGGGGATAGCACCAGGCTATCTGATCTTTGAATTCAACGAGCGGGAGCTGTCGCGGCAGGATTCCGATGCGCTGGCCTCCCTGCATGAACTGCGTGCCAAGGGCATTCAGATCAGCCTGGACGACTTTGGTACCGGCTTCTCCTCCCTCAACGCCCTGTTCCATTTCCCGGTAGATTACATCAAGGTGGATGACAGCTTTACCCAGCGGATGCTGCAGTCCCCCAAAGATCTGGCGCTGATCCGCGCCATGCGGGATATCTGTCAGGATCTCGATTACACCCTGGTGGTTGAAGGCATTGAGAACCAGCAGCAGTTACAGAAGCTGATAGATATCGGCTGCCGGATGGGGCAAGGACGCTATATATCTCCCCCCATGCCGGGAGCAGACATCATTCCACTGCTATCCCCCGGCAACGCAACCTCCTAATCTTTCTTGAACATGGCGCGCAGATTGGCCACCGCCATCTGCCCCTTCTGCTGGCGCTCCTCGGCAGTCACCTTCTTCTGGTTTTCCCATTCAAGGTCATCCTGCGGCAGCTCCAGCAGGAAGCGGCTCGGCTCTGGCCGTACCGACTCGCCAAACTGGCGCCGCTCCTTGCAGAGGGTAAAGGTCAGCTCGGTCTGGGCCCGGGTAATGCCCACGTAGGCGAGACGCCGCTCCTCCTCCACGTTGTCTTCATCGATGCTGGTCTGGTGGGGGAGCAAGCCCTCCTCCATCCCCACCATGTAGACATAGGGGAACTCCAACCCCTTGGAGGCGTGCAGGGTCATCAACTGCACCTGATCGGCATCATCCTCCCCCTCGTTGCGCTCCATCATGTCGCGCAGGGTGAGGCGAGTGACCACCTGAGCCAGCGTCATCGACTCCTCCAGCTCATCCCCTTCCAGCATCTCGGTGATCCAGCGATAGAGGGTGGAGACGTTCTGCATCCGCATCTCGGCTGCTTTCGGGCTGGGGGAGGTCTCGTAGAGCCACTCTTCATAGTGGATCTCCTTGATCATGTCCCGCACCGCCTCCACCGGATTGCCGCGCAGCGCCTGATCACCAAGGCGAACCAGCCAGTTGGTAAAGGCCTGCAAAGCCGTCAGGCCACGGCCGGACAGGTGCTGTTCCAGCCCCAGCTCGAAGCTGGCGGCAAACAGGCTCTTGCCGCGCTGGTTGGCGTATTGGCCAAGCTTTTCGAGGGTGGTGGGGCCGATCTCGCGACGCGGCAGGTTGACCACCCGCAGGAAGGCGGTATCCTCGTCCGGATTCACCAGCAGTTTGAGGTAGGCCATGATGTCCTTGATCTCGGTGCGGGAGAAAAACGAGGTGCCGCCGGAGATGCGATAGGGAATCCGGTTGGTCATCAGCGCCTTCTCGAAGATGCGCGACTGATGGTTGCCCCGATAGAGGATGGCGTAATCCTTGAACCGGGTGCGGTTCATAAACTTGTGGCCCATCATCTCGGCAGCGATCCGCTCCGCTTCGTGCTCCTCGTTCTTGGCGAACAGCACCTTGAGCTTCACCCCCTCATCCAATTCGGAGAAGAGCGCCTTGTCATAGACGTGCGGGTTGTTGGCGATCAGGATGTTGGCGCACTTGAGGATCCGCCGCTTGGAGCGATAGTTCTGCTCCAGCTTGATCAGCTTGAGGCTGGGGAAATCTTCGCTCAGCAGCACCAGATTCTGCGGCTTGGCACCGCGCCAGGAGTAGATGGACTGGTCATCATCCCCTACCACGGTAAAACGGGCCCGCTCGCCAACAATCTGCTTCACCAGTTCGTATTGGCTGGTGTTGGTGTCTTGGTACTCATCGACCAGCAGATAGCGGATCTTGTTCTGCCAGCGCTCGCGTACCTCCTGATTGCTCTTGAGCAGCAGGGTGGGCATCACGATGAGGTCGTCAAAATCCAGCGCGTTATAGGCCACCATCTGGCGGTGATAACGTTCGTAGAGCTGGGCCATCAGCACCTCTTCCGGCCCGCGGGCGATGCGCATGGCACGGGCGGGCAGGATAAGGTCGTTCTTCCAGTTGGAGATTTGGCTGATAAGGGCCGAGAGCTTGTCCTTGTCGTTGTCGAGCTCGTCTTCAGTCAACTCTTTCAGCAGCGCCAGCTGGTCGGTGTCGTCGAACAGGGAGAAGTTGGCCTTGAGATTCAGGCTCTTGTGCTCACGACGAATGATCTCGAGCCCCAGAGTATGGAAGGTGGAGACCATCAACCCCCGCGCCTCCTTGCGACCCAAAGTCTGGCCGACCCGCTCCTTCATCTCCCGCGCCGCCTTGTTGGTAAAGGTGACGGCAGCGATGTTGCGCGCACTGTAGCCGCACTGCTGCACCAGATAGGCAATCTTGTTGGTGATGACGCGGGTCTTGCCCGATCCGGCACCCGCCAGCACCAGGCAAGGGCCGGAGACATACTTGACCGCTTCGTTCTGATTGGGGTTGAGCTTCATGGGCCGGATCTCTTGGCTTATGATGAGGGGCGGCATTGTACCAGAAATCACCCGATGAGCCGTACCTGCTGCACGGCAGGCAACTGCCCATCGGGCTTATCGCGCCTTGTGTTCGGGCGCTATTTTCAGGATCATGACCGACCTTTCGAGATAATGACTTTTTCCAGATGATGAGGGGAGCATGAATCAGCAACAGCATGACCAACTGCGCAGCCAGTTTCCGGCCTTGGCGCAGGAGGTAAACGGCCACCCTCTGGTCTATCTGGACAACGCCGCCACCACCCAGAAACCGCAAGCGGTGCTGGATGCCATCGCTCACTACTATCGGGCCGACAACGCCAATGTACACCGCGCCGCCCACGCCCTGAGCGGCCGTGCCACCCACGCCTTCGAAGCTGCCCGCGAAACAGCCGCCCGCTTTATCAATGCGCCCCGCAGCCACGAAGCTATCTGGACCCGTGGTACCACAGAAGCGATCAATCTGGTGGCCCAGAGCTGGGGGATGAGCGAGCTCAAGGCGGGGGATGAAATCATTCTCAGCACCTTAGAGCACCACGCCAATATCGTCCCGTGGCAACTGGTCGCCCAGCGCACCGGCGCGGTGATCCGGGTGATCCCCCTCGATGAGCGGGGCGATCTCGATCTGGCCGCCTATCACGCAATGCTGGGGCCACGCACCCGGCTGGTGAGCGTGGCCCACGTCTCCAATGCCCTCGGTACCGTCAATCCAGTCAAAGAGATAGTGGCTGCCGCCAAGGCAGTCGGCGCCGTGACGCTGATCGACGGCGCCCAAGCGGTGGCCCATCTCGAGGTGGATGTGCAAACTATCGGTTGCGACTTCTACGCCTTCTCCGGCCACAAGCTCTATGGCCCGACCGGCATCGGTGTGTTGTGGGGCCGCACCGAGCTATTGGAGCGGATGCCGCCCTGGCAAGCAGGTGGTGAAATGATCGACCGGGTCAGTTTCAGCGGCACCACCTTCAATAGCCTGCCCTTCAAATTCGAGGCGGGCACCCCCCATATCGCTGGCGCTATCGGCCTCGCCGCCGCCATCGACTTTGTGATGGGGCAAGATCGGCAATGGCTCGCCAGCCATGAGCAGACACTGACCGACTATCTGGTCGCTGGCCTGCAACAGGTGACGGGGCTGCGTCTGGTCGGCGAACCCGGCCAACGTGCCGGTGCGGTCTCTTTCTTGCTCGACGACATCCACCCGCAAGATGCTGCTACCCTGCTCGACATGCAGGGTATCGCCCTGCGAGTCGGCCATCACTGCGCCATGCCGTTGATGGAGTCGCTCGGAATCGGCGGCACCATGCGCGCCTCGCTGGCCTGCTACAACAATCGGGACGATGTCGACGCCCTGCTGGCCGCCCTGCACAAACTCAGTGACTTCTTCTAAGGCAGACAACCGAATGAGTGACCTCGCAAGTTATACCCAGATTGGCCTTGAGCCCAACGCCGACACCATCCGCCAGCAGTTTGCCGCCGCTCATGGCTGGGAGAACCAGTACCGGCTCATCATCCAGCTCGGCAAGCAGCTGCCAGCGCTACCCGCCGAATGGCAGCAGGAGGAGTTCCGCCTCAAGGGGTGTGAAAGCCAGGCCTGGCTGCAGGGAGAACAAAGCGAGGATGGCTGCTGGCACTTTGCCTGTGATTCCGATGCCCGGATCGTGCGGGGCCTTATCGTCATCGTGCTGGCGGCACTCAACCACCAATCGTCTGCGGCGATCCAGGCTTTTGATATAGAAGGCTATTTCAGCGAACTGGGACTTCAGAAACACTTGAGCCCGTCACGAGGTAACGGGCTCAGAGCGATCGTGCTGGCGATCCGGGAGCAGGCAGTCTAATCAGCTTTGTGCAGAGGTCGATTAGGCTTCGCCAATCGACCCTACTTCTTCATTCCCGGCTTCTTTCTCAGCGCGGGCCCCCCGCTCGGCAATCTTCTTCAATACCCGGGACGCGGCAACCAGCCCAAAGGTTGCCGTCACCGGCGTCACCGCGCCAAAGCCGGAGGCGCAATCCATCTTCATGGTGCCATCGCTGGCCGCTTTTGCCTGACAGGTGCCACCATTACCATCCGGATAACTCAGCTGCTCGGTTGAGAAGACACATTCCACCCCGAATTTGCGCGCCGGATTCTTGCTGAAGTTGTGCAATCGGCGCAGGTCGGAGCGCACTTTCGCAGCGAGCGGATCCTGAATGGTCTTGGCCAGATCGGCCACGGTGATTTGAGTCGGATCCATCTGCCCGCCGGCACCACCGGCCACAATTACCGGTATCTTGTTGCGCTTGCAGAAGGCAATCAGCGCCACCTTGGCCTTGACCGAGTCGATGGCGTCCACCACATAGTCAAACTCCCGCTTGATATGCTCGGCCAGATTATCGGCAGTGACGAAATCATCCACCTCGATCACGTCGCAATCCGGATTGATGGCGCGAATACGCTCGGCCATCACCTCGGTCTTGAGGCGACCAACAGTCCCCTTCATGGCGTGGATCTGGCGATTGGTGTTGGTGATGCAGATATCGTCCATATCGATCAGGGTGACCTGGTTGATACCGGCGCGGGCCAGCGCCTCCGCCGCCCAGGAGCCCACGCCACCGATCCCCACAACACAGACTTTCGCCTGGCTAAAGGAACGCAGGGCATTCTGACCATAAAGACGGGCAATGCCCCCGAATCGCTGTAGATATTCTGCTTTCATACCACCACCTTGCTTGAGGGCGGCCATTATAACGACAACCAACGCCAGCGGCGATGGCAGAACCGGAGAAAGTCGAGGAGGAAAAATGGAGAAAACGGCAGGGAAGAGAGAATAAAAGGTCAATTATCAGACGACATGCTGAATTGCAGCCAATAAGAAACCCCGCTCATTGAGCGGGGTTTCTTGTATTGGGTGCCTGGCAGTGTCCTACTCTCGCATGGCGAATGCCACACTACCATCGGCGCTACCGCGTTTCACTTCTGAGTTCGGCATGGGATCAGGTGGTTCCACGGCGCTATGGCCGCCAGGCAAATTCTTAATCTAGAAAGCTGACGTGAGTAGTGATGTTGCGCTTGGCTTGTCACTATCACTGAATTTGAGTAGTTCGTTCATTCGCTACAAGCCTTAGAACACTTCTTGGGTGTTGTATGGTTAAGCCTCACGGGTAATTAGTACGGGTTAGCTCAATGCATCGCTGCACTTACACACCCCGCCTATCAACGTTGTGGTCTCCAACGGCCCTTTAGGACCCTCAAGGGGTCAGGGATGACTCATCTCAGGGCTCGCTTCCCGCTTAGATGCTTTCAGCGGTTATCGATTCCGAACTTAGCTACCGGGCAGTGCCACTGGCGTGACAACCCGAACACCAGAGGTTCGTTCACTCCGGTCCTCTCGTACTAGGAGCAACTCCCTTCAATCATCCAACGCCCACGGCAGATAGGGACCGAACTGTCTCACGACGTTCTGAACCCAGCTCGCGTACCACTTTAAATGGCGAACAGCCATACCCTTGGGACCGACTTCAGCCCCAGGATGTGATGAGCCGACATCGAGGTGCCAAACACCGCCGTCGATATGAACTCTTGGGCGGTATCAGCCTGTTATCCCCGGAGTACCTTTTATCCGTTGAGCGATGGCCCTTCCATTCAGAACCACCGGATCACTATGACCTACTTTCGTACCTGCTCGACCTGTCCGTCTCGCAGTTAAGCTGGCTTATGCCATTGCACTAACCTCCTGATGTCCGACCAGGATTAGCCAACCTTCGTGCTCCTCCGTTACTCTTTGGGAGGAGACCGCCCCAGTCAAACTACCCACCAGGCACTGTCCGCGAGCCCGATTCAGGGCCCTGCGTTAGAACATCAAACATACAAGGGTGGTATTTCAAGGACGGCTCCAGCGCAACTGGCGTCACGCCTTCAAAGCCTCCCACCTATCCTACACATGTAGGTTCAATGTTCAGTGCCAAGCTGTAGTAAAGGTTCACGGGGTCTTTCCGTCTAGCCGCGGGTACACCGCATCTTCACGGCGAATTCGATTTCACTGAGTCTCGGGTGGAGACAGCATGGCCATGGTTACACCATTCGTGCAGGTCGGAACTTACCCGACAAGGAATTTCGCTACCTTAGGACCGTTATAGTTACGGCCGCCGTTTACCGGGGCTTCGATCAAGAGCTTCGCTTGCGCTAACCCCATCAATTAACCTTCCGGCACCGGGCAGGTGTCACACCCTATACGTCCACTTTCGTGTTTGCAGAGTGCTGTGTTTTTGATAAACAGTCCCAGCCATCTGGTCACTGCGACTCCCAACTGCTCCATCCGCAAGGGACTTCACTGTCAAGAGCGAACCTTCTCCCGAAGTTACGGTTCTATTTTGCCTAGTTCCTTCACCCGAGTTCTCTCAAGCGCCTTGGTATTCTCTACCCGACCACCTGTGTCGGTTTGGGGTACGATGACTTGTAATCTGAAGCTTAGAGGCTTTTCCTGGAAGCAGGGCATCAATGGCTTCC
>NZ_JAAKVR010000008.1:0-170239 GCF_049175755.1 Aeromonas sp. 600282 | reverse complement strand
CCGAGCGGCCAAAGGGATCAGACTGTAAATCTGACGGCTCTGCCTTCGAAGGTTCGAATCCTTCTCCCTCCACCATCATTCAGAAAACCCGGCCTAGTGCCGGGTTTTCGCATTTTTGGCCCATCGCAATTCATTCTCCCTCTGCACTGCCAACCTTTATCACGGCTTGCCCGCGGCCGATCGAGCAATACAAAACGGGAGGCCTGCGCCTCCCGTTTAGATTCATATCAGCCCTGTTACGGGATGAAGCGTTACAGAGTAAAGCGATAGAAGATATCGACCGCCTGAGCCACCCCGCTCATCGCCTGCAGATAGAGCCGTGGCAATACCTCGTAGCGCAGCTTGAACTCGGCGATGGGGCTGAAGACCCCGACCCCGTACTGGAACTGCAGGCCCGGCAGCAGATATGCAGACAGAGTCACCTGGGTGTTGTCACCACTGCCCGCCGTATCGAGGGAGACATCGCTCATCCCCAGCGACTCGCCGATGCTCGACACCACGCCGTTGGCCTGACTCACCGCGCCGGCTACCAGCAGGCCGTTGAAACCGCCATCCTCACCGCCGGTCTGCAACCCTTTGCCGCGCAGCAGATAGGAGAGCTGTTCCGACTGCGCCATCTGCGGTTCGGAGTAGACAGTGATCTCCGGCTTGCTGGCAGGGCCGGTCACCCGCACCCCGACCGTCACCTGACCTTCTATGGTATCGGGATCCCGGTTGGCCTCGATGTTGAGGAAGGGCCGATCCAGCGGACCGGAGAAGAGGATCCGCCCCTCCTTGATGATGAGGTTCTGACCATAGGCCTTGAAGCGGCCGTTGGTCAGCACCAGCTGGCCGTTGCCTGCCAGCGGTTTCTCGGGATCCTGACGGATATTGAGACCGCCGGAGACATCGGTCTTCAGTCCCATGGCATCAAGCTTCACATCGTTGCCAAGGCGGATCGCCACCTTCATCGCCAGCGGCAGACTTGCCTGCTTGGGAGCAGGGGGCAGATCGTCATAGACCACAGTCACATCGTCGGAGACCGCCACCGCCGAATCCGGCAGACTCTTGACCAGAATGCGCGCCCAGGGAATATCCACCTGACCGGTAATCCGGGTCTCCTCCCCCAGCGACACCGCGATATCGGGCGAGACTCTGACCCGGCCCATGCCCGGATATTGCGCCTCCAGATCCTTACCCTGAATGGTGAGACTGCCGCTGACCGGCATCTTGGCCCAGCTGAGCCAGCCGCCCAACGCCAGCGGCCCCTTGCCCACCAGCATGGAGCCATCGAGCTCGGCGCGGTTGCCCTCGATCTTGAGGCGGGTCACCAGCTTGGTCAGGGTCACCATGTCGGAGTGAGTCTGCACTTCACCGTCACGCAGGTTGAGCTGGCCAAACAGCAGGGGCGCCGCCAGGGTGCCGTCGAAGCGGGCATCGGCGGAGATGATCCCTTGCAGGGAGCGCACCTCAGGGATGAGCGGCGCAAAGGTATTAAGCTTGAGGTCGTCAAACTTGAGCTGACCGCCGAGCAGACCGCGACCGGCAGGCTCCCTGATCAGCAGATCGGTATCGATATTGCCGATCTGCTTGGAGGCAAAATCGAGGCGAATGGCCGCCTGCTGCCGCTCGAAATCCAGGGCCAGAGCCAGCTGCTGATAATCAGTCTTGAGACCATCTGCCACAAAAGTGCCCGGTGTGGTACGCACCACCGCATGCAGGGTCGGCTGATTGCCACGCCAGCTGGCGCGGCCATCGGCCGAGAGCATCGCCTGCCAGCGGAAGTTGTCAGGCAACCAGGGGCGCAGCCGCTTGAGATCAAACTCGCTCAGGGCAAACTCCAGAGTCCCCTGGGAAGCGGAAACCTGACTCCCCTTGACGCAGAGGCTGGCCCCCTGGGAGCCGAGGCAGAGATCCCCCATCGCCAGCCGCTGACGCGGCAGATCGAGATCCAGTGCCCAGGGGGAGCTCAAGTCCCAACGGCGCAGCGGGGTTTTCAGCCGCAACTCGGAGAGCGCCCCGCGCCAGTGATCCCCGCGCACGCCGCCACCCAGTTTGAGGTTGGCGGCAACAGGGTCACCCTTCATGGTCAGGGTCAACAGATGCTGACTGATATCGCCGCTGAGGTTCAGGGCAAGCTGGCTGAGCTTGGTATCCCCCTGTTTCAGCTGCGCCACCAACAACGCGAGCTCACCGGCCGGTTTGGCGCCGATCACCGCATTGCCCTTGAGACTAATGCCCTTCAGGTCGGTGCCGGCATAGTAGAGCCGGTCGGAGGCCAGATCCGCATCGATTTTTGGCGTCTGCTGATTGCCACTGACCTTCACCTGTCCCTTGATATCCCCTTTCAGGCCAGGATAGATGCCCCCCAGCTGGGGAGCCTGCAGGTTGGCATCGAGCCTCCACTGGGCGCTGCTGATACTGCCCTTGGCCTGCAACTGGTTGGGGCCACTTTGCAGCGAGAGCGCCGGGATCAGCCACTCCATCTTGTCGTTGCCGCTAAGCTCCCCCTTGAGGGCCAGCGGGTACTGGTTGAGTTTGCCATCCACCTTGAGCTTGGGCAGTTTCAGCTCCCAGTGGCCCGCTTCGTTCATCACGAAACGGCTCTCCAGCTCACCGGCCAGCGTCCCTTTCAGCTCGGGCAGCAGCTCGGCCGGATTGATCCCCTTGAACATGGTGGTTCCCTGCCACTCGATCCCCTTGTTCCAGGCGAGCTTGCCATCGAGCTTGAGCTCCCCCTTGAGGGCATTGAGCTGCAAGGCGATCTTGCTGAGCCGCTCCAGATCCCCCTTCCCGTCCAGCGCAAGCTTGAAGGGGGGCACATCGGTCCCCTTGCCGGAGGTATTGAGGGCAAACTGGTAGCCGGAGAGCTTGCCCTTGGCAGTCAGGCTCCCTTTGTCCAGCCGATAGCTCGGCTCATCTTTGGCAGGCTTATGAAATGGCCAGCCGAGGCTCTTCCAGTCGAGGGCCAGATCAAAAGGGAGATCCGGGTCGAGGGCGGCCAGCGAGCCCCTGAGATTGGCGGCGACCGGCCCCTTGGCCGACAACGCCAACCCCAGCTTGCCGACCGAACCGCTCAGCGCCAGCGTGGCCTGCTCCCCTTGCAGCTCGCCATCCAGCAGTCCCTTGCGGGCCTTGGCATCCAGGGTCACCGCCAGCGGGTAGTCATCACTTAGCTGAATGTGGCCATTGAGCGCCAGATCGGCCATGGCGTGGCGCAGCGAGAGCTCGCGCACCTCGATGCGATCGTCGGCAGCAGTGGCCGACAGCAGCAACCTGTCGAGCCCTTCGATCAACTCGCCCTGCTTATATTGCACCCGGGTCGCGCTGACCCCTTCCAGCTTGATGGGGAAAGGAAGATGAATGGCGGGCAGGAGAATGGGGGCAGCCTTTGCCGTATTTGCAGCTGGCGCCCCTTTGCCCTGTTTGGCTGTCTCGGCGCTGGCCTTGTCGTTGCGCGCCACCGCAGCACCGGCTTGCTTCTCGTTAGCGGCTGGCTGCTTGGCAGATTTGGCTGCGCTGGCGGGTGCCGCGTCATCCAGCGTCACCGTCAGGTTATCAAGCACCGGGCCGCGTACAATCAGCCCCTTGCGGTTGAGGGTGGCGCCGATATCGAGGGACCCCAGGGTCACGGCAACACCGGGCACCGCCAGATCGAGATCGGCCACCTTGAGGCTGTCGACCTGGATCTTGAGTGGCAGCGGGTGCCAGACAAAGGGTTCGGAAGGCTCTTCCGGCGCAGGCTCGGAGTCGGCTACCTTGACCACCGGATGGTTCACCGCCAGGGATTTTATCCAGAGCTTGCCCTGCAGCAACTTGCCCAGATCCCAGTCGAGCACGGCGCGATCCACCGTGACATCCACCAGCTCATCCTGCCAGCCGGCCCCTTCCAGGGTCCAGCCATAGCCAAGCTGACCGGCAACCAGCTCCCCCTTGAGGGAAGGCAGCGCCCCCTTGGCCTGTTGCCACAACCACTTGTTGCCCTGATGGGTAAAGCCCAGCAGGCTGACGCCGATGAGCAGCAGGAACACCAGCCCCATCAGCCAGAGAAAGATGCGTTTTAGCCAGATCACAATGCAGACCCCCGCGAAAGATACAGCCGCAGCGGCCAAAGAAAAAAGCGTTTAGACAACATCATAATTCAGGCCCCAGTGCGAAATGCAGCCGCAAGGGCTTGTCCTCCTCCGATACCCCGACCGCCAGATCCAGCCTGACCTGGCCGATGGGGGTGACCCAGCGCACACCGACGCCGGTACCTATTTTCCAAGGCTCGCTGTAATCGGTGGTTGAGGTGCCGCCATCCACAAACATGGCCCCCAGCCACTTCTCGCTGAAGCGGTAGTTGTATTCCAGACTGGCCACGCTGGTGTAGCGGCCACCGGTCAGCTTGCCATCCGGCCCGGTGGGGGAGATGCTCTCATAACCAAAGCCGCGCACTGTCTGATCGCCACCGGTAAAGAAGCGCAAGGACGGCGGCACCAGCGAGAAGCTGTCACCTATAATGGCCCCCTGCTCGGCCCGCATCAGGAATCTGTGGTTATCGCCAAGAGTTCGCAGCCACTTGCTGCGTCCCCACACCCGCATAAAGCTGATGTCGGAGCCCCATCTGGGATCGGAGAACTCCAGCGTCAGCTGCTGGCGATCCCCCCAATCGGGCACCAGAGTGCCGCGCACCCGCAGTCGGGACCAGGAGACCCCGGGGATCAGCAGCAAGCTGTTCCCCTCGTCGGCGCCCTGGGTATAGATCTCGTTCTCCAGCCGGATAAAGACGTCCCGATCCCAGCTCTCCGGCCGTCGCGTCCAGCGGTGCACACCGATGGTAGTGAGATCGGAGCGGGTATCGTTGTTGTCCTTGTACTGGTAGCCGGTCTGGATGGAGTAGTAGTCCCGCAGCGGGTTACCCACCGGGATCTGGTAGTCGAAGCTGAGCTCTGCCTCCGGCGCCGACACCTTGGCGGTGGCAAACAGACGGTGGCCATAGCGGTTGACCCAGGGCTTCTCCCAGGTGGCACTCATCCGCGGCCCTACGTCGGTGGCGTAACCGATACCTGTCTCGATTTCGTGATCGACCCGGTTATCCAGCGTCACCGCGATGGGTACCCGATAGTTGCTCGCCTCGCTCAATACCGGCTTGATATCGACCTGACGGAACAGCTTGGTGGAGGAGACATCCTGCGACATCTCGGCCAGACGGATGGCGAGATAGGGATCGCCGCTCTTGATGTTGATAAGCGGGCGAATAAGGTGAAGCGCTTCGGGAGTGGCATCGTAGCGGATCTCGCCAAAACGGTAGCGATGGCCCGATTCGAACAGAATAAAGATCTCCGCCGTCCCCTTGTCCGGGAACACCTTGACCTGACTCTTGCTCAGCTTGGCATCAAAGTAACCACGGGCCAGCCCGAGGCTGCCCAGATCCGCCTTGATGGATTCATATTTGGCGTGATTGAGGGGCTCCCCCTCTTTGAGGGGCAACTTGTCCAGCAGGGCGCTGTAAAGCTCGTCGCTGCCCGCATCCCCCTCCAGCAGAATATCGAGGCGGGAGACGATGACCGGCTCCCCCTTGTCCACCTCAATCACCACTTTGGACGGGGTTTTCTTGTCGCGACTCAGGGTGATTTTCGGCTGGTAGTAGCCATAAACCTGCAGCGCCTTTTGCACGCTCTCGGTAATTTTTGCACGGGCCGGGCGGTATTGCCGCTCCTGATAGACCGGCAGGGCATTGAGGTAGGCTTCAACGTTATCCTTGTTCTCCCCTTTCAACCCCTTGACCTGATAGGTGAGCTTGGCGGCAAACGCGGGCGAAGCCAGCAGCGACAGCAACAGGCCCACACCCAGTACCCGCAGGCCGCGGCGAAACGCAGGGCCGGACAGTGAACGCCCTGCCAGCAGGGATGAAATGCATCCTGTCAAAGGTCAATATTCCTGAATCTGTGGTGAAGGAAACCAGCGCCCTTTCGGGCCAACCCCGAATGCGGCGCAGCACGCCATGCCGTGCATGGCCGTGACACAAAAATGCGCGCCAGAAAAATGGCGAACCTTATCCTAACATAGGCATCGGCCAGCGACAGCGCGGCGCCATTGGCAAATTCACCATATCTTTTAAGAGGTTGACCACAAATCACACATTTTGCTGGCAATGACGCCGCCCGCTTTCCCGATGGAAGCGAATTGATCTGCCCTGAATAAGGCTCACCCCACCATCAGGCACCATTTGTCACCTCTCCTCCTCTCTTTGCAACCAGAAACCCACCACGACAGAGTTTGTCGGCATAGCCCCACCCTCACCGTTTAACAGGCCCGGCACACGCCAAAGCCCGCCGTAGCGGATGATTAAGAATTGCTCGTTCAGCACAATCGAATTATCCCGCTGCCTTTGCGAACGTCCCTCCCTCACACTTGAACCATCAACTGAAGGAGACACATCATGCATGCACGTAGCGAACAGATGGCTGACTATATTGCCGATCGTCTCGAGTTCATCACCTTCCTCGCCTGTTGCAGCGCCCTGCTGGCCCTGCTGACCGGCATGAGTGGCCAGCAGGCGCTGGCCTTTACCGCCCTGAACCTGCCGTTTGGCCTCGGCATTTTGCTGGCGATGGCGCTGCTGGCCCCCCTGCCCGTCCACTTGCGGCTGCCGGGCATCACCTTGCTGCTGGCAGGTTGCGCCCTGATGACCCTGCAACTGGGGGGTGAATGGCTCAATCCGCTGGCCATCTGGAGCCTCTACGCCCTGCTCGGGCTGGAGATCATCTGGCAAGCGCGCCCCCGCGCCATGCTGGCCACCCGCGCTCGCCAATAACAGGGCTGACGAGCGCCGGTAAATGGCGGGCTGTGATGGCTGACGCCGGTGGCAAATTGGGGTACTCTTGCGCCCCGATTTGCTACCACCCTTGGCGTTAACAACCTTCGCCATCACTCCCAGGAGCGCCCCGATGAAAAAAGCCTGTGCCCAGCACATTCTGGTCAAGACCGAAAAACAGTGTCTGGAGATCAAGGAGAAGATCGAGAAGGGAGCCGACTTCGGCCAGATGGCCAAGCGCTTCTCTACCTGTCCCTCAGGC
Organism: Aeromonas sp. 600282; assembly: GCF_049175755.1. NCBI lineage: Bacteria > Pseudomonadati > Pseudomonadota > Gammaproteobacteria > Aeromonadales > Aeromonadaceae > Aeromonas > Aeromonas sp. 600282. The sequence goes on along the minus strand of NZ_JAAKVR010000008.1, from coordinate 163,199 downwards.
AAGCGTTTTGGCGATTTGGGAGAATTTTCCAAGGGAGATATGGTGAAAGCATTTGACGATGCCGTCTTCAAGGGTGAACTGCTCAAGGTGCTGGGGCCGGTGCGCACCAAGTTCGGCTTTCATCTGATCAAAGTGCTCTATCGCAACTAAGTCATCGCAACTGACCATCTTCTCGGTGAAGCTCACCTCAGGCGGGCTTCACCGACCTCTGCATCTCCCTCGCAAAACTGACCAAAACCACGCCAAACTCTCATCAATTTACTAACGTTATCAGGTAATTAAGTTTATCCTTCTCGGCATTGTCCACATTCGACGATGGATCCCGTGCTATGCCCCGCTCTTGCTTGTGGCCCCTGCTGGCCTGGTTACTCCCGCTCGCTGGCGCCCTCGGCAGCCGCTTTCATCTCTGGCCCTGGTGGATCGGTTTTGCGATCTGTCTCGTCGGAGCCCTTGTCTCCCTGATCTTGCTGGTGCGCCTGCCCTGGAGCCGCAACCGCTTCGCCAGCGGCCTTGGCGTCTTGCCACTGCTGCTGCCGCTGACATTTGTGGCACAGGCGCTGCGCATGCCGCTGATCAACGATGTGAGCACAGATCCCTACAATCCCCCCCAGCTACGCTGGGCGGCAGAGCTCAGAACAGCGCAGGAGCTGCCAATTAATAACGCCCCGCTGAAAGCATTTGAAAGAAATCCCGGTCCTCTCTTTACCCATACCGCCCCCGAAGAGGTGGTCATCGAGGCTGAGGAGCTGATGCAGGAGCTGGGCTGGCAGGTACGACCCAGCCCGGATGGCCTGGATGCAGTGGTCACCACCGGCTGGTTCGGCTTTCAGGATGATGTGGCGCTGCGGGTCTTTGCCGGCCCCAAAGAGACTCGCATCGATATGCGATCAGCCTCCCGTCAGGGACAAAGCGATCTGGGCACCAACCGGGAGCGGATCGAGGATTTCCTGACCCGCCTGAACGAGCGGTTGGGCCAAGCCTACAAACCCAATTTGAAACCGTAAGTGTGAAACAACAAGAAGGTAACTGATGCGCGTTGAGGTCAAACCCGACCGGGAATATGCCTGGTTTATCCGCCCCTTTTTCTGGCTGCAAAAGCGCAACTATGGTCAGGTGCTTATTCCGGGCAAGTGCTGGGGCCGTTCGCCGCGCCTCTTTGCCGCCGTCGCCACCCTCTATGGCGTCATCAACCGCAAGCGCTCCCCCATCGATCCCGTGCTGCGCTCGCTGGTGACGGTGCGGGTCTCCCAGCTCAACTGGTGTCGTTTTTGCGTCGACATCAACGCCATGACCCTGGTAAAGAGAGCAGGTTCAAGCGAGAAGGTGGAGGCGCTAGCCAAGTGGCGCGAAAGCCCCTTGTTCGACGAGCGGGAGAAAGCAGTGCTCGACTACACCGAAGCGATGACTGGCCTCGATGGGGTGAGCGATGAACAGGCAGCCCGCCTCAAGCCCTGGTTCGATGACGATGCCATGGTGGAACTGACCGGCCTTATCGCCTTCCAGAACATGTCGGCCAAGTTCAACGCCGCCCTCGATATCGCGCCGCAGGGCTTCTGCCAGCTGCCGGTGCAGCCGGAACGCCCCGCCAAGCCCGACAGCAAGGACGCCTGATGAACCGGACCCGCCTGCTGCTTGCACTGGTGATGGGGGGCCTTATCGGCGCCTTTTTTGCCCTCGATCTCGGCCGTTACCTCACTCTGGACGCCTTGCAGGCCCAGCAGGCGGCAGTGGCGCAATGGGTCGACAGCCACTTTGTCTCGGCCAGCCTGCTGTTCGTGCTTATCTATGTGCTGAGCACAGCCCTCTCCCTGCCCGGCGCCAGCTTGCTCACCCTGGGTGGCAGCGCTGTGTTCGGCGTCGCCTGGGGGCTGCTGCTGGTCTCCTTCGCCAGCACCATAGGCGCGACCCTGGCCTTTCTCAGCGCCCGTTTTCTTCTGCGCGACTGGGTCACCGCCCGCTTTGGCGACAAGCTGGCCACCTTTCAGTCCGGCATGGCGAAGGAGGGGGCCTTCTATCTGCTCAGCCTGCGCCTCATCCCCATCTTCCCCTTCTTTCTGGTCAATCTGCTGATGGGGCTCACCCCCATCAGAGTCAGCACCTACTACTGGGTGAGCCAGCTTGGCATGCTGCCCGGCACCTTCGTCTATGTGCTGGCGGGCAGTGAGCTTGGCCAGTTAACCAGCACCGGCAATATCCTCTCCCCCGGCCTGATGGTCGCGTTGACCCTGCTGGGGCTGATGCCCTGGCTGGTCAAGAAATTGACCACACACCTCGCCCAACGGCGCCTGCTCGCCCCTTACCGTAAACCCGCTCGCTATGACTACAACCTGCTGGTGATCGGTGCAGGTGCAGGTGGGTTGGTCACCAGCTATATCGCGGCAGCGGTGAAGGCCAAGGTGGCGCTCATCGAGAAGCACAAGATGGGGGGCGATTGCCTCAACAGCGGCTGCGTCCCCTCCAAGGCATTGATCCGAAGCGCCCGCTTTGCCGCAGAGCAGCGTAAAGCCGACGAGCTGGGCTTTAGCCCAAGCCACTCCCGCGCCGATTTTGCCGCCGTGATGGAGCGGGTGGCTGAAGTTATCAAGGAGGTCGAGCCACACGACTCCATCGAACGCTATCAGGGGCTTGGAGTGGAGTGCATCGAAGGAGAGGCGCGGCTGGTCTCACCCTGGGAGGTAGAAGTGAACGGCCAGCGCCTTGCCAGCCGCCATATCGTCATCGCCACCGGCGCCCGGCCGCTGGTGCCCAAGCTGCCGGGGCTGGATCAGGTGCCTTACCTCACCTCGGATAGCCTCTGGCAGCTGCGCACCCCGCCGCGTCGCCTGCTGGTGCTGGGCGGTGGTCCTATCGGCTGCGAGCTGGCTCAGAGCTTCGCCCTGCTCGGCATTCCCGTGACCTTAGTGGAACTCTCGGAGCAACTGCTGCCCCGCGAAGACCGGGAGGTAGCCGACGCCCTGGCCGGCCAGATGAGCCGAGATGGCGTGCAGCTACTCACCGACTGGCGCGCCGAACGAGCCGACTATCTGCCCGCAGCCGAGGGGGATCTCCCCATCCAGCTGCAACTGCGCCGGGGCGATGAGACACAGGTGGTGGAAGGGGATCAACTGCTGCTGGCACTGGGACGGGTCGCCAATGTGAGCGGCTTCGGGCTCGAAGCGTTAGGGGTCGAGCTTGCCCCCCGCGGCACCCTAGCGGTCGATGGCTTCCTCACCACCAACTTCCCCAGCATACTGGCGGTGGGAGACGTAGCGGGCCCTTACCAGTTCACCCACTTCGCCGCCCATCAGGCCTGGTATGCGGCAGTAAATGCCCTGTTTGGCCAGTTCAAGCGCTTTCGGGCCGACTATCGGGTTATTCCGGCGGCCACCTACACCACGCCGGAGATTGCCCGGGTCGGCCTCAATCGCAAGGAAGCCGAAGCGCAGAGGATCCCCTTCGAGGCGACCCGCTTCGAGCTGGCCGAGCTGGATCGCGCCATCGCCGATGGAGAGCGCCACGGTTTTGTCGAGGTGCTGACCGTGCCGGGCAAAGATACTATCCTTGGCGCCACCATAGTAGGCACTCACGCCGGTGAACGGATCGCCGAATTTGTGCTCGCCATGCGTCACCGCCTCGGCCTAGGCAAGATCCTCGGCACCATTCACGCCTACCCCACCCTGATGGAGGGGAACAAATACGTGGCGGGTGAATGGAAACGGGCCCACCAGCCTACCCGGGGGCTGGCGTTGCTGGCCCGTTATCACCGCTGGCGCCGTGGCGCCTGACAATCAGGGAAACGTTTATGCTCAAGCCATTCTCACAACTCTGCTCACACCTCAACTCACACTGCAGATCTCGGCTCAAACAGCGGCTAAACGCCCTGCTGTGCGCCCTGCCACTGCTGGCCAGCGGCCCGCTGTTAGCCAGCCCTGATGACAACTGGCAACGGACCCTTGAGGAGGCGAAGGGACAGACCGTCTACTTCAACGCCTGGGGCGGCAGCCCGGAGATCAACGCCTATCTGGTGTGGGCCGGGCAGGAGCTGGCGCGCGACTATCAGGTCAAACTGGTGCAGGTGAAGGTGGATGACATTGCCCAGAGCGTCAGCCAGTTGCTGGCCAACAAGCAGGCGGGCAAGCAAGCTGGCGGCCCCATCGATCTGCTCTGGGTCAACGGCGAGAACTTCAAGGCGCTCAAGGAGCAGGGGCTGCTCGGCGCTCCCTTTACCGCCGAGCTGCCCAACATGGCGCATGTAGATAGCACTCTGCCGGTGAGTGAGGACTTCACCCTGCCGGTGGAAGGGCTTGAAGCCCCCTGGGGCATTGGCCAGCTCAATCTGATGGTCGACACCGAGGAGGTCGCCAGAGCGCCCACCTCGGCAACAGCCCTGCTGGCGTGGGTCAAGGCCCATCCCGGTCGCTTCACCTATCCCAAGCCGCCCCAGTTCCATGGCTCCAGTTTTCTCAAGCAGATCCTGCTGGAGTTGACGCCAGACCCGGCCCCCCTCTATCGGGAAGCGACCGAGAGCGAGTTTACCCAACTCACCGCCCCGCTCTGGGCCTGGCTCGATGAGCTGCATCCGGCACTCTGGCGCAAGGGAAAACTGTTCCCTACCAGCGCTGCCGAGACCCGCCAACTGCTCGATGATGGCGAACTGGCCATGGCTATCAGCTTCAATCCGCAGGAGGCGCAGAGCGCTGCCCAGATTGGCGCCCTGCCCCCCAGTGTGGAAGCGGTCGCCATGGAGAAAGGGGCGCTCACCAACAGCCATTTTCTCGCCATCCCCTTCAACGCCAGTGCCCGTGCGGGTGCCAAGGTGGTGGCCAACTTCCTGCTGAGCCCGGCGGCGCAGGCACGAAAAGCCAATCCGGCCTTCTGGGGTGATCCCAGCGTGCTGCGGGCCGATGCCCTGCCTGACTCCGCCAAGGGGCAACCGGCACTGCGCTTCAAAGCGGTGGCCGAGCCTCACCCCAGCTGGCAGCTCAAGCTGGAAGCGGCCTGGGCCGAGCGTTACGGCCACTGATGAGTGCCACTGGTCACCCGCTTTCCCGCTCCCGACCGTGGCGCCGGTTGACACGCCACCCCAGTATGAATGTGGGGATGGCGGTCATTTATCTGGCGATCTTCGTCATCCCATTGCTGGCGGGACTGTGGCAACTGCTGGCGGAGGGGATGACCGCCTCTCATCTTGCCTTGCTGCTGGCCCAGCCTGGCCTATGGCACTCAGCAGCGCTGAGTCTGTGGATTGGCACCGCCTCCACCCTCGGCAGCCTGCTGATGACCGCCCTGCTGCTGGCCCACAGCGACAGTCGCGCTTTCGGCCTGCTCCGCCGCCTGCTCTCGCCCATGCTGGCCATGCCCCACGTCGCCTTTGCCATCGGTTTTGCCTTTCTGCTCGCCCCCTCCGGCTGGCTGCTGCGGCTCGTCTCGCCAGCTCTGACGGGTTTTGATTTCCCCCCCGACTGGCAGACCATTCGCGACCCTCTGGGGCTTGGGCTGATTGCACTGCTCGTTTTCAAGGAGACCCCCTTTTTGCTGCTGATGGCGATGGCCGCACAGCAACCCATCCAGCTGGCACGCCAGCAGTGGCTGGGAGCAAGCCTCGGTTTCAGTGCCCCCCAGATCTGGTGGCGCCTGCTGCTGCCCGCCCTCTGGCCTGCCCTGCGCCTGCCCATCTATGCGGTGGCAGCCTATGGAGTGGCGGTGGTGGATCTCGCCCAGCTGCTCGGGCCCGATGCCCCCGCCCCGCTGGTGGTGCGGTTGTGGCTCTGGTATCAGGACCCGGACCTGCTCTGGCGCGGCGCCACCGCCAGCGGCGCCCTGCTGCTGCTCGCCATCACGGCGCTGCTCATCGCCCTGCTCAGATTACTGGAGTGGCTTCATAAAGAGGTGGGCAAAGGCTGCTGGCTCAATGGCAAACGGGCGGCGCCCCACTCCTTTGCCAACCGGCTCGCAGCAGGCTTTGCATTGACCCTGATCACCCTCAATCTGGTGGTGCTGGCGGCCCTGCTACTCTGGTCACTGGCGCGCCGATGGCCCTTTCCCGCCCTCTGGCCCAGCCAATGGAGCGGTCACTACTGGCTGGATCTGCTGCCAACCCTGCTGCCGCTGCTGACAACCAGCGCGCTGCTGGCGCTGGCGAGCGGCTTGCTGGCACTGGGAATGGCGGTGTGCAGTCTGGAGGCACAAGCCGGCCGCCGCCCCTGGCCGCTCTGGCTTATCTGCCTGCCGCTGTTGCTGCCACAGGCGAGCCTGCTGTTTGGTATCCGGCTCGGGCTGGACTGGCTTGCACATGACTCGATAAGCAGCATTGGCTGGGGCTGGGTGCTCTGGAGCCAGCTGCTGTTTGTCTTTCCCTATGTCTATCTCTGCCTGCACGGTCCCTATCGCCAGTTCGATCCTCGGATCACCCAAAGCGCTCTGCTGCTGGGGGCTACGCCATGGCGAGCCTGGTGGCAGGTGAAAGCGCCGCTGCTGGCGCGCCCGCTGCTGTTTGCCTTCGGCGTCGGGGCGGCGGTGAGTTTGGCCCAATACCTGCCGACCCTGCTGTTTGGCGCTGGCAGAGTGGTCACCATCACCACCGAAGCGGTGGCCATCGGCAGCGGCCTCAACCGGCGGCTGGCGGGGCTCTACGGCCTGCTGCAACTGCTGCTGCCGCTCGTTATCTACCTGCTGGCACTCTGGCTGCCAGCGCGGATCAATCCGGCGCTCAAGGGGGGCGGCTGACGATGAACTCTCATAATGGAAACAACCATATGCTGAGCACCACGCCTCTTCGACTTTACCTTGATGAAAATCTGCTGCTTTCGCTGCCCCCCCTGCAGGTGGCCCCCGGCGAGGTATTGACCCTGATGGGGCCAAGCGGCTGCGGCAAAAGCTCCCTGCTGGCGGGGCTGGCCGGGGTACTACCGAGCGCGCAGACAGAAAATGGCCCGATCCGGCTGGAGGGGGAGATAAGGCTCGGCGAGCGGCCACTCAACACCTTGCCTGCGCAAGCGCGGCGCATCGGCATGCTGTTTCAGGATGACCTGCTGTTCGACCATCTGACAGTGGCGGAGAACCTGATGTTCGGCATGCCTGCGATCATCAAGGGAAAACGTGCGCGGCGGGAAAAGGCGCTGACCGCATTGGCACAGGTCGCACTGGCGGATCAGGCTGACAAGCTGCCACAACTGTTGTCAGGGGGTCAGCGAGCGCGGGTCAGTCTGCTGCGGGCGCTGTTGGCGGAACCCGACGCCCTGCTGCTGGACGAGCCCTTCTCCCGCCTCGACAAGCCGCTGCGGACCGCCTTTCGCGAGCTGGTGTTCGCGCAGATCAAGGCGCTGGCCATCCCCGCCATCCTGGTGACCCACGATGCGGAAGACGCACCGGGCACCATACTCAACCTCACCGAATGCCACTGTTAACCGAGGAGTGTTCACCTTGTTTGATCGCCATCTGATCCCCGTGATCCGCAGCCCCCTCACCCAGCTTGCCAAACCGCTCTGCCGCGCCGGGCTCAGTGCCAATCAGGTGAGCCTCACCGGCTTTGCCATCGGCATGTTGGCGCTGCCGCTACTGGCCTTTGGCTGCTATCAATGGGCGCTCGCAGCCATTCTGCTCAACCGGCTGCTGGACGGGCTCGATGGCGCCGTGGCGCGGGAAACCGGCATCACCGATTGCGGTGGCTTTCTCGACATCACCCTCGACTTTATTTTCTACGCCGCCGTGGTGCTGGGCTTTGCCCTCGCCGCCCCCGCCAATGCGCTGCCCGCCGCCACCCTGCTGTTTGCCTTTATGGGCACCGGCTCGAGCTTTCTGGCGTTTGCCATCATGGCGGGCAAGCGGGGCATCGACAATCCGGTCTACCACCACAAATCCCTCTACTATCTGGGCGGCCTCACCGAGGGGAGCGAGACCATCGCCCTCTTTGTGCTGATGTGCCTGTGGCCCGCCGCCTTCGCCCCGCTCGCCTACGGCTTTGCCCTGCTCTGCGCCATCACCACCCTGACCCGACTCTGGAGCGGCTACCACACTCTACGTCCCCCCCAGCCATAAACAGCACAGCCCTCACCGGAGGGCTAATCCATCGCACGATGAATTGGCGGCAAACAAGGCACACGGAACACTTGCACGGGGATGACAATGTTTTACCATGACGGCACTTTTATCAGTCTCTTTGAGAACCCTATGCGTCGCCTTGCCTCTCTTCTCACTCTGTCGTTATTCCCCCTGCTCGGTGGCTGCAGCAGCGCCCCCGCGCCAAAGCCCGTGGTCGTCCCCCAACCCAAGAGCGCCTTTATCAATCAGGCGCCATCCAGCAAACCCGTTTATACACAAGGGGTTAGCAAGGGGGACTTCGCCAATCGCCCCAACGTGGACCGGTTCGTCCAGAAAATGGTCGAGAAGCACGGTTTTGACAACGCCCAGCTGCATCAGGTGCTGGCACAGGCAGAGCGTTACGACTGGATCATCCGCCTGATGGATGCCCAGGCACCGACCACCGCCAAGCCCACTGGCCCGACCGGCGCCTGGAACCGCTATCGCGCCAAGTTCATCACCCCCGACAACGTACAGAACGGCGTCAACTTCTGGCGTGAATACGCAAGCGAGCTGAACCGGGCGGAGCAGATCTACGGGGTGCCGCCGGAGATCATCGTCGGCATTATCGGGGTCGAGACCCGCTGGGGCCGGGTTATGGGCAAGACCCGCATTCTGGATGCACTGGCCACCCTGGCGTTTGATTACCCGCGCCGCGCCGAATTCTTCACGAGCGAATTGGAAGCCTTCCTGGTGATGACCCGCGATGAGGGGATGGATCCCACCGAACCCAAGGGCTCCTATGCAGGCGCCATGGGCTACGGCCAGTTTATGCCCTCCAGCTTCCAGCGCTATGCGGTGGACTTTGACGGCAACGGCCACACCAACCTGTGGGATCCGGTAGATGCCATCGGCAGCGTCGCCAACTACTTCAAAGCCCACGGCTGGGAGAAAGGCCAACCGGTAGCGGTGCGCGGTCAGGGCCAGCTGCCCGGCTATGAGCATGGCTTCCAGACCCGCTACCCGGTCGCCACCCTGCGCCGCGCAGGGCTCACCCCCACCAGCACCCTCGGCAACCACAGCGAAGCGAGCCTGCTGCGCCTCGATGTGGGCACCGGCTACCAATACTGGTACGGTCTGCCCAACTTCTACACCATCACCCGCTATAACCACAGCACCCACTACGCCATGGCGGTATGGCAGTTGGGGCTGGCGGTGAAGGCGGCGCGCTGACAACTCGCTGGCATAAAACAGACAATGAAAAAGGAGCCATTATGGCTCCTTTGTTATATCCAACGTTCCACCCCATTAAGGGCTCAAGGATGGCTACCTGATTTAGACACCTGCCTTGGCCAGCGCAGCAGAGACGATCTGCTGGGCTTCCTGCTGGATGAGGTCGAGGTGCGCATCGCCCTTGAAGCTCTCCATATAGATCTTGTAGATGGACTCGGTGCCGGAGGGGCGCGCCGCGAACCAGCCGTTCTCGGTGACAACCTTGAGACCACCGATGGCGGCATCGTTGCCCGGCGCCTTGGTCAGCTTGGCGATGATGGGCTCACCGGCAAGCGTTGAGGCTTCCACCAGTGCCGGATCCAGCTTGGAGAGCACCGCTTTCTGGGCGCTGTTGGCCGGGGCGTCGATACGGCGATAGCTGGAGCGGCCAAACTTGGCTTCCAGTGCATCGTAATGAGCCTGCGGGTCCTTGCCGGTCACCGCCAGAATTTCCGCCGCCAGCAGCGCCAGAATGAAACCATCCTTGTCGGTGGTCCAGACGGTACCATCTTTGCGCAGGAAGGAGGCGCCCGCGCTCTCCTCGCCGCCAAAGCCGAACTCGCCGCTGTAGAGGCCATCCACGAACCACTTGAAGCCGACCGGCACTTCTTTCAGGGTGCGGCCAATCTCGCCGGCAACCCGGTCAATCATGGACGAGGAGACCAGCGTCTTGCCGACGGCTGCATCGGCAGACCAGCCGGTGCGATGGGTAAACAGATACTGGATCGCCACCGCCAGATAGTGGTTCGGGTTCATCAGGCCGGACTTGGTGACGATGCCGTGACGGTCGTAGTCAGGATCGTTGCCAAGGGCGATGTCGAACTTGTCTTTGAGGGCAATCAGGCTCGCCATGGCGAACGGGCTGGAGCAGTCCATCCGGATCTTGCCGTCTTTATCCAGGGTCATGAAGGAGAAGGTCGGGTCGACCTTGTAGTTCACCACCTCGATGTTCAGGTCATAGGTCTTGGCGATGACGTCCCAGTAGGCGACGCCGGAGCCACCCAGCGGATCGACACCGATCTTGATGCCTGCGTTCTTGATGGCGTCCATGTCCAGCACGTTCTTCAGATCATCCACATAGGGGGTGACATAGTCGTGCAGGGCCACGAACGGGCTCTTGAGCGCCTCGGCGAACGGCATCCGTTTCACACCGGCCAGACCCGCTTCCAGAATGGCGTTGGCGCGATCCTCCACCCACTTGGTGATCTCCCCTTCGGCGGGGCCACCGTGGGGCGGGTTGTACTTGAAGCCACCATCTTCCGGCGGGTTGTGAGACGGGGTGATCACCACACCGTCAGCGCGGGCAGCAGGCTTGCTGGCCCCTTCTTTGCCAGAGTTGTAGCGCAGGATGGCGTGAGAGATGACCGGGGTCGGGGTAAAGCCGAGGCCAGCCTGAATGCGGGTTTCAACGCCGTTGGCGGCCAGCACTTCGACGGCGCTGGCAAAGGCGGATTCGGACAGGGCGTGAGTATCCATGCCCACAAACAGCGGGCCAGTGATGCCGGCCTGCTGGCGATACTCCACCAGGGCCTGAGTCACCGCCAGAATATGGGATTCGGTAAAGGCACTGTGCAGGGCGCTGCCGCGGTGGCCTGAGGTACCGAAGGCAACTCGCTGCTCGGGGCGGCTCATGTCCGGCTTGTTGAGGTAGTAGGCGCTGACCAGACGGGGAATATTGGTCAGGTCGCTTAAACGGGCCGGCTGACCGGCGTGGGAATGCTGAGCCATGGCGTTTTCCTTGCGTAATGGCGGCCTTGCCGGGCAAGGCCTGAGTCTTGAAGAATCGTTAAATTGCGCCACACACTTGCGCGATCACCTCTTCGCCATAGCCCATGCTGGCCATCAGCTGGGCCACCATGTTCTGCTTGCGGCTGGTGTTGGTGTTGGTGATCACCCAGAACGGGGTCTCCGGTACCGGCTTGGGCTTGGTGGTGCTGCCACTGGCACGCAGAGCCTCGGGATCCTGCGAGAAATAGACGCGCTTGCGCCCCTTGATTTCGGTGGCTTGGGTAAACCCGACCGGATCGTCCCGGTAGAGGGTACTGAGCACCTGCATGAAGCGGTTGATGGACTTCTCTTCCTTTTGCAGCTCACCGGAATCGAGCAGGGCTTGCAGCCCTTGTTGGGTGGCTACCGCACTGGGCTGCGCGACGGCAACGGGCTCGGCAACCGGCACACCTTGGTGAGCAGGCTGTTCCAGCAGACGGCGCAGGATATCGGAGGCACTCTCACCAATGTGCCGGGTCTGGCTGGCGATATAGAAGTAGAGATCGTCATCAAGCTCGATGGTTTTCATAGGGATGCGCTGGACTCGTCGAAATTCGGATGCGGCGATTATACATAGGCAAACCCGACAGCCCAAGCAAGGGGCTGGCAGATGTACATGAATCTCATCGAGAATACGGCATAATAGCGGGCCAAGTGTGTGATCAGCCGCACTGATAGCCGATCCGGACGGGATTTTTTAGAAAAAAAACCACATAAAATCCCAATCCATTGGACGAAATCCTTTTCTTTCCAGTGCGTTAAATAAAACAGCGATACGCACCCACGACCGACAAGGTGTCATTTTGCAACAAAACAGCATATTGAACTTCAAGGAACAGGGTCAGGGCCCGGCGGTCATTCTGATCCACGGCCTGTTTGGCAGCCTCGACAACCTCGGCCTGCTGGCCCGTGCCCTCGGCGAACACTATCGGGTGGTCAGCGTCGATCTGCGCAACCACGGAGCCTCCTTTCATAGCAGCGAGATGAGCTATCCGGCGCAAGCGGCCGACATCCTGACCCTGATGGATCGGCTGGAGATTGCCGAAGCCACCCTGATTGGCCACTCGATGGGTGGCAAGGTGGCGATGCAGGTCGCCAAGCTGGCGCCAGAGCGGGTGACCAAACTGGTGGTGGCCGACATGGCGCCGGTCGCCTATCCCCACTCCCGCCACCAGAATGTCTTTGCCGGACTCAACGCCACACGACGCACGCCGCCGCAAAGCCGCAGTGAAGCAGAAGCCATGCTGGCGCAGCATATCGAGATCGCCGGGGTACGCCAGTTCCTGCTCAAATCGTTCGCCAGAGGCGAGCATGGCTGGGGATGGCGCTTCAATGTGCCCGCCCTTGAGCAAAACTACGCCAACATCATGGGCTGGCCAGAGGATGAACGCCGCTTCGAGGGGCCGGTGCTCTTTATCAAAGGGGGGGATTCTGACTATATGCAGCCGCAATACAGCGAGACGGCACTGGCCCAATTCCCGGCGGCAAAGGTGCGTGTCATCGCGGGTACCGGCCACTGGCTGCATGCGGAAAAACCGGCTCTGTTCAACAAATTGGTTGTGGATTTCCTGTCGACAGGCGGTTAACAGTTTCAAATCCTTTGTGATATAGTGCGCCCGTCATAAGGAGTGTGCGCAATCCATGCTAAGTGAACATATCGACCTGATCGAAAGTTTGGGCCTCAAGTTATTCTTTGTGGCCATTTTCATATTGATTGGCCTGGCCATTCAGGACGTGCTCAAGCGCGGCAACGTGCCCCGTTTCGGTCGTTTTATCGTCTGGTTGGTACTGTTTCTGGGTTGTGCGGGTTTTGTCGCCAAGGGGCTGATCGAACTGGGCTGGGAAGGCTCAGGACTCGGCTAACTTATTTTCATCTGTGATGTATGGCCAAACAGCAAACTGATCGAACAACACTGGATCTGTTCGCAAATGAGAAGCGCCCCGGCAGGCCAAAGACCAATCCACTCCCCCGCGAGACCCAGCTCAAGATCAACAAGCGTAACCAGCTTAAGCGCGATCGGGAAAATGGGCTGAAGCGGGTAGAGTTAAAGGTGGAGGCCGAGTTGCTGGAGCGCCTGAACCAACTTGCGTTACAACAGAACATCAGCCGAGCCGAGCTGATCCAATCTATCCTGAAACAACAGATTGAGTCCGCCTTTGCGGTGGACATTGCAGTCTGAGCGTTGAGCATTAACACCAAATACGGGTAACTAAACACTATGGCAAGTGTAGGTCTGTTTTTTGGCAGCGATACCGGTAACACCGAAGCTGTCGCCAAGATGATCCAGAAAGAGCTGGGCAAAAACCTGATTGAAGTCCGTGACATCGCCAAGAGCAGCAAGGCCGACATCGAGAGCTTTGATCTGCTGATGTTCGGCATCCCGACTTGGTACTACGGCGAAGCCCAGGCCGACTGGGACGACTTCTTCCCCGATCTGGGCGAAATCGACTTCACCAACAAGCTGGTCGCCATCTTCGGTTGCGGTGATCAGGAAGACTATTCCGAGTACTTCCTCGACGCCATGGGCACCCTGCGCGACATCGTCGAAGCCAAAGGCGCCATCATCATCGGTCACTGGCCGACTGCCGGCTACGAGTTCGAAGCCTCCAAGGCACTGGTCGATGACAAGCACTTTGTCGGTCTGGGTATCGATGAAGATCGCCAGCCGGAGCTGACCGCCGAGCGCGTCAAGGGCTGGTGCAAGCAGCTGCACGAAGAGATGTGCCTGGGCGAGCTGGAGTAATCCGCTTCCCCTCATACCTCTGACAACAAGGGCCCCGACGGGGCCCTTGTTGTATCTGCAAGTGGCGATGCTTGCCTTTATTCTCCCTTGTTATTCACCTCTGTGCTCCGGTTTGGCTCGCACATAGAGGGTGCGCTTGACCTGCGCCACCAGCTCGCCGCTCTTGTCCTGTACCGTGACCTCGAATTCGGGGAAGTGCTTGTTGCCACCTTCAGTCGCCGCCACGATTTCGGCCAGCTTGCCCTCGGTCAGGTTGAACTCGGCCACCAGCTTGCCCTTGCCCGGCTTGATATAGTTGATGCTGCCCGCCTTGTCCCAGACGTAGTAGCGATTCTTGAAGTAGCCCATCAGCATCAGAGGATAGATGGGGTCAGTCATGGCAAACATGCTGCCGCCAAACTGGGTGCGGTTGGCATTCTTGTTCCACCAGCGGGATTTCAGGGTAACCCGACAGTAGCGAAAGTCATCGCTCAGGGTCTCTATCTTGATACCGGCGCCCCAGAAAGGGGGCCAGGCGTTGAGTGCGCGGCGCACCCAGGCCGCATTGTCAAAAAGCCAATCCATGGATCTCATCCGACCAGAATATGAAAGTTACATCTTATCAACATCTGCCATGCCAGCAAGTCGGACGACACGATTGATTATTTCAATCCAACCGGCCATTTATGGCTAAACCCCTTGAATTGCTGGGTTTATTTTTAGGGAGGCTACGACCTATAATGACAGGCCAAGCGAGTTCAAGGTTGCCATTCCTGCGGCAGTCCATCAGAATAACCCCACCTTCGAGAATGCGAATAAGTAGAATATGGCAGACAACAACCAAGCGTTAAAAAAGGCCGGGCTCAAGATCACCTTGCCCCGGGTCAAAATCCTGGAAATCCTGCAACAGCCGGACTGCCAGCACACCAGCGCCGAAGATCTCTATAAACGACTGATCGACCTGGGTGAAGAGATTGGTCTCGCTACCGTCTATCGCGTTCTCAACCAGTTTGATGATGCCGGTATCGTTACCCGTCACCACTTCGAAGGTGGCAAGTCGGTATTCGAGCTGGCCACTCAGGAGCACCACGACCACCTGGTTTGCCTTGACTGCGGCAAGGTGATCGAGTTCTCCGACGAAGTGATCGAACAGCGCCAGCGCGAGATCGCCAAGAAATTCAATATCCGTCTCACCAACCACAGCCTCTACCTCTACGGTCACTGTGCAACAGGTGAGTGCAAGCACGACGAATAAGTCGCCCGTGACTTGCAGATAACGGACAATAAAAAGCCAGCATCAGCTGGCTTTTTATTGTCCGGCGCAGGCCGTTGGCATCGCACAGGGCAGGGTCTCCCCTGCCCCATCGGCTTAGCCTTCGACTTTGCCCCAGGAGTCACGCAGGGCAACGGTGCGGTTGAACACCAGATGCTCCGGGCTGGAGAGCTTGTTGTCGGCGCAGAAGTAACCTTCACGCTCGAACTGGTAAGCCTGCTCCGGCTTGGCGTTCTTCAGGGATGCCTCGACACGGGCCCCCTCGATGATCACCAGGGATTCCGGGTTCAGCGCAGCTTCAAAGTCATCCTCGGCGCCCGGGTTCGGCACCTTGAACAGACGGTCGTAAAGACGCACTTCCGCTGGCAGGGAGTGAGTGGCGCTGACCCAGTGGATCACCCCTTTCACCTTGCGGCCATCGGCCGGATCCTTGCCCAGAGTCTCGGGGTCGTAGGAGCAGTAGATGCAGGTGACCTTGCCATCGGCATCTTTCTCGATGCGCTCGGCCTTGATCACATAGGCATTGCGCAGACGCACTTCCTTGCCCAGCACCAGACGCTTGAACTGCTTGTTCGCCTCTTCTTTGAAGTCCGCTTCATCGATGAAGATCTCGCGTGTGAAGTTCAGCTCGCGGGTACCCATCTCAGCATTGCTCGGGTGGGCCGGGGCAGTCAGCACTTCGTCGGCAACCAGATTCTCGATGACCACTTTCACCGGATGCAGCACGGCCATGG
The DNA here is from genome assembly GCF_049175755.1 of Aeromonas sp. 600282. NCBI lineage: Bacteria > Pseudomonadati > Pseudomonadota > Gammaproteobacteria > Aeromonadales > Aeromonadaceae > Aeromonas > Aeromonas sp. 600282. Next base: position 147,432 of record NZ_JAAKVR010000008.1, on the reverse strand, counting down.
CGCGCGGCGCATGCTCGTTGAGGTCTTCACGGATGCAGGCTTCCAGCATGCTCATCTCGACGATATTGTCCTGCTTGGTGACGCCAATGCGCTTGCAGAACTCGCGGATGGAGGCCGGGGTGTAACCACGACGACGCAGACCGGAGACGGTCAGCATGCGCGGGTCATCCCAACCATCGACGTGCTTCTCGGTCACCAGCAGGTTCAGCTTGCGCTTGGACATGACGGTGTATTCGAGGTTCAGACGAGAGAACTCGTACTGACGCGGGTGGCAGTCGATGGTGATGTTGTCCAGCACCCAGTCGTACAGACGACGGTTGTCCTGGAACTCCAGGGTACAGATGGAGTGGGTGATCCCTTCCAGCGCGTCCGAGATGCAGTGAGTGAAGTCATACATCGGGTAGATGCACCACTTGTCACCGGTCTGGTGGTGGTGGGCAAACTTGATACGGTAGATAACCGGATCACGCATCACCATGAAGGGAGATGCCATGTCGATCTTGGCGCGCAGGCAGGCGGTGCCTTCGGCGAACTCGCCGTTCTTCATCTTGGCAAACAGCGCCAGGTTCTCTTCCACGCTGCGATCGCGGAACGGGCTGTTCTTGCCGGCTTCAGTCAGGGTGCCACGGTACTCGCGCATCTGCTCGGGCGTCAGCTCGTCCACATAGGCCAAACCCTTTTCAATCAGCTCGATGGCGTAGCCGTGCAGCTTGTCGAAATAGTCGGAGGAGTAGCAGATCTCGCCGTTCCACTGGAAGCCGAGCCACTGTACGTCCTGCTTGATGGACTCTACGTACTCGATATCTTCCTTCACCGGGTTGGTGTCATCGAAACGCAGGTTGCACTGGCCCTGATAGTCGCGGGCGATGCCGAAGTTCAGGCAGATGGACTTGGCGTGGCCGATATGGAGATAACCGTTCGGCTCGGGCGGAAAACGGGTATGCACGCTGCTGTGCTTACCGCTGGCCAGATCTTCATCAATGATCTGACGAATAAAGTTAGTTGGGCTGTTCGCCTGACTCATGGCTCACCTCAAAAAAGCGTCACTGGCGGAAGTTGTGCCGGCTGGCACCCTCATCCCCCCGCCGTCAAGCCGGGTATGATCCCTTATTACGGGCGCTGTCTCAACCTGAATTTGGCACTTCCGGGCCATTTCCCGACCATTGCGCCACTAAAAACGGCTTGGCTTGGCACATTGCGCACCAAATGCATAAAAAAGCCCCGCACAAGGCGGGGCTGAAAGTGATGAAAAACACAAAACAGACAATTACACACAACAAAGGCTCACACGCACAGTCAACCTTTCCCAAACCCGATGCGCCATCGCCCTTGGGAAAGGCGGGTCTTTCGACCCACCTCATGTTAACGGTTGACTGCTATCAGTTCAGTTCGGTGACGCGGCTGGTGCGCTTGCCATCGAAGCTGGTGGTACGCAGGTAGACCTTGCCATTCACGCTCGGCTTGGCCGCTGCGTCATAGGCACTCCAGTTGGTACCGTCCAGGCTGTACTGGATGGGCAGGCCCGGCAGGTCCACGTTCGCTTCCAGCACACCGTTCACTACCTTGGCGCCCGGTACGGAGAGGCGGTATTCAACACCGGCCTGATCCAGTTTCGGCAGCACGCGCTGACCCAGTACGTTGGCAAACTGGTTCCACTCTTTGTTGAGGGTGGCCTTGTTGACGAACTTGGTCTCGCCGGAGAACTCGCGACCCTTCACATAGTTCAGCTCGAAGCCACCTTTGTGCCAGGCACGCTCGGCCACGGAGAAGATACGCGGGTAGACCATGTACTCGTACTGAGCATCGGTACGCACGGTTTCACTCCACTGCTGACCGGAGATCCCCTTGAACTTGACCGGATCCTGGTCACCCTTGGCCACGAAGGCGTTGCCGTCGCGGTCAACCGAGGTCTCGGCGTTCTGCGGCAGGTTTTCCGGGGCAAAGGCGAACACCTTGCGGGTGTCGTTGAAACGGGTTGCCCAGTAGTAGCCACGCTCAGCCGGGTGTACCTCGTTCGGGAAGTCGAAGTAGAGGTAATCCGGGTTGGACAGCACCACTTGGTAACCCTTGTGCGCCCACTTCATCGCTTCGTTGAAGCCACCCCAGTAGAGGGTTTCCCAGAAGTTGACACGGGTGTTGTCGGTGGCGAAGTCCTTGGCACCGCTGGCGTACTTCAGACCATCTTCCCACGCCTGCAGGGTAGAGAAGCCGCGGTCTTTGACCATCTGGCCCACTTCCTTGGCAAAGTAAACCGGCAGCTCGCCAACTTCCTTGATCTTGCCTTCGTCGATCATCTTCTGGCACATCGGGGACTTGCCAAACGGCTTGTCCTGCTTGCTGGAGTCGACGTTGCCTTTCCAGGCGACCAGCTCTTCTTTCTTGGTGACGGCCGGATCCTGATAGCCACCGCCCTGCATGATGTTCTTCGCCTCATCACCACCGTAGTGCCATGCGGTCAGCGGCTGACCGGCGGCCTGGTGCATCTGGGCAACTTCATCCATTACCTTGGCCACGAAGGTGGCAGCACCCGGCTGGCAAGGGTTGATGAAGGACATCTTGTCGTAGAACTGGACGGAGGTGACGTTGGAGGTGTCAGCCGGATCAGTCAGACGGAACTGGTTGGCTTCCGCTTCTTTGCCTTCCGCCATCAGACGCTTGTAGCGCGCTTCCATGGAGACCACGGCAGCACGGGCGTGGGCCGGCATGTTGATCTCGGGGATCACGGTCACACCGCGGGCCTTGGCATAACGCACCAGATCCACGTAGTCAGACTTGCTGTAGAAACCGGAACCCTGGTTGTCGCTGGTCGGGCCGGAACCCAGTTGCGGCATCAGGCACTTGGTTTCGGACTCGTCGTGGCAACGCTGGCTACCGACCTGGGTCAGCTCCGGCAGACCCGGGATCTCCAGACGCCAGCCTTCATCGTTGGTCAGGCCAAGGTGCAGCACGTTGAGCTTCATGGCAGACATCTGGTCAACCAGCTTCTTCATGGTATCCAGACTGCGGAAGTGGCGGGCCACGTCGGTCTGCATGCCACGGTATTCAAAGCGCGGCGCATCCTCGACGGTCATCGGGCTCACCAGCTTGTCATCAACACCCAGCAGGGAGATCAGGGATTGTGCCCCCCAGAAGGCGCCATCGATGTCGCGACCCTGGATCACTGTGCCCTTCTGACCGATGGTCATGTCATAGCCTTCAGCCTGCTTGAGCTTGCTGCCGAGCTTGATGGTCACCGGGTAGCCGGTGTCGGAGAGGGTAACACCCAGCTTGGTCAGTTGAGCCTTCAGAGCCTCGGCGCGATCGCTCGGCAAGTCCAGGGCATTGAGTTTGATGGTGGAGAAGTCAACCTGCGGGCCAGCTTTGACTACCTGCTTCATCGGGGTCGGCAGGATCTGGTTGTCAATCTTGCCAGCAGGCAGCAGGGTGCTGGTCTGGTTGGCCGCGAAACGGGTCTCGCTGTTCATCAGGATGTTCTTGTCATCCTTGGTACGCTTCCAGCCATCAGCCGGCATCGGCTTCTCGTAGGTGCTGGCATCATTGATGTTGCTCATGCTGGCCAGTACTTTCGGCTCGGCACCTTCGCTGGCGACATACCAGTTCGGCATGATGTCAGATTCGAACAGTACCCAGTATTCCACCACCAGCGGCACTTCGACCGTGGCATCCTTGGCAAAGCCCTGGAACTTCTCGGTTGGCGTCAAACGATAGAGATCGCCGGTCAGGTGAGTGATGGTGAACTGGTCGTTATCCACACGCTGGATACGACGGATGGAGGAGACGTAGATGCTCCAGTCTTTGGAGGTGACGTCCGCACCGGTATTGGTCAGGTGCAGCTTGGCAACGCCACAGCTCGCCCACTCGGAACCCAGCGCCTGGCAATCGAGGCCGGCACCTGCACCGTCGTTGGTGACCACTTCATACTTGACCACCAGGTTGTTGGCGAGGGAGTCGACCACAGCCTGCTTGGCGGCATCGGCTGCCTGGACCTGGCTGACAAAAACGGTAGACATGGCAATGGCTAACAGAGAATGTTTCAAGTTCATAACTGCTGCTCTCATTTGAAGTAAAGGTTGGATTTTCTTGGCTTTTTTATATAGGGCCCCTGAGCGGGGCCCTTAGTTATGTCAACAATGGACTTAGACTTGAGGTGAGCGAGTCGCTCGATTAACGCAGGGCTTTCATCTCACCGGCGATGATTTCGGCCAATGGGCCCAGAATCACCTGCAGGTTCTGCTCACCGAGTTTGACCACACCGGCCGCACCCAGGGCTTTCAGCTTGCGCTCATCGACGATGCTGCGGTCTTTCAGAGTCAGACGCAGACGGGTGATGCAGGCATCGATGGAGACCAGGTTCTCTTGACCACCCAGCACTTCCAGGTATTGCTTGGCCAGCTCGGTACGGTTGGTAGATTGAGCGGCAGCCGGAGCAGTCTCTTCGTCATCTTCACGACCCGGGGTTTTCAGGTTCAGCTTGGCAATCACTACGCGGAACACTGTGTAGTAGAGGCCGAAGAAGACCAGACCCTGAGGGATCAGCATGTACCAGTTGGTCGCCAGCGGGTTACGGCTGGAGAGCACCATATCCACCAGACCGGCACTGAAGCCGAAACCGGCCATCCACTGCATGGAGGCAGCGATGAACACGGAGATACCAGTCAGTACGGCGTGAATGACATACAGTACCGGCGCCACGAACATGAAGGAGAACTCGAGCGGCTCGGTTACACCGGTGAAGAAGGAGGCAAAGGCAGCTGCGATCATGATGGAGGCAACTTTCTCTTTGTTCTCTTTCTTGGCGGAGTGGTAGATGGCCAGAGCGGCACCCGGCAGACCGAACATCATGATGGGGAAGAAGCCAGCCTGGTACATACCGACCACGCCTTTCACCTGCTCCAGGCTCTTGCCAGCGGCCAGAGCGGCATCGATGGTAGCCTGACCACCCAGGAAGTTCGGGATGTCGTTGATACCGGCCACGTTGAACCAGAACACGGAGTTCAGGGCGTGGTGCAGACCGATCGGGATCAGCAGACGGTTGAAGAAGGCGTAGATACCGGCACCGGTTGAGCCCAGGCTCACGATGGACTCACCGAAGGAGACCAGACCACCGTAGATTGCCGGCCATACGGCCATCAGGATGAAAGATACGACGATCATCACCACGGAGGTTACGATCGGTACCAGACGACGACCGGAGAAGAAGGAGAGTGCCTTGTGCAGTTCGACGCTGCTGAAGCGGTTGTACAGCTCAGCGGCGATAACACCACACAGGATACCCACGAACTGGTTGCTGATCTTGGCAAACGCGGCAGGAACCTGCTCCACCGGGATGCTCTTGATCTGGGCCACAGCGCCCGGGCTCAGCAGGGTGGTAACGACCAGGAAGCCGACCAGACCTGCCAGAGCAGCAGAACCGTCTTTATCCTTGGACATACCGTAAGCAACACCGACTGCGAACAGTACGGACATGTTATCGATAATGGCTGCGCCCGCTTTAATCAGGAAGGCAGCCAGCGCACTGTCACCACCCCAACCATTCGGGTCAATCCAGTAGCCAACCCCCATCAGGATCGCTGCGGCAGGCAATACCGCTACCGGCACCATCAGGGCACGGCCGATCTTTTGCAAATAACCGAGAATGTTCACGGTTCCTCTCCTTAGTTAATGTTTTTCTAGAAATTAAGTGCTTATCACGTTTGACGCATAAGCCAACAAGGCTTGATTGGCAGTCTAGGGCTTTTATTTCGCTGCGCAAATTAATAAACCGATAATCGTGATCGTTATCACCCAAACAAGATAAAGGTGGTGGATAGATGTGGCTTAGTTCGCAATCTTTATTTACGCTATAAAACAACTTGAATCCGTCTTAGCCAATTGCCACCGCCAAACCGGTCGCAACCCGACACAGAGGTATCCCATATGCGCCTGATCCCGTTGAAATCTGCCAGCCAAGTAGGCCTGTGGTCTGCTCGTTACATCGTTGACCGCATCAACGCGTTCAAGCCGACCAGCGATCGCCCTTTCGTACTGGGCCTGCCCACCGGTGGCACCCCGCTCAACACCTACAAGCGCCTGATCGAGTTGCACAAAGCCGGTGAAGTGAGCTTCCAGAACGTGGTCACCTTCAACATGGACGAGTACGTCGGCCTGCCGGAAGATCACCCGGAGAGCTACCACAGCTTCATGCACAACAACTTCTTCAGCCACATCGACATTCGTCCCGAGAACATCAACATCCTCAACGGCAATGCCGAGGATCTGGTGGCCGAGTGCAAGCGCTACGAAGACAAGATCAAGTCCTACGGCAAGATCCACCTGTTCATGGGTGGCGTGGGCAACGACGGCCACATCGCGTTCAACGAGCCGGCCTCTTCCCTCTCCTCCCGCACCCGGGTCAAGACCCTGACCGAAGACACCCGTATCGCCAACTCCCGCTTCTTCGGTGGCGACATGGAGCAGGTGCCCAAACTGGCCCTGACCGTGGGTGTCGGCACCCTGATGGATGCGGAAGAGATCATGATCCTGGTCACCGGTCACGGCAAGGCACTGGCCCTGCAGGCCGCCGTGGAAGGCAGCGTCAACCACATGTGGACCATCTCCACCCTGCAACTGCATCCGAAGGGAATGATGGTGTGCGACGAGCCCTCCACCATGGAGCTCAAGGTCAAGACCGTTCGTTACTTCCAGCAGCTGGAAGCCGCCAACATCGGCCGTCTGTAAGGAGTCGTCATGTACGCATTGACCAACTGCACCCTCTACACCGGCAGCTGCGTGCTGACCGGCTACGGGGTGCTTATCGAGGGCGACAAAATTGTCGCCATCTCTCACCTGGCTGAACTGCCTGCGGGCATCGAGCAGATTGATCTCAAAGGCGCCAACCTGACCGCCGGTTTTATCGATGTGCAGCTCAACGGCTGTGGCGGTGTGATGTTCAACACCGACATCACGGTCGAGACCCTGGCAACCATGCAGGCGGCCAACCTCAAATCCGGTACCACCAGCTTCCTGCCGACCCTGATCACCAGTCCGGATGCGGATATGAAGCAGGCCGTTGCGGTTACCCGCGACTACATGGCGGCACACCCCAACGAGGTGCTGGGCGTCCATCTGGAAGGGCCTTATACCAACCTCAAGCGCAAGGGGATCCACCCTGCCGCGCAAATTCGCCAGCCAGCGGACGAGATGATCGACTTCTTCTGCGCCAACGCGGATGCCATCACCAAGATCACCCTGGCACCGGAGCGCAACGAGCCGGCCCATATCCGCCGTCTGGTGGAAGCGGGCATTCTGGTCTCGGCCGGTCACACTGCCGCCAGTTATGACCAGGCTATGGCTGGTTTTGACAACGGCATTCGTTTTGCCACCCACCTCTACAACGCCATGACTCCGACCCTCAATGGTCGCGAGCCGGGCGTCGTGGGCGCCATCTACGATCGCAAAGATGTCTACGCGGGCATCATCGTCGATGGCCACCATGTGCACTGGGCCAACGTGCGTCTGGCTCACAAGGCGCTGGGGGAGCGACTGGTGCTGGTCACCGATGCCACCGCAGCAGCGGGTGCACCGGAAGGCTTTGAGAAATTTGATTTTTGTGGCACCACCGTCTTTTTACGCGATGGTCAGTGTGTCGACGAGAATGGTACACTCGGCGGTTCCTCCCTCACCATGATTGAGGGGGTGGAAAATCTGGTCAAGCAGGTCGGATTACCGCTCGATGAAGCACTGAGAATGGCCAGCCTCTACCCCGCTCGCGCCATTGGATGGGACTCACGTCTCGGTAGTATCCAGGTCGGTAAAGTAGCCAACCTCACTGTCTTCGATCAGGACTTCACGGTCCGTGGGACCGTGGTTAACGGACACTACACACAACAGTGACATCATGACTGGCGGACAAATAGCAAACGTAGATCTTATCAAGCAGGTCAACAGTGCAGCCGTGTATCGGCTCATCGACCTGCAAGGCCCCATCTCCCGGGTCAAGATTGCCGAGTTGAGTCAGCTGGCCCCGGCCAGCGTGACCAAAATAACCCGGCAACTGATCGAGCATGGCCTGATCAAGGAGACCTCTCCGCAAGCCTCAACCGGCGGGCGGCGTGCCATCTCCCTGACCACCATCAAACATCGCTTTCAGTTTGTCTCTGCCAAGCTGGGCCGCGGCTATCTGCAACTGAGTCTCTATGACCTCGATGGCAAGGAGCTCGACCAGCACGTCATTCAGGTGACCGAGATCGACCAGCAACCCGTGGTCGACATGCTGCTGCGGGAGATTGGCGCCTTTATCGATGCCAACCGCGAACGTTGTCGCAACCTCATCAGCATCGCGCTGACCATGCCGGGTCTGGTCAACCCGGAATCCGGCATGGTCATCTACACCCCCAAGTACCAGATCCGCAATCTGGGGCTGGCGAAGCTGCTTGAGAACCACTTCAACCTCCCCTGCTACGTGGGCAACGACACCCGCTCTCTGGCACTGGCCGAACACTTCTTCGGCGAGTCCCGCGACTGCATGGACTCCATTCTGGTGAGTGTCCATCAGGGGACGGGCTCCGGGATCATCACCAAGGGTCAGGTGTTCCTCGGTCAGAACCGCAACGTCGGCGAGATCGGCCATATTCAGGTCGAGCCGCTCGGCAAGCGCTGCCACTGTGGCAACTTCGGCTGCCTCGAAACCATCGCCTCCAACGAAGCGATCATCGACAAGGTGAAGGAGCTTATCAGCCGCGGTCACCAGAGCGTGCTGCAAGAGAAGCACATCACCATTCAGGAGGTGTGCAAGGCGGCGCTGGCGGGCGATGAACTGGCCCGCAGCGTCATCGAGAACGTGGGTGAGCATCTGGGACGGGCGGTGGCGATTACGGTCAACCTGTTCAACCCGCAGAAGGTGCTGATCGCCGGAGAAATCACCGCCGCCGAAGAGCTCCTCTTCCCGGCCATTCGTCGCTGTGTCGAGCATCAATCCCTGCCGAGCTTCCACCGTGGCCTGCCCATCGTGAAGGCCCGCTTCCAGAACCAGCCGACCTATGGCGGCTTTGCGCTGGTCAAGCGCGCCCTGCTGGAGGGAGATCTGCTGCAGATCATCATGGAGCAGAAGTAAGACACTGATCTTGCGAGATAACAAAACGGCAGCCAGTGGCTGCCGTTTTCTATTGTGTGCTTGCTAGCGGTTTAGCCCGCCCGACATGGCTTGAACAGATCCAGCTTGTTGTCGTAAACACTCGTCTGCACATCCATGATCCCAAGCATGGAGTGAAAGAGGTTGTCATGGGAGAAGCGCTGGCTGCTCGCCTCCGCCGCCAGGCAACCCATATCAAGCTGGCGATCGGCCTGTAACTGGGGCGAGAACCAGGTCAGCAGCGGCACCCGGGTCTGATCATCCGGCGCAAACTTGTAGGGCGTGCCGTGCAGATAGAGCCCCATAGCCCCAAGGGATTCGCCGTGATCGGAGAGATAGACCAGTCCCACATCATACTGGCTCTCCAGCGACTTGAGCTTGTCTATCAGCAGTCCCACCACCTTGTCGGTGTAGCGGATGGTGTTGTCATAGGTGTTGACCAGCTCTTCGTTGCTGCAGTTTTCAATGTCGCTACGCGGGCAGTCCGGCATAAAGACGCGCTCGCTGGCAGGGTAACGACGAAAATAGGTCGGGCCATGGCTGCCCATCAGGTGAAAAGCCACCAGCTTGTTGCCCTTCATGCCGGCAATCTGCTGATCCAGCCCCTCCAGCAGCACCTCGTCATAGCAAGACTCCCCCTGACAGAGCGCAGGATAGGATTTGGGGAGGATCTCGATGGTCGGCACATTGCGGCACACCCCTTTACAGCCGCCATCGTTCTCTTTCCACAACACCGAGACCCCGGCATGTTGCAGCACATCGAGCAGGCCGTCACGGGAGCTGGCAAGCTGGTCATCGTAACCGCGGCGAGTGAGGTTGGAGAACATGCAGGGCACCGAGACGGCGGTGGCTGTACCGCAGGAGCGCACATTCCTGAACGACACCACCCCCTGCTCTTTTGCTGTAAAGCTGTTGGTCGCCTTGCCATACCCGTTAAGGGAGTAGTTCTGGCTGCGCGCCGTCTCCCCCACCACCAGGAACATCAAAGTCGGCTTGCTTCCCCGCGCCACCACCCTGGCATCTGTCCCCAGATGCTGGTAGGGGATCGGCGTGGCAAACAGCACATCCCGCCCATATTTGTAGAGGCCGTGCACATAGTTGGCGGGCACAATCTCTTTGGCCAGCGACTTGTTGTTGCGCCCGACCGAGGCGTAATCCTGATAGTAAAGTGACGCGACGCCCCCGATAAACAGCAGAGAGATAGCCAGTGCACCAGCCCGCCACGCCAACCCCTGATACCAGCGAGCCGGATAGCGGATCCGCAGTGACCAGAGCACCAGAACAGGCAGCAGCCCGGTCAGCAGAAACCAGAGCGCAACCGAGCCATTCAAATAGGCACCCGCCTCACCACTGTTGGTCTCCACTATGTTCTGGATCATGCCGGCATCAAAGATGACACCGTATTTGAGCATGGCGTAGCTGACGATGGAGCCAGTCAGAATGAGCACGGTAAAAAAGGGCTTGAGCACAAACCGGAACGTGAAGGGAATAAACACGGCATTGAGCGCAGCGATCAGCACCAGCGGGATCGAGATGGCAAATCCGGCTTTGACATGGGTCAGGGCGCTGAGCACCGTATAGAAATGCAAAAAGATTGGCCAGTTCAGTACCAGCGCGAAAAAGAGCACCAGCAACAGATTGGTCTGCAGTACACCGAGAGTTACACGCATAAACAACTCCTACATACCGGCCTGCAGCGCAGCGGGCCGGCCAAGCCAACAAAAACGACGGGGCCAGCGTAGGAAGTAAAACTTAAGAGCAAATTAAGAACCCTCTGATGCTAGTGCGCTTTATCACAGCGCGGGGGGATCCCACTCCCCTTAATGGTTTTTTAGTTGTCTATCCATCGGATTTTGCTAGCTTGTTGAGTAGGCATTCCAGAAATGCAGGTTAACCGATGGCACTGATCCAAGCCTCCATAGAACAGTTGCGGGTAGGCCACTATATCCATCTCCCCACCGGATGGACCAACCACCCGTTTATGTTCAATGCCTTCAAAATCAAAGATCAGCAGCAGCTGGATATCATCCGCCACCTTGATCTGAGCCTGATGATGGTGGATCCGGACAAGAGCGATCTGCCTATCGAGCCACTGTTGCGTGGCGATATCCCCGATGCCGGGCCCGATCTCGAAGAGCTGGAGTCCCTGATTGATGCCGGCCCGCCCCCTTTTGACGAAAAAGCCTTTCGCCGCTCCATGCGCGCCGCCGACAAGGCCTTTGGCCAGTCCATGAGCGAGCTGCGCGATGCGCTCGGGGCACTCAACCTCAAACCGGATGAAGGGCTGGCCAATACCGCCCAGATCGTCCGCAATGCCGCCTTCACCCTCAGTCAGCACGAGGGCCCCCTCGGGCTCCACCTGATCCGCAGTCCCCACACCGATGTCCTGCTGCAGCACAGTCTCAACGTGGCTTTCATTGCCATGTTGATGGCGCGCGAACTGGGGATGAATCCCATCGAGCTGGAAGAGACCGGGCTTGCGGGACTTATCCACGATATAGGTGAACTGAAAATTCCCAGCCAGATCACCCAAAAGCGTGGTGAGCTAAACAAGGCCGAGCAGAACTTCCTCAAGATGCATCCCCAGTACGGATTTGACATGCTGAACCAACTCAATGCCTTTGAGCCCAAAATTCGTCAGGTAGCCCATCTGCACCACGAACGGCTCGACGGTAGCGGTTATCCGCTGGGGATCAAGGGGGGGGAGATCCCGCCGCTGGCGCGGCTGATCGGACTGGTCGACTTCTACGACGAGCTGCTTCATCCCCGCAACAGCGGCACGCCGGCGGCACCGAGTCAGGCCATCAGCCAGCTCTACAAGTTATCCCAGAAGAAGTTCGACCAGAATCTGGTCAAGTTGCTGGTCAAGGTGCTGGGGGTCTACCCGCCGGGATCCCTGGTGAAACTCTCCGACGAGAGCATTGCGCTGGTACTCTCTACCGAACCCACCATGCCCCTCAAGCCGAAGATCCTGCCCTATATCAAGGCCCAGCGGCCGGAAGCGGTCGCCATGATCGATCTGCGGGAAGATGAACGCACCATCAGTGCCTTTATCAAACAGGAGGAGCTGGATGAGGGACAGCGGCAGTTCTTCAATCTGACCCGCCGCTTCTGTTACTACTTTGCATTCTGAGTTATCCCCAGAAGCTGGGGATAACTCATTGGACAAACCGGAATAATTGCACGAATCCCCACCAACAGGTTGCCATCTGATCATGTATAAAAAACGCCCAGCCAGGGGGCCGGGCGGAGCATGCCACTTCCATGTGGCGTATCCGACGGATACATTCATGCTCTATCCATCAATAGCAATCTGTCGCCTCTTACACAAATATCAATTTAACATGCTGATTTAATGTAGTTTTATCCATTTGTTCTGGCAAACTGGCGGTCCGTTGCGACCCGCAGGGCCAACCGAACAAGATCTTGATCACACTTATTCACGGGCTGGTTGTTTTTTAGGCTGGCTGATGAGGCGCGTTTTTTATGCAGTTGGTTCTCTCTTTGTTACAGCAGATGAGCGTCAGCCTGGTGATCGCCTATCTCTTCTCGAAAAGCCCGCTGCTTCGCCCGCTTGCCAACTATTCAGTGAGGATTCCTCACAAGGTACTGATATACATAATATTTTCATGTTTTTGCATCCTCGGAACCTATGTGGGCCTAGATATCGACGATGCCATCGCCAACACCCGGGCTGTCGGCGCCGTCTTGGGGGGATTATTGGGGGGACCGCTGGTGGGCTTTCTGGTGGGGCTGACCGGCGGTCTGCACCGCTATACGCTGGGGGGATTTACCGATCTCGCCTGCGCCATCTCCACCACCTGCGAGGGGTTGCTCGGGGGCATAGTGCACTGGCGACTGATGCGCTCGGGGCGAACGGATGCCCTGTTTGAACCACGCATCGCCTTCTTTACCACTCTCTATGCCGAGATCATGCAGATGGTCATCATCCTGCTGGTGGCGACCCCGTTCGACAAATCCCTGCTGTTGGTACGCACCATCGCCACCCCGATGATTCTGGCCAACTCCTGTGGCGCGGCGCTCTTTATCAGCATGATCCGCGACCAGCAGCGGATGTATGAGAAGTTCTCCCGGGTCTTCTCCGCCAAGGCGCTCAATATCGCCAACCGTACAGTGGGGATCATGAGTCAGGGCTTTACCCCACAGGCAAGCAACAAGATTGCCCGCATCATTCAGGAGGAGACCGGCGTTGGGGCGGTCGCCATCACGGACACCGAGCAGATCCTCGCCTTTATCGGCACCGGCGAAGATCACCATCTGCCGGGCACCCCCATCGCGTCAGCCATCACCATGCAGGCCATCGCCCAGAACAAGGTGCTGTTTGCCGATGGCAACAGCCAGCCCTATCGCTGCAGCCTCTCCTCCGCCTGCCAGCTGGGCTCGGTGCTGGTGATCCCGCTGCAGGGGGACAAGGGGGTGATCGGCACCATCAAGCTCTACGAGCCGAAGAAGCGGCTGTTTCTCAAGATCAACCACACCCTGGGGGAAGGGATTGCCAACCTGCTGTCACAGCAGTTGCTGGCCGGTCGGCTGGAGCAGCATCAGCGGCTGCTGGTGCAGTCCGAACTCAAGCTGATCCAAGCCCAGATCAACCCCCACTTTCTGTTCAACACCCTCAACACCATCAGTGCCATCACCCGGCGCGATCCGGACAAGGCGCGGGATCTGCTGCTGCATCTGTCGCTGTTCTTTCGCAAGAACCTCAAACGCCAAAGCGGCCTTGCGACTCTGCAGGAGGAGCAGGAGCACTGCCAATCCTATCTGGAGATCGAGCTGGCCCGTTTTGGCGATCGGCTGACGGTGATAAACGAGATCCCGCCCCATCTGGCCACACTGCGACTGCCCAGCTTCACCCTGCAACCGTTGATCGAGAATGCCATCAAGCACGGCATCTCGACTCTGCTGGAGCAGGGGCGCATTCGCCTCTGGACCGATGAGCATCCCACCAGCGTCACCATCCATGTGGAAGATAATGCAGGCACCTGGCAAGCACATCCCGCTGGCGACGGTCTGGGCATGACCATCGTAGACCGGCGACTGAAAAGCGCCTTTGGCGAGCGCTATGGCGTGACTATTGCGTGCGAGCCGGAACAGTGGACCCGGGTGTCGTTCACCATCCCCAAGGAGCAACCATGATCCGCACTCTGATAGTCGATGACGAACACTACGCCCGCGAAGAGCTGAGGCAGCAGCTGGCCTGCGATCCTGCCATCGAGATCGTGGGGGAAGCGGCCAACGCCATCGAGGCGCTGCCGCTTATTCAGCGCCTCAAGCCTGATGTGGTGTTCCTCGATATCCAGATGCCCAAGCTGAGCGGTATGGAGCTGGTCGCCATGCTCGACCCCCTGCCCCGCATCGTCTTTGTCACCGCCTTTGACGAATATGCCATTCAGGCCTTTGAAGAGAACGCCTTCGACTACCTGCTCAAGCCGGTGGAGCCCGCCCGGCTCGCCAAGACGCTGACTCGCCTCAAGCAGGATATCTCCCCGCAGCCCATCGAGCGGCTGGCCCCCACCATCGCACATATTCCGGGCTATCTGCACAACCGGGTCAGGCTGCTGCCCGTCGAGCAGGTGGAGTATGCCTTCTCCGATCTGGGCGGGGTCCATGTGGCCTGTCAGGGCGAGCTGTTCCACACCCAGCTCACCCTCAAATCACTTGAGGAGAAGAGCCCGCTGCTGCGCTGCCACCGCCAATATCTGGTCTCTCCCTACGCCATCTTCGAGATCCGGCTGCTGGATAACCAGCTGGCAGAGATTGTCACTCCGAGCGGCGCCCGGGTGCCGGTCAGTCGTCGCTATCTCAAGGAGCTCAAAGATCAGCTGGGGCTGGACTGAACCGCGGAGTGTGCGCCTGATCACAGCCGCCGACCGCTCGGCGCGCCAAAGCGCCGCTCGGGGAGTTTCACCTGCCAGACAGGCGCAACCGTTTTAGACTCGCTCTGCACACTAAAAAATAACAATGCAGGAGCGTAGCAATGATCTGGTTCTTCCTCTGTGTCGGCTTACTTGTGGCCGGCTACTTCATATACGGCAAATTCATCGAACGGATATTCAGCCCGAAACCCGAGCTGAAAACCCCCGCCATCACCATGGCTGACGGGGTGGACTATGTCCCCATGTCGGACAAGAAAGTCTATCTGGTTCAACTGCTCAACATCGCAGGTGTCGGCCCCATCTTCGGCCCCATCCTGGGTGCCCTCTACGGCCCGGTCGCCATGCTGTGGATCGTCTTTGGCTGCATCTTCGCCGGTGCGGTACATGACTACTTCTCCGGCATGCTGTCGGTGCGCGCCAAGGGGGCCTCGGTGCCAACCGTGGTCGGTGAGCATCTGGGCACCGCCGCCAAGCACTTCATGAACCTGTTTGCCGTGGTGCTGCTGATGCTGGTGGGCGTGGTATTCGTGCTGAGCCCGGCAGGGCTGCTCGCCAACCTCACCTCCACCGATCTGGTCTACTGGATTGTGGCAATCTTTGCCTACTACATCCTCGCGACCATAGTCCCCATCGACAAGGTCATCGGCCGCTTCTACCCCATCTTCGGCGCCCTGCTGGTCTTCATGTCGGTCGGCCTCATCGTTGGCCTGATCGCCTCCGGCAAAGGCTTCTACAACACCGGGATGGACTTCTCCAACCTGCACCCGACCGAACTGCCGCTCTGGCCGCTGCTCTTCATCACCATCGCCTGTGGCGCGGTATCAGGCTTCCACGCCACCCAGTCACCGCTGATGGCGCGCTGCATGCAGAACGAAAAATCCGGCCGCTTCATCTTCTACGGCGCAATGATCGGTGAAGGGATCATCGCCCTTATCTGGTGCACCCTGGGTCTCTCCTTCTACGACAGCACCGAAGCGCTCAACGCTACTATGGCCAACGGCGGCCCGGCGGCCGTGGTACACGAAGTCTCCACCAGCCTGCTCGGCACAGTCGGCGGTATTCTGGCCATCCTCGGCGTGGTGATCCTGCCCATCACCTCCGGTGACACAGCGTTTCGCAGTGCTCGCCTGATCGTGGCGGACTTCCTGAAGATGACCCAGAAACCGCTGGCCAAGCGTCTGCTGATCGCCATCCCCATGTTTATCCTTGGCTTCATCATCTCCAAGGCTGAATTCGGGGTGATCTGGCGCTACTTCGGCTGGGCCAACCAGACCACCGCCGTCATCATGTTGTGGGCTGCGGCTGCCTACCTCATCAAAGAGGGCAAGCTGCACTGGATATGCACCATTCCCGCCATGTTCATGACCGCTGTGGTGATCACCTATCTGGCCAACGCCCCCATCGGGTTCGGGCTGGAGATGGGGACCTCCACCATCATCGGCCTGACTGCAACGGCGGCCATTACCGTGGCCTTCCTGATGAAGTTCCGCCAGCCCTTGGTCAGCAGTACCAGCGAAGGGTAAAACAGCAAAAAATTGCTGCGAAAGCAGTACAAAAAAGGCGCCTGATGGCGCCTTTTTTAATGACAAAAAGACTAATAAGACAACTGTCGAACGGCTTCAGCTTCAATACAGCAAATAGCTTTAAGATTCCGGGCAAACTGACGATAAATGTGTGATTCTTAATTGCTTTAGTGCTTGTTGGAACCCATGATTAAGCTGTGCGTCATGCCAGTGGAGGTTATAAATGGCCCTTGATTATTTTGCCCTTGGTCTGCTCGTCTTTGTCGGGCTGGTCATTTTTTATGGCGTCATCGTTATCCACGATATTCCTTACGAGATTGCCAAACATCGGAATCACCCTCATCAGGATGCCATTCATGTGGCAGGTTGGGTCAGCCTGTTTACCCTGCACGTGCTGTGGCCCTTCCTCTGGATCTGGGCAACCCTCTATCGGCCGGATCGCGGCTGGGGCTTTAGCCAGCGGCTGCAAGAAGATGAAGAGGAGCTGGCGGCCCTCAAGCAGGAGTTGGCGGATCTGAAGAGCCGTATCAACACTATCGAACAGAGTGAGCAACAGGGATAAACCATGGACCTGCTACTGATCCTGACCTACACGGCACTGTGTGTCGCCATATTCAAAATCTTCCGCATCCCGCTCAACAAGTGGACCGTCCCCACCGCAGCACTGGGCGGCGTGCTGCTCATCGGCACCCTCATCATGCTGATGAACTACAACCACCCCTACTCCGAGATGGCGCGCAACTACTACGTCTCCACCCCCATAGTGCCGCTGGTCAAGGGCCGGGTGGTTGAGGTGCCGGTACAGGCCAACCAGCCGGTGAAAAAAGGGGATGTGCTGTTTCGCATCGATGACGAGCCGTTCCGCCTGAAAGTGGAGAGCCTCACCGCACGGGTCGAATCCAACCGCGAACACCTCAAGTCCATCGAGGCGAGACTGCGCTCCGCCAGGCTGGATCGGGATCGCGCCAGCGACCTGATGCGCCGTGGCGTGGGCAAGCAGCGCGATCTCGACGTCACCCAGGCCAACGTGGACGACATCGTGGCCCAGATTGACCAGCAGAAAGCCACCCTGAACGATCTGCAGGCCCAGCTGATGGAAGCCAAGTACCAGCAGTCACAAACCGTGGTCTATGCCCCGAGCGATGGTCATGTGGTGCAATTGGCCCTACGCCCCGGCATGATCGCCACCCCCTTCATGTATCGTCCGGTGATGACCTTCATCCACAAGGATGACACCGCCTACGTCGGCTGGTTCTGGCAGAACAGCATGCAGAGACTGGCGGTGGGCGATGAGGCCGAAGTGGTGATCGATGGCGTACCCGGCAAGATCTTCAAAGGCAAGGTGACAGCCGTGGTTCCGGCCATTGCCGCCGGTAACGTGCAGGCCAACGCCGGTCTGCTGGATCAAACCACTGCGGTGCGCCCGGGTCGTCTGCCGGTGGTTATCTCCATCACCGACCCCGAGTGGGCCAAGTATCAGGTAATTGCAGGCTCCAGCGGGCAGGCTGCCATCTATACCCACTACTTCCACCATGTATCTGTGATGCGCAAAGTGCTGCTGCGCATGGCAAGCTGGATGAACTACATCTTCCCGTTCCATTGATCAGCACCCAAGCACCCTGCGGGCCGGCATCATGCCGGCCCGCTGTTTTTGTGACGGCAAGCACCCTATAATGGCGCCATCTTGCACCACCCCACATCGACATACCCAAGCCTGCATGTTCGTTCTCAGACCCTATCAGACCGACGCCGTCAACGCCGTTATCAGCCACTTTCGCAAACACCCGGATCCCGCCGTGGTGGTGCTGCCCACCGGGGCCGGCAAGAGTCTGGTGATCGCCGAGCTGGCCCGCAAAGCGCGCGGTCGGGTGCTGGTGCTGGCCCACGTCAAGGAGCTGGTGGAGCAGAACCACGCTAAATACGAGGCGTGGGGGCTCAAGGCCGATATTTTCGCTGCCGGCCTGGATCGCAAGGAGGCGAGCGCCCAGGTGGTGTTCGGCTCGGTGCAGTCGGTTGCCCGCAATCTGGATGCCTTTGACGGAGCGTTTTCGCTGCTGATCATCGACGAGTGCCACCGGGTCTCGCTGGATGACGACAGTCAATACCATCAGGTGATCGACCATCTCAAGGCTGCCAATCCGGCCCTCAAGATCCTCGGCCTCACCGCCACCCCCTATCGACTCGGGCTGGGCTGGATCTACCGGCGCCACTACTACGGCATGGTCAAGAGCCACGGCGAGCGCCTGTTTGGCGACTGCGTGTTCGAGCTGCCGCTGCGCTTCATGGTGAAAAACGGCTACCTGACGCCGCCGCGCATGGTGGATGCCCCCATAGTCCACTACGACTTCAGCAAGCTGGTGGCGAGGGAGAACGGCCTCTTTAGCGAGGCAGATCTCAACGGAGAGCTCAAGCGCCAGCAGCGGGTCACCCCCCATATCCTGAGTCAGGTGCTGGAGTATGCCGCCGACCGGCAGGGGGTGATGATCTTCGCCGCCACCGTCGAGCATGCCCGCGAAATTCACGGTCTGCTGGGCGCCCGAGGCCAGCAGGCAGCCCTTATCACCGGCGAGACGCCGGGGCCGGAGCGCGATGCCCTCATCAGCGCCTTCAAGGCACGCGAGCTCAAGTTTCTGGTCAACGTGGCGGTACTCACCACCGGCTTCGACGCCCCCCATGTCGATCTTATCGTGATGCTCAGGCCCACTGAGTCGGTCTCCCTCTACCAGCAGATCGTGGGGCGGGGCCTGCGCCTCTCGCCGGGCAAGAGCGATTGTCTGGTGCTCGACTATGCGGGCAACAACTTCAACCTGTTCGCCCCCGAAGTGGGGGAGCCTCGCCCCCACGCCGGTACCGAGCCGGTACAAGTACCCTGCCCCGCCTGCGGTTTTGCCAACACCTTCTGGGGCAAGACCGACGAGGATGGCAAGGTGATCGAGCACTACGGACGCCGCTGTCAGGGGCTGTTTGAAGATGACGAGGGCAACCGTGAAGAGTGCGACTACCGCTTTCGCGCCAAGATCTGCCCCGGCTGTGGCGCGGAGAACGACATCGCCGCCCGCCGCTGCCAGAGCTGCGATCAGCTGCTGGTGGACCCTGACGACAAGCTCAAAGAGGCGCTCAATCTCAAGGATTGTATGGTGATCCGCTGTGCGGGGCTAACCCTCACAGCAGGGCGCGGCAAACAGGGGGAGCGGCTGGAGGTGACCTACCACGATGAGGATGGATTGACCCTCAGTGAATACTTCGGATTTCACTCCCCGGGCGCACGGCGCTTGTTTCAACAGCACTTTGTGCGTCATCATTGGCCCG
The DNA here is from genome assembly GCF_049175755.1 of Aeromonas sp. 600282. Classification (NCBI taxonomy): domain Bacteria; kingdom Pseudomonadati; phylum Pseudomonadota; class Gammaproteobacteria; order Aeromonadales; family Aeromonadaceae; genus Aeromonas; species Aeromonas sp. 600282. The sequence goes on along the minus strand of NZ_JAAKVR010000008.1, from coordinate 127,594 downwards.
CCCCGGGGCTGGAGCCCGAATTTGCCACCCTGGCGAGCGTGCTGGCCGCGCAAAGCCAGTTCCGTCATCCCGATTTTGTCATCGCCCGCAAATCGGGTCGCTTCTGGCAGATAAAAGAGAAAATTTTTGATTATGAGGGTCGCTATCGTACCGCCAACTCGATGACATGATGGCGACCGGCATACATGGCATGAATTGCGTTATCCCGTCGATCCCGCATCGGCGGGTTGAATTATCAGGGTCGGCACCACTGCCGGGCCCTTCGTCACGTTAGAGGATGTTATGCAGCGGCTGTTGATTGGTTTTTGTGCTCTCTTTTCTTCTCTGGCGGCTCATGCCGCCCCGCTGACGCCCCCTCAGGGTGGCCAGTACGCCATCATGGTGCAGGGCAATAACGGCGTCGAGTTCGCCCGCCATGCGGATCAGATGATCGCCCCCGCCTCCACCATGAAGGTGCTCACCGCGCTGGCGGCCCGCCTCGAGCTGGGTGCCGATTTCCGCTTCGCCACTGACATTCAGGCCCAACCCGGTGCCAAACAGGGTGACACCATCAACGGCGATATCTGGATTAACTTCGTCGGCGACCCCACCCTCTCCCGCATGGATCTGCTCGCCCTGTTCAAACAGCTCGGCGTCACCAGCATCAAGGGCAATGTCTACGTCAACACCGGCGCCTACAACGGCTACGAGCGCGGCAACGGCTGGTCGTGGGGAGATCAGACCCTCTGCTTCGCAGCACCTGTCTCCTCGGTCATCATCGACAAGAACTGCGCCTACGCCACCATCACCGCCACCCAGATCGGCAAACCAGCTGTGGGCAATGTGGCCACCGGCGTCCCCATCGGGGTCGGGGCCGACAACGTGGAGGTGATGAGCTATGGCGACATGGCGCGCCAGTTCTGCGCACTGGAAGTGGACATGGCCAAGGGCAACTTCTACGAGCTCAAGGGCTGCATCACCCCGAATAAAGAGCCGCAGGGGCTGCGTTTCGCCATCCACGACGTGGAAGCCTGGGGCTGGGACAATATCCGCTGGGCGATGAACCGGGCCGGTATCAAGCATGATGGCCTGCTGCGGGTCACCCACAAGGCCCCTGAAGGGGCAGAGACGCTGGGCACCCACTACTCGGTCTCCCTGCCGGTGATGCTCGCCAAGATGCTGAAGAAATCGGACAACCTCTACGCCGATACCTTCCTCAAAACCGTGGGCCGTCACTACTACAACAAGCCGGGCAGCTATCGCAGCGGCACCATGGCGGTGCGCGCCATTCTGACCAAGAACGGTATCGATCTGGGCAACGCCACTCTGGCTGACGGCTCCGGTCTCTCCGCTCACAATCTCATCAGCGCCCGTCAGATGATGTCGGTGCTGAACTTCATCCAGAAAAATGATGCCGAGCTTGGCCTGATCAAGCTGCTGCCGAGCTCTCAGGTAGATGGCACCCTGGCGTGGCGCCGCAGTGTCACCGCCCCCATGATGAAGAACAAGGTCCACGCCAAGACCGGCACCATCACCGGCACCTCCAATCTGGTGGGCTTTATCGACACTGCGGGCGGCCAGCGCAAGGCGTTCGTGATGTTCCAGCGCGGCCTGTCCCAAGATCCGGCCACCCATGAGCGCTACCGTGCCAGCAAGGCGCCGTGGCCCTGGACTGTATTCGAGAAGGGGGTGCTGGAGAGCATCTATCAGCAGCAGCCGATCCAGATCGCCGATGAGAGCTGAGCCAATAGGCCCACTCGAATCACGGTATCGATAATTTCGGCTTCAAGTCGCCACGAGGCAGGGCTATGCTGTTGCCTGCCTCATATCAACGGCCATACATAAACGGCTTAAAAAACGGAGAGAAAATATGTTTGCAGTGATTTTTGGTCGCCCGGGTTGCCCCTACTGTGTCCGTGCCGTACAGATCGCCGAGCAGCTGACCGAACAGCGCGATGACTTCAAATTCCGCTACGTGGATATCCATGCCGAAGGGATCACCAAAGAAGATCTGGCCAAGAGCGCCGGCAAGCCGGTCAATACCGTGCCGCAGATCTTCCTGGATGAGCAGCACATCGGCGGCTGCACCGATTTCGAAGCCTACGCCAAAGCGAATCTGGGTCTCTACCAGTAATGCCTGCGGGTCATCCCGAGCGGGTTGACCGCCAGAACGTATAAAAAATCCGGCGCCATCAGGCGCCGGATTTTTTATTAGCGGAACTCGCACCATCCCTTGTCAGGAAGTCACAGACTGGGGTCAGGGAGTCACAGACTGGGCGGCAAAGCGCGCAATGATGGGGTTGTGATCCGAACTGTCGGTCGCCGGTGAGCTCACCTCGACCAAATCCAGATTGCGGTAGTAGAGGTGATCCAGCGGGCGACCGAAGGCGGTTCGGCGCAAGTCAGGCACCGGCACGGCCTCTTGCAGACCCAGCTCGTCCACCAATTTATTCAGCCAGAACTGGCGCTTGTCGCTCCAGGTGTTGAAATCACCGGCCAGGATCACCGGCCCCTGATGGCGGCGCACCAGCGCAGTCAGATCGTTGAGCTGCTCGCGGAAGGTAGCCATCCCCAGTTCGAAGTTGACCGCATGGATATTGATGACCATGACGCCATCAGGATCGCCCTGCAGCGGATAGAGGCTCACCAGCCCGGATTTGGGGATGCGCAGCAAAGGTTCGGGGGAGCGCACGCCACAGACGAACGCCTGCGGGGTCTTGGCCACCGTCATCACCCCGAACGAGACGCCGCCCTGGGTGAAGGCTTGCAGCTGTTGCCACTGGAAATCACCGGCGCGCAGCCAGTCGAGCATATCGGGACGGGTGGCCGACTCTTGCAGCAGCACCAGATCCTGCCCCTTGGCATAACTGTCCATCCCTTCGCGCCAGTTTTTGCGCTGGCCCTTGTAGAGATTCCACACCGTCACCCCGAATTCACGGGGCAGCGCCGTGGTCGCCAACGCTACCAGCGGCGGACGCTGGCAGTCGAGTCCCGGCACAATCCCTTGAGCTGTGACCAGATGGTTCTGATCCGGCACCTCAAAACAGCCTACCAACCCCAGGGTCAGCAGGGAGGTGCCAAGAATGCGATAACTATTTTTCATTGGCTAACAACCGCCCGCCTTTGCTTTTTGTTGCGACCATCACAAACGTCATTCACGCCGACTAAGCTGATAGTCCCTGTTCCACCCAACCAGAAGGAGCTTGTCTCATGGCGAAAGAACTTCGGTACAACGTGACGTTTTATGATCAACAAGGAAATTGTCATCAAGTGGAGCTGGCCACCGTCTATCAGATAAGACGGGACCCTCAATGCGATCTCTGCCTGTTTGACACCCTGCAATATGTGGGCTCGGAAGAGATGCTGGAACGCATGATACGGCAAAAAACCGGGCTTGAGCAGGAAATATCCATCATCAATGCCCGGCTGATTTAATCAGGCACTCACCGGAACCGGACGGGATTTGCCCTGTTCGTCGATGGCGACATAGGTGAAGATCCCCTCGGTCACACAGTAACGCTGGGCGTCGTTTTCCCGCAGTACCGGCTTGACCCACACCTCCAGTTTGAGCTTCATGGAGCTGCGGCCGATCTTCATGCAGCGGCCGTAGCAGCAGACCACATCGCCCACCTTGACCGGACTGTGAAAGGTCATGCCTTCGACGGATACGGTACAAATACGTCCTTTTGCCAGCTCCTTGGCCATAATGCCCCCACCTATATCCATCTGGGACATGATCCAGCCACCAAAGATGTCGCCATTGGGGTTGGTATCGGCTGGCATTGCCAGGGTTCTCAGCAACAACTCCCCATCGGGGTGACGTTTTGTATCTACCATCATTACCGCCTCTCTCTCATGGATGGCGGCATGATAGGGGGCGATCACCCCCTTGGCAAACCTCAATTACCCGAGGCGGCGAGCTCGGCAAACCAGTGGGCCGGATCGGGCCAGCGATAGTTGAATCCCATCTGCTGGCAAATCAGCTGACCGTCGATGGGCTGAAATTCACCGGCAGGCTCGATAAAGACCGGCACGGGCAGCCCCTGCTGGCGCGCCGCAAAGGGGTAGAACTGCTCGCGGCGCGGATGCACAGGCGCACTCAGATTGAAAACATTCCCGTCCTTGCCCCGCTCCAGCAGCAGCATGCAAGCCGCCACCACATCGTCCAGATGAACCAGATTGACCGACTGGGCGCCGCCATCGAGAGTCTTGCCCGCGAGGAAACGGCCGGGATGGCGATCCGGGCCATAAAGGCCGGAGGGGCGCACTATCATCACCGTCTCGAAACCGGCCGCCAGCACCGCCTGCTCCGCTGCCAGCATCCGCTCGCCACGGGCATGGCGCGGTTTGGGCTGCTCACCCTCTTCTTGACCCGCCCCCCATACCGAGGTGGCGCTGACAAACAGCACCCGCCGGGTGCCATTCGCTTTGGCCAACGCGCAGGCCTTTGCCACCGCTTGCGGGTAGTCATCGGTCTTGCTGGGTGGTACGCAGATCACCAGACTCTCGCAGGGGATGGGCCATGCATCCGACATATGGGCAGAAATCGTCAGCGGATAGGCAGCGATCCCCTCCCCCTGCAGACGGGCCGCCTTCTCGGCGCTGCTGACTGTCACCGCCACCGACTTGCCTGCCGCCAGCAGGGCCCGCGCCAGCGGCAGCCCCAGCCACCCCGCTCCCAGAATGCCGATCGTCCCGGCGAAATGTTGTTCTGTCATCATCCCTTCTCCTGCTTGACACTATTTGCCCCGCAGCTTACCTGCCTTGGCATAAAAAGAAAGCTTTGACCTGCTAATAGATAAATATTGTTGAGTAAGTAATATTTGTTATTCGGATATTTCACCAAATCACTTTCGCTGTCACACCATTCTATTGTCATTCATCAATAACATATATTTATGTGGCAATATCGGCAAAGGAACACTTTACCATCAATAGAATGACCATATCTTGTACAGCTAGCTAGTGCTATTTATTAAAGCGTTTTGTATATTCAGTAAACACCCAGCCTTCTAACGCTTCACCTTGTTTTTGAGGTATTGCAACTTTTATCCAACTACGATTCTTTTCAATAACGTATACAGATTGCCCAAAATTTAGAGTCGTAATTACCTCTGATTTTATAGATGGTGAAGCTCTCAATCTAACCTCATCTCCGCTAATAAATCTGTTTAGAGGTGTCACATCTAAACCAATACTTTTAGGGATTTTTTTAATCGTATTAGACTGAACCCTGCGAGATTCATCATTGTTCCTAAGAAACTCTTCAATAGCAGGTTTAACATATATATCAAGACTTATCGGAATCATTACTTCAGTTATAAACAACAGTATGATAAATCTAAAAGCAACCGGAAGTTTCTGAAATGCCTCTAATAATGAATTTAGAGATAAATTACTTTCCCTAAGTGTTTCGTTTACCTCAGATAATACACTGGAAATATCAGAGACATCTTCATATTCAACTGATTCGGTTGAGCAAGCATCAAAATCAATACTTTGAACCAAAGCCAGATGTTGTTTTAACAAGTTTAATGTCAAAATAAACTCGTTAGGGAGGTGCGGGAAATTATTGAACGCTGGAAAATTTCGCTCAATAGACCTCAAGTGTTTTTGTATTCCCAATTGGGAAAATCCATCCAACCAAGTCAGATTAGAGCTGTATGTATTTATGGTTTGATAAAGCTGTGCAACTTCAGGCCTAAGAATCGACTTTTGAATAGCATTAATACGTTCAAGTTCCGTCATCCATGCAGGATTTAGAATCGATTGAATTCTGTCCATATGTTTCATCCACGGTTGATTCGATAACGAATAAACCTTTTCGACACCCTCCATATACTTGCTCACTTTTCAGGTTTCCTTTAATTTTACTTGCACGTAGATTATCCATAAATTTCATTTTTATCAATACGCTATCACTGATGTCTCTCTACATGAAACTAAAATTTTATTTCGGAAAAATGTATATGTTTACTCAACAGAGAACTCACTTTTTATACACACAAAAAGCGGGCCACCGGCCCGCTTCTTCATACTGATTTCCCCCCATCCTCACACCGGCGGATGGAAATGGCTGGCCTCGCGGGTGGCCATCTCCTCGTAGGTGGCCCACTTCTGCCACGCCACTTTTTGCGCTACCTGCATCAGCCGCTCGGCCTCCTCCGGATGGCTCTGGGCCAGCACCCGATAACGGGTCTCCTCCTGCCGATATTCAGCAAGGGGGATCGATGGGCGCAGGCTGTCGAGGCTGAAGGGGTTCTGCCCCGATCTGCGCAATACCGGGTTGTAGCGCATCAACGGCCAGTGACCGGAGGCCACGGCGCGTTTTTGCTGGGTCAGGCCAAACTCCATATCGATGCCATGGGCGATGCAGTGGCTGTAGGCGATGATAAGCGACGGGCCCGGATAGGCTTCGGCTTCACGCAAGGCCTGCAGCGCCTGCTGCGGGTTGGCACCAAAGGCGATGCGGGCAACATAGACGTTGCCGTAGGAGATGGCTTGCAACGCCACATCCTTCTTGGCCAGCGTCTTGCCCCCCGCCGCGAATTTGGCGACGGCACCGAGCGGGGTCGATTTCGACATCTGGCCGCCGGTGTTGGAGTAGACCTCGGTATCCATCACCAGCACGTTCACATCGCGCCCGGAGGCGAGCACATGATCGAGCCCCGCCGAGCCGATGTCATAGGCCCAGCCATCGCCGCCGATGATCCAGACCGAGCGGCGCACCAGCTGATCAATCAAGGAGAGCAGCTCGCGAGCCTTGCCGGATTTCACCTCTTCCAGCCGCTCGCGCACTTGCGCCACCCGGGTCCGCTGGGCACGGATCTCCGACTCCAGCCGTTGCGGGGCGTTGATAAGCGACTCGACCAATGCCTCACCCAACTCCCCCTTCATCGCTTCGAGGGCCGCCACCGCCTGACCGTGATGCTGATCGGCAGTGAGACGAAAACCAAAGCCAAACTCGGCGTTGTCCTCAAACAGGGAGTTCGACCAGGCTGGCCCCTTCCCTTCGCCGTTCTTGGCCCACGGCGTAGTCGGCAGGTTGCCGCCGTAGATGGAGGAGCATCCGGTGGCGTTGGCCACCAGCATGCGATCGCCAAACAGCTGGGTCAGCAGCTTGAGGTACGGGGTCTCACCACAACCGGCGCAGGCGCCGGAGAACTCGAACAGGGGTTCGAGGAACTGGGCACCGCGCACCGTAGAGAAGTCCACCCGCTCGCGGGCAGGCCACGGCAGACTCTCGAACCAGCGCAGCGCCTGTTTCTGGCCAGCCAGATGCGGCGCCTTGTCCATCATGGTGATGGCGCGCTCGCCTTCAAAGTTTTCATCGGCCCCGGCCCGCACCGGACAGGCCTGCACGCACTGGCCGCAGCCGGTGCAATCTTCCGGATAGAGCTGCAATGTGTAGCGGCTGTCGGGGAAGCCCTTGGCGGTGACGGGCACCGATTGGGCCGCCTCGGGGGCGGTCGCCAGCCAGTCCTGATGGTAGAACTTGGCCCGCAGCGCCGCGTGGGGGCAGACAAAGACGCAGTTGCCGCACTGGATGCAGATATCCGAATGCCAGATCGGGATCTCGCGGGCGATATCCCGCTTCTCGAAACGGCTGGTGGCGGTGGGGTAAGTGCCATCCACCGGCAGCATGGAGACGGGGATCAGATCGCCGCGCCCCGCCAGCATCTCGCCAGTGACCCGCTGGACAAACTCGCTGCCACCCGGTGCCAGCGGCAGCGGATAGTCGCTGATCTGCTCGTCACCGGCCGGGATGGCCACCTGATGGAGATGAGCCAGGGTGTCATCCACCGCCGCGAAGTTGCGCTCGACCACTTCGGGCCCCTTGCGGGCATAGCTCTTCTCGATGCTCTCCTTGATCAGCGCGATCGCTTCGCCCCGCGGCAAGATGCCAGCCAACGCGAAGAAGCAGGTCTGCATAATGGTGTTGATGCGATTGCCCATACCGTTGCGCTCGGCCACCCGATCCCCATCGATGCAGTAGAGGCGGATATCGAGGGCGCGAATACGGGCGCGCAGCCGCTCGGGCAGCTGGCCCCACACCTTGTCCGCCTCATAGGGAGCATTAAGCAGCAGGGTCGCCCCTTCGGCGGCGTGCTCCAGCAGATCGACCGACTCGACAAAACCCCACTGGTGGCAGCCGATAAAGCTCGCCTGCTCGATGAGCCAGGGGGCGTCGATGGGCTCGGGGCCAAAGCGCAGGTGGGAGACAGTGCGCGAGCCCGACTTCTTGGAGTCGTAGACGAAGTAGCCCTGAGCGTGGAACCCCTCCAGCTCGCCGATGATCTTGATGCTGTTCTTGTTGGCGCCGACTGTGCCGTCGGCACCAAGGCCGAAGAAGAGCGCCCGTACCCGACTGGCGGGCTCCAGATCGCCGATAGGGTGCCAGGCCAGACTGAGGCCCGACACATCATCGACGATCCCCACGGTAAAGCGGGGGCGCGGCGCATCGGATGCCAGCTCCTCGAATACCGCCGCGCACATGGCGGGGGTGAACTCTTTGGAAGAGAGGCCATAGCGACCGCCACTGAGCCACGGCAGCCGCTTGATAAGGCCGCGCTGCAAGCCATCGATCAGCGCGCTCTGCACATCCAGCAGCAGCGGCTCGCCACCGGCGCCCGGCTCCTTGGTGCGATCCAGCACCGCCATGCGCCGCACGCTCTGCGGTAGCGCATCGAGCAGCGCCTGTACCGGGAAGGGACGATAGAGGCGAATGACCAGCACCCCGGTCTTGCGATCCTGCCGGTTGAGCCAATCCACGGTGGTGCGGGCGGTGGCCGCCCCCGAGCCCATCAGCACGATGACGTCGGTGGCATCAGGCGCGCCGTGGTACTCCACCAGCCGGTAGTGGCGGCCGGTCAGCTCGCCCAAGTTATCCATGCACTGCTGCACCCGCGCTGGCACCGCTTCGTAGAAGGGGTTGACGCTCTCGCGGGACTGGAAGTAGGTATCCGGGTTCTGGGCGGTGCCGCGCATCACCGGATGATCCGGGTTGAGCGCCCGCGCACGGTGGGCGCGCACCCAGTCGTTGTCGATAAGAGCGCGAATTTCATCCCGATGTAGGGCGGTGATCTTGTTCACCTCGTGGGAGGTGCGAAAGCCGTCGAAGAAGTGGATAAAGGGCACCCGGCACTGCAGGGTGACGCTATGGGCAACCAAGGCCAGGTCCTGCGCCTCCTGCACCGAGCCGGAGGCAAGCATGGCAAAACCGGTGCTGCGCGCCGCCATCACGTCCTGATGGTCGCCAAAAATCGACAGCCCCTGCGCCGCGAGCGATCTGGCCGCCACATGGAACACCGCCGAGGTCAATTCACCGGCGATCTTGTACATGTTGGGCAGCATCAGCATCAGCCCCTGACTGGCGGTGAAGGTGGTGGCGAGCGCCCCCGCCTGCAGGGCGCCGTGTACCGTACCGGCTGCTCCTCCTTCACTCTGCATCTCCACCACGGTGGGGATGTTGCCCCACAGGTTGGTCTGCCCCTCCGCCGCCCAGGCGTCGGCCAGTTCGGCCATGGTCGAGCTCGGGGTAATGGGATAGATGGCACACACTTCACTCAGCTGGTACGCCACCCGGGCCGCGGCTTCGTTGCCATCGACCATGATCAGTTCATGTTTCATTGGGACTCCTCCGGTTGGCGCAGCTCGATGGCGTGACAAGGGCACTGGTCGTGACAGGCACCGCAGCCGGTGCAGCGCTCGGCATCCACCTGATAGCCTTTGCCCGGCCCCAGCTTGGCGATGGCCTGCTCGGGGCAACTGCCATAGCAGCCGTCGCACTCGAAGCAATTGCCGCAGGAGTAACAACGCGCCGCCTCGTAACGGGCGGCCACCTCATCCAGCCCGCCGATGATCTCGCCAAAGTCATCCCGCGCCCACGCCGGTTTGACCGGCTGACTGCTGGCTGGGGCGTGGGTCTGGAACCAGAGTTGCAACTGCTCCGGCCCCACCAGCGGGTAGGAGAGCGGCTTGTGGTAGTGGCGACCGCGCAGCCAGGCATCCATATGGCGCGCCGCCTTCTTGCCGTGGCCGGTGGCGATGGTGACGGTGCGCTCGGAGGGCACCATATCGCCGCCCGCAAACAGACCCGGCACATCCGTCATCAGGTTGCCCGCCACCTGTACGACCCCCTCCTTGTTGACCCGCACGCCGGGGATGCTCTCCAGCACCGAAAGGTCTACCTCCTGACCGAGCGCCAGAATAAGGGAGTCCGCTTCGAGAGTTTCAAACTTGCCGGTGGGCACCGGCTTGCCCTCGGCATCCAGCGCCATCACCTCCACTTCGATATTGGTGCTATCGAGCTGGCGGATGCTGCGCAGCCAGTTGATCTTGATCCCCTCCTCCTCGGCCTCATCGGCTTCAAAGGCGTGGGCCGGCATATGGTCCCGGTCGCGGCGGTAGATAATCATTGCCTCTTCAACGCCCAAACGGCGGGCGGTACGGGCCGCATCCATGGCGGTATTGCCGCCGCCGTAGATGGCCACCCGCCGTCCCAGTTTGGGGGGCGGCAAGCCCTGCTCTTCGGCCAGACTGGCCTGTTCGAGGAAGCTCACCGCATCGAGGATCTTGCCCGCTTCCCGGGCCGGAATATCGACCCGCTTGGCCAGATGGGCGCCGATGGCCATAAAGACGGCATCAAAGCCCCCCTCGTCGCGCTCGCGCAGCACATCCTCCACCTTGTGGTTGAGGGTCAGGGTGACACCAGCCGCCACGATGCGGGCCACCTCCCGATCCAGCACGTCGCGGGGCAAGCGGTAAGCGGGAATGCCAAAACGCAGCATGCCGCCGGCAAGCGGCCCCGCTTCGCGGATCTCCACCTGATGGCCAAGCCGGTTGAGGTGCCAGGCGCAGGAGAGGCCGGAGGGACCGGCACCGATCACCAGCACCTTCTTGCCGCTGGCTGGGGCCGGTGGCGCAGGCAGCCAACCACGGGCCAGCGCCTCGTCGCCGAGGAAGCGCTCGATGGCATGGATGGAGACGGATTCATCCACCTGCCCGCGGTTGCAGGCACTCTCGCAGGGGTGATAGCAGACCCGGCCATGAATGGCGGGCAAGGGGTTCTCTTCGATCAGGGTCTGCCAGGCCGCCTCAAAACGGCCGGCCTGCGCTAAAGAGAGCCAGGCTTGGATATTTTCTCCGGCCGGGCAGGCGTGATTGCAGGGTGGCAGGGCCGGCCGCCAAACGGGTAGCCGGGTACGCACCGGGCCTGTTCCCGTTTTCAGGGAGAGATCCGGCAATGGGGTCATGTCCAGTTGTTTGCTCATACATTGCTTTCTTCTTTTTGTGTGACAGGCCCCACCCGATGGCGCTTGATACCGTGTAGCCGAGGCGGACGGTGGCCGGATGGGGAAGAAGCGAAAGCGTTAGAAACTGGGAACTGAGTCGATAATGGCCGCTTTTTTGTACTGATTAGCGAATCAGGATCAAAAAATGTTGCACTTTATGGTTCATAGAGACCAGAACGTGACTCAAGTAACATCTTCTCCAGCTGACCGCTGGCTTTCAGTTTGGCGAGGCCCCGATTGAAGGTTTTGATCAGCTCGTCAGCGTTGGCACGCTTGCGGCTGATCAACAGGTGACCTTCAACTTTCATCACGGGTTTTGAATGGGTTGCAAAGAGATCGACCGTGCTGGCCGGGTAGAACTGACGCAGGGAGTAGTAGCCGACATCTATGTTCTCCAGGGTCAGGTCGGCGCGGCCGGAGAGCAGCAGATCAAAGCTCTGGCGCAGCCGGGTGACGAACTGCACCTGCAGCGGAACCTGTGCGATGGCTGCAAAAAAATCTGCATTGTAGGTATAGCCACTGACCGCAGCCAGCTTGCGATCCGCCAGATCCTGATAGCCACGCCATTCCAGCGGATCTGACTTGAGATAGAACCAGACGTAGGTTTCGCTCAGGATGGGATCGCTGTAGAGATGGGTTTTGCGCCGCTCGCTCGACTCATACCAGTGGACTGTGCCATCCACCACTCCCTCCTCCGACAAGCGAAAGGCCCGTTTCCAGGGAAGAAACTGGAACTTGACGCTCACCCCTTCACTCTTGAATGCCTCGCTCACCACATGAGGGATCAGCCCCTGATATTTGAGCGTCTCGGAACAGTAAGGAGGATACTCTCCCGTGGTCAGGGTCAGCTCCTGCGCCCAGAGCCCGTGGCAAAAAAGGCTCCCCGCCAGCAACCAGCTTATTTTCATCCCGATGCCCTCTTGTTCTGTTTTCCCAACTATAGACCGCCCCCTTGAAAGGATTGCCGGATCGTCGGGGAACCGTTATGTTCCCCTTTTTCCAGGCGATCGCGCCGCGTCACAAGGATATGAAGATGCCCAGGCTAGACAGCATTCACCTCTACCCCATCAAATCGACTGCAGGTATGCCGCTGGCTCGCGCCCGGGTGACCGAAGAGGGACTGGCAGGGGATCGCCGCTACATGGTGGTCAAACCGGACGGCACCTTTATCACCGCCCGTACCCATCCCCAGCTGCAACAGGTCGTGGCCACCCCCATCGAAGGAGGCTTGCAACTGCGCTATCCGGGCTTTGAACCCCTCACCCTGCAAGAGGTCGACTTCAGCCGCACCCCGCAAGCTACCGGAGTCTGGAGCGACCGCTTTACCGCCCTGCACACCGACACCAAAGCCGATGGGTGGCTGAGCCGGGTGGCAGGGGAACCAGTGCAGCTGCTCTGGCTGGGTGAAACCTCTGATCGCTTTCGCGAGAAGACCGGCACCCGGGTCAGCTTTGCCGACGGTTATCCGCTGCTGCTGATAAGCCAGGCCTCCCTTGAGGATCTCAATCTGCGCTCCGATGCGCTGCACCAGATGAGCCAGTTCCGCACCAATCTGGTGGCAAGCAATACCCAGCCCTTCGAGGAGGACAGCTGGGTGCGTATCCGCATCGGCGAGGTGGAATTCAAGGTGGTCAAGCCCTGCAGCCGCTGCATCATGACCACGGTGGAAGCGGGCACCGATCGTTTCAACGCCCTGAAAGAGCCGCTGGCCACCCTTACCCGCTACCGCCGTGGCGAGGATGGCGAGGTCTACTTCGGCCAGAACCTGATCGCCCTGAACGAGGGATGGATTGAGGCAGGCAGCGAGATAGAAGTGCTGGAGCGCACCCGTCCGGTGGTCTATCCCGCCGCCGCTCCGAAGAAGCGGGAGCTGGTCTGCGTGGCCCGCGAACCGCTGGCGCGGGATCTGGAGACCTTCTGGTTCGAAGCCGCCGATGGCGAGCCTCTGCCCGACTACCTGCCGGGCCAGCATCTGCCCATCAGCCTCGATATCAAAAATGAACGGATCCAGCGCCGCTATACCCTGAGCTCTACGCCGGATCACCCGGAGCGTTACAGCATCAGCGTCAAAAAGGTGGAGGGGGGTCGCATCTCCCACTGGCTGCACCAGCAGTTGCAGGTGGGTGATCGGCTGCTGGCCGCCAACCCCGCTGGCGAGTTTCACTTAGGGGCCGAGCGCAACCTCCTGTTGCTCTCCGCAGGCTCCGGCGTCACCCCCATGCTGGCGATAGCCCGCACCCTGGCCCTTCGCGGGGAGCTGGAAGAGGTTCACTTTATGCACCTGTGCCGCAGCGAAGCGGACATTCCCGCCGCCAGCGAACTGCATGCCATGGCGCAGCAGGGCATGACCCTCACCATTATCCTGAGCCAGCCGGGCAATCACTGGCAGGGGCTGCAAGGGCGACTCAATGATGAGCATCTGCGACTGGTCAAAGGGTTGGCCGAAAAAGAGGTCTTTATCTGCGGCCCCCACGGTTTTATGGCCGACGCGGCGTCGAAAGTAGCGGCCCTCGGCGTTCCGGCCGCACGGATCAAACAGGAGAGTTTTGGCGGCGCCATTCTCTCGGTGGCCCGCCCCCATCAGGCGGTACAACTGCGTATCGGCGCCCAAGCCTTTACCGGCAACAATCAGGGCACTGTGCTGGATCAGGCCAACAAGCAAGGCGTAGAGCTGCCCTGGAGCTGCCGCGCCGGGATCTGCGGCAGTTGCAAACAGACGCTGATCTCGGGCGAGGTGGATCACCCCGACGCCCCCGCCATCAGTGCCGCCGAGCGGGCAGAGGGCAAAATCCTCACCTGCTGCGCCGTACCGCTCACAGACATCGTCATCAAATAAGGTGATCGAGCCACGAAAAGGCTGGCTGGGCCCCGATCCTGGCCGACCTTTTCCCCCCTGTCGACCCGCGGTTCCTCCATTCTCGTCTCTTTCTCGCCCCGCCTGCGCAACCATGCCGACGATGACTTCTATACTCACAGCAATAACAACAAAACCCCTCCGACGTAGCGGCCTTTGCCGTCTGACCAAGGGGGTTACCCGGTGAGAATAAGGACGCTCAAACCATGGAACAGAACAAACCCGCCTTTCAACTCAACCTCTTGCTCTCCGTGATCACCCTGATCCTGCTGTCACTGGTGTTTTTCGCCTACAGCTGGGCGGGTAAACAACTGGAAGAGAGTTATCGACAACAATATCTCTCCTACCTGCTGGCCGACGAGCTGCGCCAATCCTCCGATGACCTGACCCGACTCGGTCGCACCTACGTCATCACCAAGGATCCAGCCTACGAGCAGCAGTACATGCGGATACTGGCCATTCGCAACGGCGAACAGCCGAGACCGGATGGCTACAACCGTATCTATTGGGATTTTGTCGCGGCCAACGGCCAGAATCCTCGCCCCGACAGCAATGTTCGCCGCGGCCTGATCGATCTGATGAAGGATGCTGGTTTCACCGATGCTGAACTCGCCAAGCTCAACGAGGCCAAGAACAACTCGGATGCACTGGTCAACACCGAGGTGGCTGCCTTCAAACTGGTGCAGCAGACGGACGGTGATGTGGCCGCCAACCAGCAGAAGGCCATCGCCATGATGCATGACAAGGCCTATCACCAGAACAAGGGTCGCATCATGTCACCCATCGACGATTTCTACGTGATGATGGAGGGGCGCAACCAGGAGGCGGTCGAGAGTGCCACCGCCAATACCGACATGCTGCGCTACCTTTTTATCGCTCTGGGCCTGGTATTGATGTTCTTCCTCTGGCGCACCTATCGCTCCCTGCTCGATCTGGTGGGCACCTCGGTCGAACAGCTCAAGACCGATCTCCATCTGCTGGCGGAAGGGGATTTCTCCCGCCCCATCAAGGTGCCCCAAGGCTCGAAAGAGAGTCTTATCGGCCTGCTTGGCACCACACAGAGCACCCTCAAGGGGATCATCGGCAAGGTATCCCACTCCACCGAGGAGTTGTCCAATTCGGCCGACAGCATCGCCCAGATAGCGGAGCAGACCGCCCAGTTCGCCACCGATCAGCAAACCAGTACCCAGACCATGGCCGCCGCCATCGAAGAGCTGGTGGTGAGCATCAGCCACCTCTCCGACAATGCCAGCCATGCAGACGAGCTCAGCAAGGTCTCAGCCGACACGCTGGAGGAGGGCTCCGGGGTCATCAAGGAGACGCTTGGCAGCATCGAGAATATCTCCACCACGGTCGGTGAAGCAGCCAGCACCATCGCAGAACTCAACAGCCATACCCAGCAGATCTCGGAGATCATCGGCGTGATCCGCGGCATCGCCGATCAGACCAACCTGCTGGCCCTCAACGCGGCTATCGAGGCGGCGCGGGCCGGTGAGCAGGGACGTGGCTTTGCGGTGGTTGCCGACGAAGTACGCAATCTGGCCAGCCGCTCGGCGGCCTCGACCCAGCAGATCACCGGGATGATCAGCAAGATCCAGAGCGGGGCGGATGCCTCTATCCGCAGCATGGAGAACACGGTCAACAACGTCTCCCGCGGGGTCACACTGGCCAACCAGACCGGGCAGGCAATCGCCAGCATCCAGAGCCACGCCTCCAATCTCACCGGTCTGATGGGAGAGATCAGCCACACCCTGCGCGAGCAGTCCACCGCCGCCAACGAGGTGGTCTCTACCGTCGGCAACATCACCTCCCTCTCGGAACAATCGGGGGATGCCGCCCGCCACGTGTCCCAAGAGGCAGCCAAGCTCAAGCAGCTGTCACGGGTGCTGCGCCAGGAGATGGGGCACTTCAAGCTTTAAAGAAGGCTGCAAAACAAAACGGCTGCCCCAAGGCAGCCGTTTTTTATTCGGGGTTATCCCCTGTCATTCAGTATCTATCAACCACGCAGGGCGGCGATACGCTGCTCAATGGGCGGGTGGCTCATGAACAGTTCGCTCATGGAGCGCTTGCCGTTGATGCCAAAGGCCATCATGGAGCCTTCCAGCTGCGGCTCGGCACCACGGGAGAGGCGCTCAAGGGCGGCAATCATCTTGTCGCGACCTGCCAGCTTGGCGGCACCGGCATCGGCACGGAACTCGCGCTGACGGCTGAACCACATGACGATGATGGAGGCCAGAATGCCGAACAACATCTCCAGCACAAACACGGTGATCATGTAGGCAAAACCACCGGTGCTGCTGCTCTCTTCCTCGTTGTTGGAACTGAAGAAGTTGCTGATGACGCCAGCCACGATGCGGGCGAAGAACATCACGAAGGTGTTCACCACCCCCTGGATCAGGGTCAGGGTCACCATGTCGCCGTTGGCAACGTGGCTCACCTCGTGGGCCAGTACCGCTTCCGCCTCGTCACGGCTCATGCTGTAGAGCAGGCCGGAGGAGACCGCCACCAGCGAATCATCTCGGCGGGCGCCGGTCGCAAAGGCGTTCATCTCGGGAGAGTCGTAGATCCCCACTTCCGGCATCTTGATACCCGCTTCGCGGGCCTGACGGGCAACAGTGCTCACCAGCCAGTGCTCGGTCTCGTTACGGGGTTGCTCGATGACCTGGACGCCATAGCTGCGCTTGGCCATCCACTTGGACATCAGCAAGGAGATAAAGGAACCCCCAAAACCGAACACGGCACAGAACATCAACAGCCCGGAAATGCTGGACTTGTTGATCCCCAGAACCGAGAACAGGATATTGAGTACCACCCCCAGCACCAGCATGACGGCCAGGTTGGTCACCAGGAATAGCATAATTCGCTTCATATAGACTCCTTGTGAGAATTAAAGACACGGAGAGAGATCACTCGACCTCCCTATCTCCATGTTATGGATGAATTTTAGGGAGACTCGATGAATGTTCGCTGAATGTGACGTCACAAGAGCGGAGAGATATCAAGCCGCCCCTGCAAATCAGCCTCAAATGGATTGTTTATAAAGGGAATTTCCCCCAGAAACGGGGCCGGTAACATCCCCCTCAGGGTGTCTAGATTTTCCTGATAGTGGCTCATGGCACTGTGAAGGCGATTAATAACCCATCCCGCCACTGGCAACCGATCGTTGCGAATGGCAGCAAAGGTGAGCAGTGCATGGTTGAGACAGCCCAGCTTGGCCCCCACCACCAAAATCACCGGCATGTTCTCCTGCTTCACCCAATCCGACAGCAGATGCTTGCGATCCAGCGGCAGATACCAGCCCCCCGCCCCTTCCACTACTGCAAGCTCGGCCCCTGCCTGTTCAATCTTGCGCAGCCCCTCGCTCAGCCCCTGCATGGTAATGGGCTGGCGCGCCTCGCTGGCAGCGATATGGGGCGCAATCGGCGGCTCATAGGCAAAGGGATTGACCACCTCATAAGGCAGCTGAACACTCGCCGCCTCCTGCAACAGAACAGCGTCGAGGTTGCGCAATCCATCGGGTGTTCGGGCACACCCTGCCGAGATAGGCTTGTAGCCGGCACAGCGGATCCCCTGTGCGCTGAATTCGCGCAGCAGAGTGCGTGCCACCAGCGTCTTGCCCACATCGGTATCTGTGCCGGTGATAAAGAATGATTTCATACGGTTCTCTCCTTGGCAGGGCCCGTTGACTACCCTGCACACAATACGATTCCCGGCGCTCAGCGAGGCTTGCTGAGGCGACCGAGGCACACCCGATAACTGGCGACCAGCCTGCCATCGGGCTGGCGAAACGCCTCATATGCCTGCGCCAGCTGCTGCAATCTGGCGCGACCGCTCAGACCAGCCGGGGCGGCGCGCCCCTGATTGTCATTGACCTGATTGGCCCCAATCCCCTTGAGATCGCGCAACAGCTGCGGCAATTCAAGATAGGCGAGATCCCAGGTGATACAACGCAGCTCGGGAGCAGATACCCCGGCGCTAGCCAGCGCCTGCTCCAATTGTGGCAGGCTGAGGAAGCGATTGACATGGGCGCGACCATCAAGCTGCTGCCAGGCGGCTCGCAACTGCCAGAGCGACTCATCGAGCAGGGTCGAGAAAAAGATCTGGCCGCCCGGTTTGACCACCCGCAGCAGCTCGCCGAAAGCCTGGGCCGGACGCTCGCACCACTGCAGCGCCAGACTGGAGAAAACCCAGTCGAACGCGTTATCGGCGAAAGGAAGCTGCTCCGCATCGCCGCAGAGCAGGCGAGCACCGCTGTCACGCAAGGCGGCCTGCGCCAGCATGCCGGGGGCGAGATCAAGCCCCACCAGCTGGTGACAACGGTTCGCCAGTTGGGGCAAGAAAAAGCCGGTACCGCAGCCCAGATCCAGCCCGCTCACCGTCAGATCAGTGCCAACCGGCCTGCTCGGCATCCATTCCAGCAACGCCTGCCCCACCTCCTGCTGAAAGCGGGCATGGGCATCGTAATGACGAGCGGCGGCGCCGAAACGGCGAGCAAGCTGCGCCTTGTCAACCGTTTGAAAACGCTCAGCCATGGTGAGCCTCCCCAACCGTTATCGCTGCAGGGCAGACCCCCAAGACATCGAGCAGGCGATCCACATCCTGCTCGCGGTGAGCCGCGCTCAGGGTAATACGCAGCCGGGCCGTACCGACTGGCACAGTGGGCGGGCGAATGGCGCTCACCCAGACGCCGCGATCCCGCAGCCGTTCAGCCAGTTGCAGGGCAACACTGCTCTCCCCCACCAGCAGCGGCTGGATCGGGGTGTCGCTCGCCCTCAGTTGCCAACCCAGCGCCTGCGCCCCTTGCCGGAAGCGGGCGATCAGCTGACCAAGATGAGCACGAGCATCATCGGCGGCACGCACCAGCTCGATACTCTTGCTCACCGCACCAGCCTGCGCGGCGGGCATATGGGTGCTGTAGACATAGTGGCGAGCGAAGTTGACCAGATACTCCACCAGCTCGCGGCTGCCGCCGACAAAGGCCCCTGCGACGCCAAGCGCCTTGCCAAAAGTGCCCATCTGGATATGCACGTTGGCAGGATTTACTCCCTGCGCCGCCAGGGTGCCGCGCCCCTCAGGCCCCAGCACACCGAGGCCGTGGGCATCGTCGATCATCAGCCAGTTGCCGCTCCGGGCGGCGAGGATTGCGAGCTCACCCCAGGGGGCCTGATCCCCGTCCATGCTGAACACCCCTTCCGAAACAATCAGTCCGCGATTGGGCTCAAGCTGTCGTTCAAGGGCCGCCATATCGTTGTGGGCAAAACGCTTCATCTTGCAAGGGAGCTGGCTGCCCATCTCCTGCAAAGAGGCGTGGTTGAGTTTGTCCTGCCACAGCAGATGCTCCTTGCCGAGCAGGGCTCTCAGCACCGCCTGATTGGCGGAAAAACCGCAGTTGAACAGCAACACCGCCTCCACCCCGAGCCACTCGGCCAGGGTCTCCTCAAGCTGTTGGTGGGCATGACTGTAACCGGTCACCAGCGGCGAGGCGCCGGAGCCCGCACCATAGCGCTCAATCCCCGCGTTGAAGGCGGTCTTGATGGCGCCGTGTTCTGCCAGTCCCAGATAGTCGTTGGCGGAAAAGTTGAGGTAGTCGCGCCCTGCAACCCTGAGCTGCCCGCCACTCGCCCCGTCGGTCGCGATGCGGTTGCGCAGCAGACCCACCTGCTCGCGCTCGGCCAGCGCCGCGCCCAATGCAAAGGGGCCTGTTACTGCTGGGCCAGTCATGACCGCACGACCCCTGCTCGGGGACGGGTGGCGTCATAAAACATTTCGGCAGGTTCGCTCTGGCGGCTCACCTCGGCCAGCAGCTCCTCTTCTTGAACCTGATCTGGCTTCTGGGCGCGCTGGGCGGGACGAATACCGAGTCGCTTGAACAGCTGCATATCGCTGTTCTCGTCCGGGTTGGGGGTGGTCAGCAACTTGCAGCCATAGAAAATGGAGTTGGCCCCGGCCATAAAGCACATCGCCTGCATCTGCTCGTTCATCTTCTCCCGCCCGGCGGAGAGACGCACATGGGAGGCGGGCATCATGATCCGCGCTACCGCGATGGTGCGGATAAATTCGAACGGATCGAGGTTCTCCTGATCCTCCAGCGGCGTTCCCTTCACCTTGACCAGCATATTGATGGGCACACTTTCGGGGTGACGCGGCAGGTTGGCGAGCGCCATCAAGAGGCCCGCCCGATCTTTCGCCTGCTCGCCCATGCCGACGATGCCGCCGGAGCAGACCTTCATGCCGGCGCTGCGCACATGCTCCAGGGTATCGAGCCGATCCTGATAGGTGCGGGTGGAGATGATCTCGCCGTAGAACTCCGGCGAGGTGTCGAGGTTGTGGTTGTAGTAATCGAGCCCCGCAGCGCCAAGACGGGCCGCCTGATCGGCGGTGAGCATCCCTAGCGTCATGCAGGTCTCCATCCCCAGCCCGCGCACCTCCTCGATCATCCGGATGATGTAGGGCATGTCCTTCTCTTTGGGGTTGCGCCAGGCGGCCCCCATGCAGAACCGGGACGAGCCGTTGGCCTTGGCTTCGCGGGCCCGCTCCAGCACCTTCTCCACCTCCATCAGCCGCTCGGCTTCGAGCCCGGTGTGGTAACGGGCGCTCTGGGGGCAGTATTTGCAATCTTCCGGGCAGGCGCCGGTCTTGATGGAGAGCAAGGTGCTCACCTGCACTTCATTCGGGTCAAAGTGGGCGCGGTGGACGGTCTGGGCCTGAAACAGCAGATCGTTGAACGGCAGGGCAAACAGGGCCTGAACCTCGGCGAAGGTCCAGTCATAACGAAGGGCGTGACCGCCCGCGGTGAGAGCATTCATACATGGCTTCCGGTTGTTATTAGTGGGATCCTCCGCCCGCCATCTTGGGATGGACGGCCACAGAACCCGCCGCCGGGCCTGCGCGCTCAGGGTGATGCGCAGTGCCAAGTGGCTGAAATTGTTGGCTAGTGTAGAGAGCACGCGTAGACTGTCAACACCGACCAGATCAAACCAATTGACAACAGAACAACAAATGACCAATCAAGAATTCGACCTGCACCACATCTGGCACCCCTATACCTCCCTCACTCACCCCCTACCCTGCTATGAAGTGGCCAGCGCCAAAGGGGTGACCATCACCCTCAGCGATGGCCGCAAACTGGTGGATGGCATGAGCTCCTGGTGGGCTTGCGTGCACGGCTATCAGGTGCCGGAGTTGGACGCCGCCGCCACCGCCCAGCTCGGCAAGATGTCCCACGTGATGTTTGGCGGCCTCACCCACGCCCCGGCGGTCGAGCTCTGCCGCAAGCTGGTGGAGATCACTCCGAAGGGGCTTGATCGGGTATTTCTGGCCGATTCCGGCTCGGTGGCAGTGGAAGTGGCGCTCAAGATGGCGCAGCAGTACTGGCACGCCAAGGGGACGCCCAGAGCCAAATTTGTCGCCCTGCGCAGCGGCTATCACGGCGACACCTTTGGCGCCATGAGCGTCTGCGATCCCGATGGCGGCATGCATGAGCTCTACAAGGGATTCCTGCCGGAACACTATTTTGTCGAAGCACCCAGCTGTCGCTTCCACGCCGAGTGGGACGAGCAGTGCGTGGTGGAGCTGGCCACACTCATGGCGGATCATCACGAAGAGATCGCCGCCATCGTGCTTGAGCCCATAGTGCAGGGCGCTGGCGGCATGCGCTTCTATCACCCCCGCTACCTGCAGTGGGTGCGCGCCCTGTGCGACGAGTTCGGCGTGCTGCTGATTGCCGACGAGATCGCCACCGGCTTTGGCCGTACCGGTCAGCTGTTTGCCTGCGACTGGGCGGGGATCAGCCCCGACATCATGTGTCTGGGCAAGGCGCTCACCGGCGGCTACCTCACCCTCTCGGCGACCCTGACCACCGAGCATGTCGCCCGCACCATCTGTGACGGCAAGGCGGGCGTCTTTATGCACGGCCCCACCTTTATGGGCAATCCCCTCGCCTGCGCGGTGGCCAACGCCTCCATCGATCTGCTGCTGGCCTCACCGTGGCAGGAGCGGGTGCGCGCCATCGAGCATCAGCTGCGTACCGAGCTGGTAGAGCTGACCCTGCACCCGGCGGTCGTGGATGTGCGGGTACTCGGCGCCATCGGGGTGGTGGAGATGAAAGAGCGGGTGGATGTAGCGCGCATGCAGCGCAAGTTTGTCGAACTGGGCGCCTGGATCCGCCCCTTTGGCAAGCTGGTCTACCTGATGCCCCCCTTCGTCATCCCCCCTGAAGAGCTGCGGGTATTGACCGGCGCCATCCGTCAGGCCATCACCGAAGGCGAGTTTTAATGCATGCAGCGGGCGGCCATCGCAGCCGCCCGTTTGACTACCGGCATTTGATATATAAAGAGGACAACTTTATCCACTTCAGTGCAGTTTCACTTGCCGTAATGTGAGCAAAACACCAGACCTGAGGCCCCAAGAGGGGTAAACTGCTGCGGTTTTACCATCAAGAAAGACTGCTCATGCGCCTCTCCATTGCTGCCAAAATCAACTTTTTCCTGCTCTTCATCTTCTCCATGGTACTGGTCTTCTCCGCAGCCTATCAGGCGGTGCGCGAGCGCGATCTCATCCTGACCCTGATCAAGGAGCAGAGCCGCGAGCAGACCGAAGCCTATTTCGACGGCCTCAACATGCTGATGCTGACCGGCAAGATGGATGCCCGCGATACCCTGCGCGGCAAATTTCTCGACCATGCCCATGTGGAGGATGCCCGCATCGTCCGTGGCGACGCGGTGAGCAAACAGTTCGGGCCGGGACGGGAGACAGAACAGGTAAAGGATGAGTTTGATGAGCTGGCACTGGCGGGCAAAGGGAGCCTGGAGGTGGTGCACAACGGCATGCACAGCCGTCTGGTGGTGACCCGACCGCTGCTGGCCAAGAAGGATTTTCGCGGCACCGACTGCACCAGCTGTCATCTGGTGCCGGAAAATACCGTGCTTGGTGCGGTGCGCTTTGACTACTCCCTCGATTCGCTGTTTACCCGGGTCGAGCAGAATATCCTCACCTCAGCGCTGATCCTCACCGGCATCTTCGGGATGGGACTGCTGCTGACCCTCTGGGTCATCCGCACCTGGATCGTGCGCCCTCTCAACCAGTTGACCCGCTCCATGGAAGAGGCAACTGACTTGCACGACTTCGGCCACCGGCTGGAGGGTGATGACGGCGACGAGATTGGCCGGGTGGCGGTGGCCTACAACCAGATGCTCGACAGTGTGGAGCGCCAGCTCGGCAAGCGACCGCTCGGCGGCAAGCCGGGAGCTCGCCCTGGCGAATAGCGGACCACACCGCCCGGCATCGGCTAACCGGTGTAATAGAACAGCAGACAAGCAATAAGGATCAGCAGCAGGATCGCCAGATTGACGTGATAGGCATCATCCCTGCGCCGACTGCGCCGCCGCTCCAGCAGCAGTACAGCCAGGGTCAGCAAGCTGCAACCCCACAGGCCATGCACCAACCAGGGAGTGAGTGCGGGATCCCAGTAATCGCGTACCTTGATGCCGCCGTAAACCAGAAAACCATATGCAATCTCCGGCCTAGCATAGTGATAGAGCGCAAGCAGCACGATAAAACCGCACCAGCAGATCAGCACCATTGCTCGCAACAGTCGTGTCAGCCAATCCGGCCCTTGTCGCCGCTCTTTCACTCGCATCTCCTGTCCCGAGGGAACCCTGCTTGGGTGAACCATGCTGAAAACCCCACCAGAGTCCGACATTTTTGCTTGTTTATCAAACCCGCGCGGGTAAGATTGACGGCTTAGTCTGCCATGGTGGGCCATCTGTGCCCGGGCCAGACTCCCTAGTGTTGCAAATAGCGCTGCAAGAACAAGCTGGAGACAATATTTCGATGACGCACGCATCCGTAGTTGATGTGCTGACCGGTAAATATGCGGTTGGCACCACCCTGACTGTACGAGGGTGGATCCGGACTCGCCGTGATTCCAAGGCGGGGATCTCATTTTTGGCCATTTCCGATGGCTCCTGTTTCCATCCGGTACAGGCCGTCGTCCCCAATACCCTGGCCAATTACGAGAATGAAGTGCTGCGTCTGACCACCGCCTGCTCCGTGGAAGTGACTGGCATCATCGCCGAATCCCAGGGCAGCGGCCAGGCTTTCGAACTGCAGGCCACCGATGTGAAGGTCGTCGGCTGGGTCGAAGATCCCGATACCTACCCGATGGCCGCCAAGCGCCACAGCATCGAGTACCTGCGTGAACAGGCTCACCTGCGCCCGCGCACCAACATCGTGGGTGCCGTGACCCGGGTTCGCCACTGCCTGGCGCAAGCTATCCACCGCTTCTTCCACGAAGAGGGCTTTGTCTGGGTTGCGACCCCGCTCATCACCGCCTCTGATACCGAAGGGGCCGGCGAGATGTTCCGTGTCTCTACCCTGGATCTGGAAAACCTGCCGCGTACCGACGCCGGCAAGGTGAACTACAACGAAGATTTCTTCGGCAAAGAGGCCTTCCTGACCGTATCCGGCCAGCTGAACGCCGAAACCTATGCCTGCGCCCTCTCCAAGGTCTATACCTTCGGGCCGACCTTCCGCGCTGAAAACTCCAACACCAGCCGTCACCTGGCCGAGTTCTGGATGGTTGAGCCGGAAGTGGCCTTCAACAATCTGGAAGATAACGCCGCCCTGGCCGAAGCCATGCTGAAGTATGTCTTCAACGCCGTCCTGACCGAACGTCGCGACGATCTGGAGTTCTTTGCCCAGCACGTAGACAAGGATGCCATCGGCCGTCTGGAGCGTTTCGTCGCCTCCGACTTCGCCCAGATTGATTACACAGATGCCATCGAAGTGCTGAAAAACTGCGGCAAGAAGTTCGAGTTCCCGGTCTCCTGGGGCATCGATCTCTCCTCCGAGCACGAACGCTATCTGGCCGAGGAGCACTTCAAGTCTCCGGTGGTGGTGAAGAACTATCCGAAAGATATCAAGGCCTTCTACATGCGCCTCAACGACGACGGCAAGACCGTTGCCGCGATGGACGTACTGGCACCGGGCATCGGCGAGATCATCGGTGGCTCCCAGCGTGAAGAGCGTCTGGAGGTACTGGATGCCCGCCTGGCCGAGATGGGCCTGAAGCAGGAAGATTACTGGTGGTATCGCGATCTGCGCCGCTACGGCACAGTCCCGCACTCCGGCTTCGGTCTGGGCTTCGAGCGTCTGGTGGTTTACGTGACCGGTATGGGCAACGTCCGCGACGTGATCCCGTTCCCGCGAACTCCGCGTACCGCCGAGTTCTGATCAGCGGCATATTGCCACTACATTGCAAAAGCCGTCCTCAGGGTCGGCTTTTTTATTACCCCCGTTATGGGTAATACTCAGAACCAATCGACACAAGGAATGGGTCGTTCATGGGATATCGTCGGCTTCTGACACTCTTGCTGCTCTGGCTCCCCCTGCAATTGCGGGCAGAACCCGTGCACCTGACCACCCTGGAGTGGCCCCCCTATACCAGCCAGCATCTCCCTGATGGTGGCCTTACCGGCCATATCGTCAAGCGTGCATTTGCCGAAGCGGGGCTGGAGGTTCAGTTTGACTTCTACCCCTGGCATCGAGCCATGTTGCTGGCATCCGATCCCGCCCAGCACTACAGCGGCTACTTCCCCAAATACTTCGCCGATGATCTGGATAAACGGTGGCATATTTCCACCAGCGTGGGCAGTAGTGTGCTGGGCATGGCGCAGCAAGCCGGCCCCCCTATCCACTGGCAGCGACTCGAAGATCTCGCTTCCTACCGGATTGGGGTCGTCGCAGGTTATATCAATACCCGTGAATTTGATGCCCTGATGGCCAGCAAGCGCCTCAACACCTTTGCCGTGGACGACGATCACCTCAACCTGCGAAAATTGCAGCGCGACCGGCTCGATCTGGCCGTGATCGACCGGGATGTTTTCTACTGGCTCACCTATCACGATGACAAACTCCACCCCGAACAGCTGCAGTTCAACCCGAAGATCCTCGGGTACAAGAGCCTGCACATCATGTTCCGTCCCGATCAACAGCAACTGCAACAGCGAGTGAACAATGCGCTAGCCAGACTCGATATCAAGCAGCTGAGCGAACAGTATCAGCGTCGCTATCTGCTATCAGCACCCGCCCCCCGATGAGCAGAGTCGCAGAACACCCCATTTGTCAAAAAAGATATCTTTAACCCGTGTTTTTACAGCCTCTTCTCCCCTGACCCGGGCCTTTTTCCACAACTTCCTTACCAACGCATTCCCCATCACAACGCCTCTGGTTGCACTCTGATGGGCTGGCCCCGAGTGATACCACTTGGTGACAAAAATGATGTTTTTGTTAGTACGTGGTTTTTAAGTGGTTTAATCAAAAATTCATCGAGTTATTGAAGTAACTCAATTTTTTCACTTTTTCAGGGGAGCAGAATAGCAACTAACCCTTTCGGGCTAAATAAAACAGACAATGACAATTCATGGTTCAGGCTACCCGCGGCAATATGGGTTGAATCACACGAGGTAACGGAATGATCTTGATGGAATTTTTAGTGGTACTCGGCTGCTTGCTGCTGGGTACCCGCTTTGGGGGCATGGGACTCGGTCTCATCAGTGGTATCGGTCTCTTCCTGCTGACCTTCGTCTTCGGTCTGGTTCCGGGCGAACCGCCTGTTCAGGTAATGCTGACCATTCTGGCGGTGATCGGCTGTGCCGCCACCCTGCAGACTGCCGGTGGCCTTAACCTGATGATGCAAGTGGCCGAGCGTCTGCTGCGCCGTCACCCGCAATACATCACTATCCTGGCGCCGCTCACCACCTGGACCCTCACCTTCCTGTGCGGTACCGGCCACGTGGTCTACACCATGTTCCCCATCATCGCTGACATCGCGCTGCAAAAGAACATCCGTCCCGAGCGCCCGATGGCTGTCGCCTCCGTTGCCTCCCAGATGGCCATCTGCGCCTCCCCGGTCTCCGTTGCTGTGGTCTCCATGGTCTCCATTCTGGCGGCTGGTCACGGTATCGGTCAGGCTTACGGCCTGCTCGACATCCTGATGATCGCCATCCCCTCCTCCCTGACCGGTGTCATCGTGGCAGCCCTGTGGAGCCTGCGTCGCGGCAAGGATCTGGACAAGGACGAAGAGTTCCAGGCCAAGATCAAAGACCCGGAGCAGCGCGCCTTCATCTACGGCGGTGGTGAAACCCTGCTCAACACCAAGTTCCCGAAAGAGGCCTACTGGTCTACCTGGATCTTCTTCGCCGCCATCGCCGCCGTGGTATTGCTCGGTGCCAACGAAGGTCTGCGTCCGGTGTTCACCATCAAGGACAAAACTGGCCCGCTCTCCATGAACCTGGTGATCCAGATGATGATGCTGATCGCCGGTGCCATCATACTGATGCGCTGCAAGGTCAAGCCGGGCGAGATCGCCAACGGTGCCGTCTTCAAGGCGGGTATGGTCGCCATCTTCTCCGTATTCGGGGTGGCATGGATGAGTGAGACCTTCTTCCAGGCTCACATGCCGCTGCTCAAAGAAACCCTGGCCCACGTGGTACAGGCCCAGCCCTGGACCTACGCCCTGGTGCTGTTCCTCATCTCCAAGCTGGTGAACAGCCAAGCCGCAGCCCTCACCGCTATCGCCCCCATGGGTCTGGCGCTGGGTGTCGAGCCCAAGCTGCTGATTGCCTTCCTGCCAGCGAGCTACGGCTACTTCGTGCTGCCGACCTACCCGAGCGATCTGGCCTGTATCGGTTTCGACCGCTCCGGCACCACCCGCATCGGCAAGTTCATCATCAACCACAGCTTCATCATTCCAGGGCTGATCGGGGTGGTGACCTCCTGCTCGCTGGGCTTTATCCTCACCAGCATCCTGCTCTAATCGCAGCGGTGTTTACCACGCTATTGCAATACAGGCCCCCGCTTCGGGGGCCTGCTTTTTTCCAGCTCCGTTACCTCAACCACTTCCCCGCCGCCATTTCCGGACACTATGCCTTTACCTCTGCCCCCGCCGCTGGGTAGCATGCCCCCTCGTTCACCACCGGAATCTCATCCATGTCTCGCGTCATCCTGCTCTGGAGCGGTGGCAAAGATGCCATGCTGGCTCTCTGTCATGCCCGTCAAGCGGGCCATCAGGTGGTGGCACTGGCCACCTTTGCGCCGCCAGAGCCCCGATTTCTCGCTCACCCCTTGCCGCTGGTGCGCCGTCAGGCGGAAGCCCTCGGGCTGCCCCATCTGCTGGTCACCATCGAAGCGCCGTTCGAGCAGAGCTATGAGACGGCGCTGAGCCACTTGCAGCAGGAGTGGAACCTCGACGGGGTAGTGACCGGCGATATCGACAGCGTGGGGGCGCACCAAACTGGATCCGCGAACGCTGCCGCCCGCTCGGGCTCACCGTCCATACCCCGCTCTGGCAGCAATCTCGCCAAGCCTTGCTGGCGGATATGCTGGCCCGCGGCATCGTCGCCCACCTCTCCTGCATCGATACCCGGGTGCTGGCCCCCGAGTGGACTGGACGCCCCCTCGATGCCGCCACCCTCTGCGAGCTACAACAACTGGCCGAGCGCGAGGGCTTCGATGCCTGCGGCGAGCAGGGGGAGTACCACACCATGGTGACTGACGGCCCGGGCTTTGCCGCCCCGCTGCGCCTCGATGGCTGGCAGGTAGCACGGCAGGATCATCTGGCCTATCTGGCTGAGCCACAGGGGTAACGGCCTCAAGCCATCTGGCGCGCTCGTTCAGGGACGCGCGAAAAATCGAGATAAAAAAAGGGAGGCAACAGCCTCCCGTTTGGAGTGGAGCGGACCAATTTTGAGCGGGCCATGATGACCCGAACAAGGGATAAACCGGCTTATTTCGCCAGCTTGCCCAGCACCCGCTGCAGCAGGCGGATGCGCGGCTCGATGCTGTCCAGCAGCAGGAATTCCGCCTCCGAGTGAAAACCGCCCCCCATGGGGCCGAAACCATCGAGGGACGGCACCCCCGCGGCGGCGGTAAAGTTGGCATCCGAACCGCCACCGGCCTCCAGCCAGTTGAAGGAGATCCCCTCCTCTTTCGCAGCCGCCTCCACCAGCGCCATCACAGCTTCTGTATCGCCGCTCGGGCGCATCGCCGGCTTGAAGGTCTGGCGATCCACCTCGACCCGACAGCCCGCAAGGAAGGGGTTGTTGGCCATAAAGGTGAGCCGCTCGTGCACCGCAGCGGCCTCTTCGTTACTCCAGAAACGCAGATCGACGATTGCCTCGGCAAAGTCGGGCACCACGTTAACGCCGGTGCCGCCCTGTACCACGCCGACGTTCATGGTGGTGCCCGTGGTCATGTTGACCTGCTCGTTAATGGCCAGCACCCAATGAGCGAGTTCTGTGATGGCAGAGACCCCTTCGGTCAGAGCCGAACCGGCATGGGACGCCTTGCCGTGAAAGGTGATGCGGTACTTGGCATTGCCCTTGCGGGCGCTGATGAGATCCCCGTTGGGGCGCGCCGCTTCGGCCACCAGCACGCAGCCGCTCTGTTTGGCCTTCTCCACCAGCCAATCTTTCGACCAGGGGGAGCCAATCTCTTCGTCGCAGTTGCAGCAGACCAGCACCTTGAGCTTGGCCAGCTGCACCGGATCCATCTCTTTAAGTGCATACCAGATAGAGAGCAGGCCACTCTTCATGTCCGAGACACCGGGGCCAAAGGCTTGATTGCCTTCGATTTTCAACGGGCGCTTGGCCGCTGTTCCCTCGGGGAAGACGGTGTCCATGTGGCCCACCAGCATCACGTCGTAGTGAGCGGCACCCGGTGCATTGGTTGCCTCGAGGCAGGGGCCGCACTCGGCAGCAAACTGGTGGCGGGTCACCTGCCAGCCGATGGCCTCATATTTCTCGGTCATGATGTCGGCCACTTTGGCCACCCCGGCCGGGGTGCGAGTACCGCAATCGAGGTTGATGAGCGGGGCCAGATCTGCCAGGTAGGCATCCAGAGAAAAAGCGTTGCGAGAGTCTGTCATTGTCATCTCCTGGGACGGGAGGGCAGGCCTCCCGTCCGACAGCCGAGTGAAAGGGGCGGACAGCTCGTGCCGTCCGCCACCCGCTTACATAAACAGCAGATAGTTGAGGGTCAGCGCCGTCACCAGCGCCCCCGCCATCGGCACGCTGGTGCGTTTGACCACGGTAAAGGGCGACACCTTGGCAATCCCCGCACAAGCGATCAGCACCGCCGCGATGGGAGAGATGGTGCGGCCGATACTGGAAGCGAGCTGCATCGGCAGCAACATGGTCACCGCAGGCACGCCAAACTTGGCCGCCACCGCCGGTGCCAGGGTCGAGAAGCTCAGGAACGCCGCGTTGCCGGAGCCCATGATGACCGCCGCCACCATGATGAGGCCCACCATCACCAGGGTCATCAGGCCGCTGCCGATACCGGCATTGCTGGCAGAGTGCAGCAGGGTATCGATGGCGCCGATGGCCTTGAGAGATTCGGCAAACAGCTCGGCACAGACGATGAGCGCCACCACAGGGCCAAACACCTTGCCCATGCCATCGAGGAAGCTCGACAGCCCCGCGAATGCGGTTCGCACCGAGCGGCTACGCAGCAGCTCGCACAGCATGCCGATAAAGACCGACAGCAGCATGGCCACCTCCACGCTCATCTTGATGTCGCTCACCAGCAGCTTGGAGAAGGTCATCATCAGCACGAAGGGGATTATCGGCAGCAGGGCATACCAGGTGGGCGCCTGCACGCTCTCGGTGCCCTGCTCGTCCAGCTCGGCGTGATCGCCGCGATGGAGCGCAGGATCCCAGCCATCCTTGCGATCGCAGTGACGCTGCCAGAAGAAGTGCAGCACCATGGTCACCAGCAGCATGGGGGCCACCAGCCAGATCTGGTAGTCGACGAAATAGCTGGTCGGATCCATGCCGGATTGACCGGCGGAGAAGATGGCGTTGGTCTGGGTCGGGCCAATTTCAAACGCCTGGGAGGTGGCGATGACACCACAGGCGGAGGCCGGGCTGATGCCGAGGTTGCGCATCACCGGATACATGGTGACCATCAACAACAGGCCAAGGCCGGTGGCGGAGGTGACGAACAGGGAGACAAAGACCGCCACCAGATAACAGATGGCGAGCATCAGGTAGCTGGACTGGATGCCCGCCACCGGCTTGACCGCCACCCGCACCAGCGCCTGAGAGGCCCCGATATGGGACATGTAAGTGGCAAAACCCGCCACCGCCATGATGGTGAGGCCGAGGCCCGCCGCGCGGTAGGAGAAGATCCCCTTGAACACTTCGAACAGGTCGAACAGGGCGAAGCCGGTGCTCTTGTCAGCGGGGAGAATGGGGTGCAGCCCCAACCAGTAGGCCACTGCAAAAATGGCCATGCCCGCCAGCGCCAGCACCGCCTGCGGGTTGTAA
Source organism: Aeromonas sp. 600282 (assembly GCF_049175755.1). Lineage (NCBI taxonomy): Bacteria > Pseudomonadati > Pseudomonadota > Gammaproteobacteria > Aeromonadales > Aeromonadaceae > Aeromonas > Aeromonas sp. 600282. Next base: position 96,140 of record NZ_JAAKVR010000008.1, on the reverse strand, counting down.
TCCTTGATGATGCCGTAGACCACGGCGACCAGAACGAGCAAGACGAATAAAAGTTCCAATATTCACTCCTGATAAATTTATCGAGGAGCGAAATCTAGTGATCTGACTACTGTTTGCCTTTGATCCCCATCAATAAAGGTGACGACATTGGGCTTTGACAGCACAATATGTTAGCCAAGTGCCAAATTTTCGTTTTTTCACCCACAGAAAAACCTTTACCATTCTCGGAAAGAGAATTGTGTGACGCGACTCCCCTCTTTTTTGCGTTGGATCAACATATGACGGCGCCGAACTGGCGAAGATGCGCTTCGACATATAGCGACCATTTCGCGCCGGAGAGAGTTATGACAAGCCAAGCCACCGCAGGTGCTTCGACCTGTGACTACAAGCTGTGGGACATCCTCGTCGAGTCTGCAAAGGAACGCACTACCATTCGTTACTCCAAACTGGCCAAGCAGGCCGGGCTGGAGCAGTGCCAGGATGAACTGCGCACCCTGCTGCAACGCATCCGCATGTACTGCACCGAAAACAACCTGCCGATCCTCTCCGCCATCGTGGTGGACGACGTGGGCAAATACACTGGCCTCTCTTCCAGCCTGCCTGATGCACCCTGGGAACGGGCCCGGGTCTTTGACCATGAGTGGACCACCCTGCACTGATTGAGGTGCTTGATGATGCCGACCAAAACGCGCCCACTGGCGCGTTTTGGCTATCTGGCGTTTGCCCCCTTCTCATTTTCTCCTGCAATAGTCGATCTTCTCCCGCAATACCCAACCCCATCGGGCACGCCAGCCCCACAGCTTCTGACCTTGTGCTCAAAATCGCCGTTCAGGTGTGACCAGTCCCGGTAAAACCCGCGAGCCTGACCATCGGCGTTGCCATGGGATTGCCACAATGCCAGAATCGGGCCCTTGCACTCTGTTGATTCGGATTTTCGGGCGCGGCCACGGCCAGCGCCCACAAGAGAAGGACTCCCCATGGCCATCACCCTCTATGGCATCAAGAACTGCGACACCATCAAGAAAGCCCGCAAGTGGCTGGATGAGGCCGGTATCGACTACCGCTTTCACGACCACCGCGCCGACGGCCTGAACCCGGACGATCTGGACAGCTGGCTGGCAAAACTCGGCTGGGAAGCCCTGCTCAACAGCCGCGGCACCACCTTCCGCGCCCTGCCGGATGAGGCCAAACAGGGGCTCGACACCGCCAAGGCGCGCGCCCTGCTGCTGGAACATCCGGCCATGATCAAGCGCCCGCTGCTCGACCGTGACGGCGAACTGACCCTGGGTTTCAAGGCTGATCACTACCAATCCCTCTTTTCCCGTTAAGGACAACTAAGGACAACTGATGTCGGATGTCATCGCACTGGCCAAGGATCTGATCCGCCGCCCCTCCGTTACCCCCCTCGATGAAGGGTGCCAGACCCTGATGGCGGAGCGCCTCGCCAAGCTCGGGTTTGTCATCGAGCCCATGGTGTTTGAGGACACCACCAACCTCTGGGCCCGTCGTGGCAGCGAGGGGCCACTGTTCTGCTTCGCCGGTCACACCGACGTGGTGCCCGCCGGGCCGCTGGACAAATGGCACACCCCGCCGTTCGAGCCGACCATCAAGGATGGCGTGCTCTACGGACGCGGCGCCGCCGACATGAAGGGCTCGCTGGCTGCCATGGTGGTGGCGGTAGAGCGCTTCGTGGCCGAGCATCCGGATCACACCGGGTCCATCGCCTTTCTCATCACCTCCGATGAGGAGGGGCCCTTTATCAATGGCACCACCCGGGTGATCGACACCCTGGAGGCCCGCAACGAGAAGATCCGCTGGTGCATCGTCGGCGAGCCCTCCTCTACCGCCGTGGTAGGGGATGTAGTGAAGAACGGCCGCCGCGGCTCCATCACCGGCGATCTGCTGGTACGCGGGGTGCAGGGCCATGTGGCTTATCCCCATCTGGCTGACAACCCGATCCACAAGGCGGCGCCAGCGCTGGCCGAACTTGCCGCCACCGTGTGGGATGAGGGCAACGCCTACTTCCCCCCCACCAGCTTCCAGATTGCCAACATCTCGGCCGGCACCGGCGCTTCCAACGTCATTCCGGGCGAATTGCACGTCCAGTTCAACTTCCGCTTCAGCACCGAACTGACCGACCTGGATATCCGCGAGCGGGTCGAGGCGCTGCTGGATAAACATGGCCTCGATTATCAGCTGAGCTGGACCCTCTCCGGCCAACCTTTCCTCACCGATACCGGCGCGCTGCTTGATGCGGCCGTGGCGGCCATCGAGGCGGTGAACGGTCAGCGACCGGCCCTGCTCACCACTGGTGGCACCTCCGACGGGCGCTTTATCGCCCCCACCGGCGCCGAGGTGATTGAGCTCGGGCCGGTCAACGCCACCATTCACAAGGTGAACGAGTGCGTGAAGGCGGACGATCTGGATCTGCTGGCCGACATGTACCAAGGGGTGCTCGAGAGATTGCTGGCATGACGCAGGAACAACTGCTGGGGCTCGACGAGAGCCACCTTATTCTGGTGGGGCGCGGCCCCCATCGGCTGACCGCCGCCACCGCGGCGGCCTTCAACGACATGCAGGTGGCGGCCGCCTACGAGGGGTTCAACCTGCAGGCGGCCTCCAGCTGGCGCAGCTTCGAGCGCCAACTCGCCATCTGGAATGGCAAGTGGCGCGGCGAACGGCCACTGCTCGATGCCCACAGCCAGCCCATCGACGCCCTGCAACTGAGCGACGAGGAGCGCCTCCACGCTATCCTGCGCTGGAGCGCCCTGCCCGGCACCAGCCGTCACCACTGGGGGACCGATCTCGATATCTACGACCCGGACTGCCTGCCCGCCAATACCAAACTGGCACTGGAGCCGTGGGAGTATGAAGCCGGGGGCTGGTTTGCAGGCTTGAGCGAGTGGCTCAGCGACCATATGAGCGACTTCGGCTTCTTCCTCCCTTATGCCAAGCCGGTCGGGGCAGAGAGCGGGGTCGCCTACGAGCCCTGGCATATTAGCTTCTCGCTGGAGTCCGACGAGCAGCGACTTGATCCCGCGGCACTGGCGCTTTGCCTGCAACAGGCGGATATTGAAGGCAAGTCGACCATATTGGCCAACCTTGATGAAATTTTGGCCCGTTATGTCACCACCTGTCCTGACGAAAGGAAAATCCCATGAATCTCTGGCTGTGGATAGGGTTGCCGCTGCTGTTCCTGCTCGGGCTGTTTCTCAATGCCATCAAAGACATGAAACGGCTGGAGAAGCAGTTGCCCAACTACAAGGACAAGATCCGCGAAGTAAAGGATGACGAGGACGACTGAATCCCGCCCCCATCCCGTGGGGAGCGCCCTTGTGCTCCCCTCTCCCTCTGCTGTGCCGTTTCGCTTTTCCCCGCCCTCTCCTCCCTGCGCATCCTGAAATCGACGATCCTTTGACTCCGCTTTCGTTAACCCCGTCACAGTCAGAATATGGCGCGGCCATGCTGAAAAAAGGGATGAAAAATGTAAGAAAGTGAAAATTGATGCACAAATAAGCCACACAAGGGGGGCCTAACTGCATATAATGTGCCTACTTTGCACATTACCAGGAAGGAGTTCGCCCTTGGATGCCGCTACCATCAACAGTTTCTTTTTTGTCGCTGCCCTGTTGGTGGGAGCCAGCGTACTGTTGAGCGCCCTCTCTTCCCGCCTCGGTATTCCCATTCTGGTTATCTTCCTCGCCGTCGGCATGCTGGCCGGTGAGGATGGCCCTGGTGGCATCCACTTCGCCGACTACTCCATCGCCTATCTGGTGGGCAACCTGGCGCTTGCCATCATTCTGCTCGACGGTGGCATGCGCACCCGGGTCTCCTCGTTTCGGGTTGCACTCTGGCCTGCCTTGTCGCTGGCGACAGTCGGGGTGGCTATCACCACCGGCCTGACGGGGCTTGCCGCAGCCTGGCTGTTTGACCTCAACCTGATGCAGGGGATGCTGATCGGCGCCATTGTCGGCTCCACCGATGCGGCGGCGGTCTTCTCCCTGCTCGGCGGGCGCAGCCTCAACGAGCGGGTGAGCGCGACGCTGGAGATAGAGTCGGGCAGCAACGATCCTATGGCAGTGTTTCTTACCGTCACCCTGATCGAGGTGCTCGCCACCGCCCAGCAAGGGCTGGATGGGGGCTTCCTGCTGCTGCAACTGGTCAAGCAGTTTGGTCTTGGCTCCGGGATCGGCCTTGGCGGCGGCTGGCTGCTGTGGCGCCTCATCAACACAGCCCGCTTGGCGCCGGGGCTCTATCCGCTGCTCACCGTCAGCGGCGGTCTGCTGATCTTCGCCCTCACCACGGCGGTCGGTGGCAGCGGCATTCTCGCCATCTATCTCACCGGTCTGTTGCTCGGTAACCTCGCCCTGCGCAGCCGCAGCACCACATTGTCGGTGCTGGACGGTCTGACCTGGCTCAGCCAAATCGGCATGTTTCTGGTGCTGGGGCTGCTTGCCTCCCCCCACAAGCTGCTGCCCATCGCCCTGCCCGCGCTGGCGCTGGCGATGTGGATGATCCTGTTTGCCCGCCCGGTGTCGGTCTGGATCGGGCTGCTACCGTTCAAGAACTTCGCCCCCCGCGAGCGCTGGTTTATCTCCTGGGTTGGCCTGCGCGGCGCCGTGCCCATCATTCTGGCGGTGTTCCCCATGATGGCGGGGCTGCCCAACGCCCAGCTCTACTTCAACGTCGCCTTCTTTGTAGTACTGGTCTCGCTGATTTTGCAGGGCAGCTCGCTACCGCTGGCCTCAAAACTGGCGCGGGTGGAGGTACCGGCACCGCCGTCGCCCATCAACCGCTCGGGGCTCGAAATCGATCTCGACAGCCAGTGGGAGACCTTCGTCTACCAGCTGGGGGAAGAGAAGTGGTGCATCGGCTCGCCACTGCGGGATCTGCAGATGCCCACCGGCACCCGGATCTGCGCCCTGTTTCGTGGCCGCGAGCTGCTCCACCCCTCGGGTAGTACCTGTCTGCAGGCCGATGACATCCTCTGCGTCATCGGTCACGAACGTGACCTCCCCGCCCTCGGTCAGCTCTTTAGTCAGGCACCGGAGCAAGATCTCGGCCCCCGCTTCTTCGGTGACTTCCTGCTGGAAGCGGCGGCACGGCTGGTGGATCTCGCCCCTCTTTACGGGCTGGATGTGAGCGAGGTGGCGGATCAGACACTGGGCGATTTTATTGCCAGTCAGTTGGGCGATAATCTGGTGGTCGGTGACAACATCGAATGGCAGGGCCTGATCTGGACCGTGGCCGAAATGGACGAGAGCGTGCCGAGCAAGATCGGGGTGCGCTTTCAGGAAGAGGACCCGGTCTGACTGACCGTCCCGTATCAAGTCCCCAGCAAGAAGGGAGAGAGTTATGCCATATCAAAGTTTGCTGTCCGGCCCCCTGCCCCCCGCTGCCAATCTGGGGGTCATTGAAGGCTTTTTTGGCAAGGGATGGAGCTGGCAGGCCCGCGCCCGCTACGCCCAGTGGCTGCCACGCCACGGTTACGGTTTCTATATCTATGCACCGAAAGAGGATGGCTATCTGCGCAAGCACTGGGCCCTCCCCTGGCCCGAGCAGCAGCAGGCCGATCTCGCCGAACTGGCGCGCCAGTGCCGCGCCAACGGCCTCGCCTTCGGGGTGGGCTTGAGCCCCATGGGGGCTCATCACGACTACGATCGCAAACGCTCGGCGCTGCTTGAGAAAGTGCGCCTCATCGACGAGATGCTCCAGCCCGATATCCTGGCGGTGCTGTTTGACGACATGAAGGGGGATACCCCGGATCTGGCCCGTCACCAGCTCACCATCGCCCACGATATCGCGGCCCACAGCAAGGCGACCCGCCTCATCTTCTGTCCCAGCTACTACTCGACCGATCCGGTGCTGGAGAAGGTGTTTGGCGCCATGCCTCCCCGCTATCTGGAGGAGCTTGGCGAGCAACTCGACCGCCGTTTCGAGATCTTCTGGACCGGCCCCAAGGTCTGCTCCAGCGAATATCCGGCCAGCCACCTCAAGCAGGTGACCGACCTGCTCGGCCGCAAGCCCTTCCTTTGGGACAACTACCCGGTTAACGATGGCAGCAAGGCGAGCAGCTACCTGCACCTGCGCGCTTTCGAGAACCGCCCCACCGAGCTGGCGGAGCTGGTCTCTGGCCATGCGGTCAACCCGATGAAGCAGGCGGCGCTCTCCGCCCTGCCCCTCGCCACCCTGCCAATGAGCTACCGACTCGGCAAGCAGTACGACCCCGGCAAGGCGCTGCACGCCGCCCTCAACGCCACCTGTGGCCCGCAGATCTCGGCGATGATCGAGGCCGACCTGCCGCTGTTTCAGGACATAGGGCTGGCCCAGCTGACCCCTGAGCAGGTGGCCCATCTCAAGGCCCGCTACCTGCCGTTTCGCGACCAATCCTGTGTCGACGAAATCGTGCGCTGGCTGGATGGGGAGTATGTGTTCGACCCCGACTGTCTGACCGATTGATCTGCCTCGGCAGGCGTGATGGGCATAGCCACTCTGGACAAGGTGTGCGCACAGTTACGGCAACGAAGAGTTAATCACTGAGAATATCGGGCATAACCCGGGGCCAGGATGGCAGTTAAACAGCCCTGACAAGATGGTTTCAAGGGAGCTTGTATGGATACACATCTGCTTTACCAGAATCTGGCGGTGATCGCCGCCTTCTTGCTGATCTACAGCCTGATCGCGGGGCGCTTCGAATCAAAACTGGTCAACGGCCCCCTGCTCTTTCTGCTGACCGGCTGGTTGCTGGGGCCTGGCGGGCTGGAGCTACTCTCCCTCTCTATCGACAGTGACGGCATCAAGCTGCTGGCCGAGCTGACTCTGGTTATCGTGCTGTTCAACGATGCCGCCAACACCAACTGGCAAGTATTGCTGGCCAACCGGCAGCTCCCCATCCGGCTGCTGATGATCGGCCTGCCTCTTACCCTGCTCTGTGGCGCCCTGTTTGGTCACTGGATCTTCCCCGACCTGCCACTGCTGGAGATGGCTATCCTCTCCACCATTCTTGCCCCCACGGATGCGGCGCTCGGCAAGGCGGTGGTAAGCAACCCGGCCGTACCGGCACCGGTGCGTGAAGGGCTCAATCAGGAGAGTGGCCTCAACGACGGCATCTGCGTGCCTGTGCTGCTTCTGCTGCTGGCTCTTATTGCCCCCACCGAACAGCATGCAGGCACCGCCACTCTGGCCCTCACCCTGATGCTGGAGGAGATCGGCATTGGCCTCCTGGTCGCTTATGTACTGACCAGCCTCACTATCCGGCTGCTGAAAATCTCCTATCTCAACGGCTGGCAACTGCCGCTCTGGCGCCAGCTCACCATGCCGGGGCTGGCCCTGCTCTGCTTTGCAATGGCCCAGACTCTCGGAGGGAGCGGCTTTATCGCCGCCTTCGTTGGTGGCCTGCTAATGGGACGCCGCCTGGGCGAGCACAAGCACGCCTATATGGACAGCTGCGAAGGCTACGGCGACCTGCTCTCCGTGGTGATCTGGATGGTGTTTGGTGCCACCCTGATGCCTATCCTGCCCGAGCTGCTGCACTGGCAATACTGGCTCTATGCCATTGCCAGCCTCACCCTGCTGCGGATGGTGCCGGTCTGGCTGAGCCTCATCGGCACCGGCCTCAAGCCCGAGCTCAAGCTCTTTATCGGCTGGTTCGGGCCGCGGGGCCTTGCCAGCATCGTCTTTGCAGTGATGGTACTGCAAAACCAGCCTGCCCTTATCGGCCAGCGGCCCATCATCGCCACTGTGCTCTGCACCATCATATTGAGCGTCGTCCTGCACGGCCTCACCGCCAACCCCTGGGTCGAGCGTTTCAAATCCCGCTGAGCTACTCGCCCATAAAAAATGCCACCGACCGGTGGCATTTTTCTTTGGTGGCATGGGTCACTGACGGCTCTTAACCGAGCGCCAGCCAGACCCCCACTCCCAACATCAGGGTACCGGCGATGCGGTTCATCAGGGTGACGTTGCCGCTCTTGGCGAGGAAGTGGCGCAGGGTGCGACCGCCGCTGGCGTAGAGCAGCAGGCAGGAGAATTCGATGACCAGGATCAGCGCCACCAGCGCGCTGATCTGCGGCGCCATCGGCTTGTCGGCGGAGATAAAGGGGGGCAGCAAGGAGATCATAAAGGCCCATCCCTTTGGGTTGGCAATGGCGGTGACAAAGCCCTGCACCGCCAGCCCCATGGCGCTGGTCTGCTGACCGGCCGAGAGATCCGCCGGAATGGCCATCTTCCCCTTGGCCTGCCACATCTGGATACCTAGCCACACCAGATAGGCGCCACCTACGTATTTAAAGGCGGCGAAGATCCCCGGATAGTTGAGCATGATGGCAGCGACCCCGATCACCGACAGCACCGAGACCAGGCCGACGCCGATCAGCTCCCCCCACATCATGTGCAGGGTGCGACGCACACCCAGGCTCATCCCCAGCGTCATCGACAGGGTCATGCACATGCCGGGGGTCACCGAGACAAAGAAAAAGGTCGGAATAAACAGAGCCAGAATGGCCGGATCGATCCAGCTGGACACAGCACACCTCCATATGACGAGAGCGAGAAATCACGAAAACGGGACAGGGTTGACGCAACCCGGCCAGTTGTACCACATATTCAGGGGATTAAGCGCTCAATCATGCCTATATGGCGCCTTTCGCACAAGGAAAAACCTTTTCTTCAGCAAATTTCAGCAATAAAAGACTGTGACAGCTCCTGACGTAGATGTGTAATATGTCAGCTCCTCCCATTTCGGATTAGAGCCATTTATGTCATTGAATAATCTATCAATACGTGTCCAGGTCCTGATACCGCTGCTGCTGGCCAGCCTGCTGATGATGGTAATGATCGCCATCAGTAAACAGGGGCTGGACGATGCCATCCGTGACATAGATGAGACGACCCAGAGCGTAGTCCGGCACAAGGACGATATTGCCACATTGATCCACACCACCTACCGGCTGCGCACCAGCGCCATCTATGGCCTCTACGATGCCAAGCTGTTTGCCGCACTGCCCGCGAACCTCAACAGCGCCGAGCAGGAGATCAATGCCATTCTCGGTCGCTTGGTTGTCCCCGGTGCCGAGCAGGATAACCGTCAGGTTGCTGCCGCCCTGCAGGCCTACCTCAGCCACACCCGAAATAATATGCTGCCGTTACTGGCAGAAAAGCATCAGGGAGGTGGCGATCCGGTCGCCTACGAGGCGGCCCGCCTCCATTTCCGCGAACTGGGTGAGCAGCTGATCAAACAGATCGACAGTATGTCCGCCCACATCAACCAATTGATCCAGCAAGAGCTGGCCGAAGAGCAGGCTCACTATGACGCCACCCTGCTACGTACCCTGCTGCTCACCGCTGGTACCCTGCTGGCGGCGCTGATCTGCGGCTGGGTCCTCTCCGGTCGCATCGTCAGCCCCATCGGTCAGCTGCAAGAGGTGATGCACGCCGTGGCGCAAGGGCGCTTCAACGTGCGCGCCAAAGCGGAGGGCAACAACGAGCTGACCCGTCTGGCCAAAGATATCAACCTCACTCTGGGGCAACTTGGTAGCACCATCGAGAACCTGACCGGGATCAGCAACAGCGTCGCCTCCGCCGCCACCGAGCTGGCCGCCGTGATGACCCAGGCTGAAGCCAACGCCCAGCAGCAGCACAGCGAGATCGAACAGGTCGCCTCCGCCGTGACCGAACTCTCCAGCACAGCAGACAACGTCAACCACAACGCCGCCATCGCCGACGAGCTGGCGCGGGATGCCAATGGCCGGGTCGAACAGGGGCTCGCCCTCTTTACCGAAAGCATCGCCGCCAATAGCCGGATGGCAGGCAGTCTGGAAGATGCTGCCGCCATCGTGGCTCAGCTCAAATCCCAGTCCGAGCAGATCGGCAAGGTAATTGAAGTGATCCAGGGGATCTCCGAGCAGACCAACCTGCTGGCGCTCAATGCCGCCATCGAAGCGGCCCGTGCCGGCGAAACGGGTCGTGGTTTTGCGGTGGTGGCCGACGAGGTGAGAATGCTGGCAGCCCGTACCCAGGACTCCACCAAGGAGATCCAGGCCATCATCGAGCGGCTGCAGAGCCAGTCCCAATCCGCCAACAACGGCGTGCAGGAGACCCTGGAGATCCTCGGTCATAACCAACGCCTGTCAGCTCAGGTGCAGGATCTGCTGAGTGGCATTACCGGTGCCGTACGCCAGATCAACGACGCCAACGCCCAGGTCGCCACCGCAGCCGAGGAGCAGTCCTGCGTCACTGCCGACATCAATCGCAACATCACCAATATTCACGAGATCGTGAGCCAGAGTTCCGCCGGCATCAGCCAGAGCGCCAGTGCCAGCAACGAACTCTCCCAGCTCGCCGAGCAGCAACGCAAACAGCTGGCCCAATTCCAGCTGTAAGCGCACGACGTGAACCAGACAAAAAGGCCCGCAAGGGCCTTTCTTGTTGATGGAGCAATGGCTTTGTCTCTGTTTTAAACGCCATTTTTTGGCCGTTGGTGCCATAAGGGGCTGGGCTGCCCTGTCAAATATCGGTATGGTAGAGGCACGTTACTCCCCCCTCACGTGAGCACACCATGAGCCTGAGATTCAAGAAACCCGCTTTTATCGCCCTGGGGCTCATCGCCCTCATTTCCGCCGCCTGGCTCGACTACTACCTGCCGGAGCACACCATCGCCACCATCACCGGGGTGGAGGTGAAGCGCACCGACAAGGATGGCCCCATCAGCCAGAAGAACCCGGCTGACGGCCCCACCACCGACGTCTATTACATCTACACCGAGCGCCCCGGCGAGAAGATCCGGGTGTTTCGCAATGAAGATACCGAGTGGGGCTGGCCCTTCTACTTCAAGTTCAACGCCGCCGACGTCCAGGCCAAGGCCAAGTCCATGGAGTTCGAGAAACGCCTGGCCATCATTACCTCCTACGGATGGCGCGTGAACATGTTCTCCATGTTCCCCAACGTCACCAAGATTGAGAGTACCGAGCCTGACGCCTCCACCTGGAGCTTCTTCCGCTGGTTCTGGTTCGGCCTCTGGGCGCTGGTGATGGGCAAAGCCGCCATCGCGACCTGGCGCTACTTCGATCGCCTCGAGGACGAGCTATGAGTGAGCCGAGCAAGACCCGCACCAGCTTCTACCGGCGGCTCTACGTGGCCTGGCTGATCAGCCAGGGCACAGATACGGTGCCTGCCATTATGGAGGCGACCGGCATGCCGCGCCGCACAGCGCAGGATACCCTGAGCGCGCTGGCCGAGCTCGACATCAGCTGCGCCTTCGAGCAGACCGAGGGGGCTCGCCACCTGCAGGGACACTACCGCATCAGCGACTGGGGCCCCATCAACCCAGCGTGGATCAAGGCTCAACTGCCGCTTATCAAAGAGACTTTGAGCTATCCCTGAAATGATGTCGAGTCAGGCCTGCGACTGGGGAACCTATTGCAATCCGGCATGGATCAAGGCCCAGCTGCCTCTTATCAAGGAGACGCTGAGCTATCCCTGATCAGGGCGCTAAGCAACAATAAAAAAGAGGGGCCAGCCGGCAAGGCTGGCCCCTCTATTTCAGGCCGATAGCATGACAGGTAGTCCTACTCAGGCATGGCCGAATCCTCAAGTTCCCCATCAGACTCGCCGCGGGTGCAATCGATGATGGAGCGCTTGGGGTTGTTGGGATCGCGCAAAAGCAGAGGGGCTGAGCCCTCGTCATGCTTCTGCTCGTCGCCAAACTCGCTGCCGTAGGCGTTGTGGGTCAAGCGGCGGGCATTGGCGATGGGGGTATCGACAAACAGGGCGTGCACTTCGAAGCTGGAAGCGGGCACGATAAAGCCGACCACCGGCAGGCCGTGCAGCTCCTCGTGCACCTTGTACCAGGCAAAGCCGTCGCTCACCTTGTAGGGGGTGTAGTTGGCCAGTTGTAGATTGGCGGGCCTGCCCGTCTCATCCACATAGAGATCGGTAAATTCACAGGTCGCCAGCCCCTGCCACATCCGCTCGAATGGCGTTGCACACCCTGTCAGTTGCAACCCGGCCAGCAGCACCAAGCCTCTCTTCCACATTCCCCGCCCCTTCTTGCAAAAATGAACCGGCGCTCAGTCAAACGCCCGCAGCCGCGTCACCAGCAGATCGATAAAGCCCGGACGATCCAGCCCCAACAATACCAGCGTATTGGCTGGCTTGCCGGTCAGACCATAACGATCCACCACCGTCATCCCCACGGTATGCTCCCCGCTGGTCTCGATATCGACCCGGCACTCGACCCCATGGAACAGCTCGGGAGCCAGCAACCAGGCAATGGTACAGGGGTCGTGGAGCGGTGCACCAGCAAATCCCCACTTGGGATCCCGGTGGTAAATCATGAAAAAGTCGAGCAGCCTGGCCACGCACTGGGCCACCGGATTGGTGATGGCGCGCACCCGCTCGATATCCTCGTCCATCACCTGCGCCTCATGAGTCACATCGAGGCCACACATGGTAATTGGGATGCCCGACTTAAAGACCATATCGGCCGCTTCCGGGTCCACATAAATATTGAATTCCGCCGCAGGCGTCCAGTTGCCAGCCCCTGCGGCGCCCCCCATCAATACGATGCGGGCAATCTTGGGTTTGAGCTCGGGATGAGCCGCCAGCAGCAGGGCGATATTGGTCATCGGCCCAGTCGGCACCAGAGTCACGGGCTCCGGGCTCTCGCGCAGGCACTTAGCCATCAATTCAAGCCCAGTCATGGCCTGCGGCGCAAAGGCAGGATCAGGCAGTTTGGGGCCATCGAGCCCAGATTCGCCATGGACGTTGTCGGCAATGATCAGCTCGCGGGCCAGTGGTTTCGGCGCCCCGGCCGCCACCGGAATATCGTCCCGTCCCAGCAGGGTGAGAATGCGCAGGGCATTGTTGAGGGTCTTGTCCGGCGTCTGGTTGCCCGCGCTGGTGGTAACCGCCAACACCTTCAGTTCAGGGCTGGCCAGCGCCAGAATCAGGGCGATGGCGTCGTCGTGGCCGGGATCACAATCGAGAATAACGGGCAGTGCCATGGGATGAGTCCTTACAACATAACAGGGAGCCATACCTTAACAAGCAAGCCTCGGATGAACTCGGGAAGGGGTCACAAAACGGGGCCTTGTTGCTGACCTGGGCGGTTTGCACTGTACACCGCCTCGCTCAACACGGCTCATTATCAATAGGTTGCATGACGTCATTCCGTTCATTTTCCGAGGCTGCGCACCACCCATTCGCCCGGCCGAGCCGGTTCGGGTATGATCGCACCCCGTTTCCAGCCTGTGCCACCTATGTCCGTTATCGTCGACACCTTTATCGCCCCGCCCTGCAAGGCCGCCATCGAGATCCTGTTCGAGGATGAACACCTGCTGCTCATCAACAAGCCAAGCGGCCTGCTGAGTCTGTCGGGCAAAAATCCGCAGAATCTCGACTCGGTTCATTATCGACTGGTGCAGGATTTCCCCGGCTGCACCCTGGTGCATCGCCTAGATTTTGGCACCTCAGGCATCATGGTGGTCGCCAGAAAAAAGGCCATCAATGCCCTGCTCTGCCAGCAGTTCAGCCAGCGGGCGGTGAGCAAAGCCTACAGCGCCCTGCTCTGCGGTCATCTGATTGACGACGAAGGAGTTATCGACGCCCCTATCGCCAAGGATCCGGCCCTCTTTCCGCTGATGAAGATCTGCGCCGCCAGCGGCAAACCCGCCCGCTCCCGCTATCGGGTGATTGAGCGGCTGGCGCAGCAGATACAGGGGCAGACCGTGCCACTGACCCGGGTACGACTGGTGCCGGAGACCGGCCGCACCCATCAGCTGCGCATCCACAGTCAGCTGCTGGGTCACCCCATCCTCGGCTGCGATCTCTATGGTGGCCTGCTGCCAGCCAGCTGCGAACAGGCGCCGCGGCTGATGCTGCACGCCAGCGAGCTGGATTTTACTCATCCGATGAGCGGCGAGCCGATGCAGATCCGCTGTGCAGCGCCTTTTTAGGGGCAATAGGTAGAGGCAGCCAGCAGAGACAACCAGCGCAAGTGCGACGGGATCAGTGAAAGGCGTGACGGGAGAGGAAAAGCGGTAAACGGCGGATAAAGATAGGGGCCGCGCTTTCGCAACGGCCCCCACCCCCCACTCTTTGTGGTGCTATCAGATCAGCTTGCGGGCAGCGCCCAGTACGATCTTGATGGCATCAGATTCGGTCTTCGCCATGGTCTCGGCGTTCGGGATCTCTTGCTGGGTGCGGTTGACGATAACGCCAGCCACCATACCGGCACGCAGGCCCTGGCTGGAGCACATGGTCAGCAGGGTTGCAGATTCCATTTCATAGTTCAGCACGCCCATGGCTTGCCACTCTTTCATGGAACCCTGGAAACGGCTCACTACGCGGCCGGATACGGTATCGTAACGCTCCTGACCCGGGTAGAAGGTGTCAGAGGAGGCAGTCACACCGATGTGCAGCTTGGAGCCCATCTCTTTGGCGGTGTTGACCAGCGCGGTGGTGCAGTCGAAGTCGGCAACAGCCGGGAACTCCATCGGTGCGAAGTGCAGGCTGGCACCGTCGAGGCGCACGGAACCGGTGGTCACGATCACGTCACCCACGTTCAGGTGCGGCTGGATGGCGCCGGTGGTGCCGATACGCAGGAAGGTGCGGATACCCAGCTGGGCCAGCTCTTCTACCGCGATGGAGGTGGACGGGCCACCAATACCGGTAGAGCAGATGATCACGGCCTTGCCGTCCATCTCGCCGCGCCAGGTAGTGAATTCACGATGGCTGGCCAGGTGCACCGGGTTATCCAACAGCTCTGCGATACGCTTCACGCGCTCGGGGTCACCGGGGACGATCGCCAGGGTGGCGCCTTGCAGATCCGCTTTCTTCAAACCCAAGTGAAATACATCAGACATATTGGACTCCTGGTTGCCCCCTGCCAGCATGGTCAGGGCACAAGTTAAGATGATTCTTTATGATACTTTCAAGCCTTTACCCCCCTCTTCGGGGAGGCGCCAACTATGGTCGAAAGCGCTTTCCAATTCCTTGAAGCGCCTCACACTTCCACGCATTGACAGTGACAAACATTGTGCAAAACGTTTGCTAACTCAATGAAATAATTGACAAACGTTTTTCTGCCAATCGAGTCAGATGCGGGAAAGTCAAGCCTGGTTCAGCGCTTAATTAACGACTCGTGATCGACCCCGTAAAGTTGTAAACAAGATGCTTTTGTATCCCTTTCTAGATGGTAGCCTAGCTCTCAACTACCACTTAATGGCTAACTACAGGAAGTCCATCATGGCTACATTCAAATTCTATATTCCCGCAATCAACCTGATGGGTGCCGGCTGTCTGCAAGAGGCTGCCGCCGATATCAAGGGTTACGGCTATCGCAAGGCGCTGATCGTCACCGACAAAATCCTCAACCAGATCGGCGTGGTCGCCAAGCTCACCACCCTGTTGGCTGAACATGGCATTGAAAGCGCTGTTTTCGATGAGACCAAACCCAACCCCACTACCAGCAACGTCGAAGCGGGTCTGGCCATGATCAAGGCCAACGGCTGCGATTGCGTCATCTCGCTGGGTGGCGGCTCGCCCCACGACTGCGCCAAGGGTATCGCGCTGGTCGCCGCCAACGGTGGCAGCATCAAGGATTACGAAGGGGTGGATCGCTCCGCCAAGCCACAGTTGCCGCTTATCGCCATCAACACCACCGCCGGTACCGCCTCCGAGATGACCCGCTTCTGCATCATTACCGACGAAGCGCGCCACGTGAAAATGGCCATCATCGACAAACACGTTACCCCGCTGATGTCGGTCAACGACCCCGAGCTGATGCTGGCCAAGCCAGCCGGTCTCACCGCCGCCACCGGTATGGATGCCCTGACCCACGCCATCGAGGCCTATGTCTCCACCATCGCCACCCCGGTAACCGATGCCAGCGCCGTGATGGCCATCGAGCTGATTGCCAAGCACCTGCGCACCGCCGTTCACCATGGCGATGACCTGCATGCCCGCGAGCAGATGGCCTACGCCCAGTTCCTGGCCGGCATGGCCTTCAACAACGCAAGTCTCGGCTACGTGCACGCCATGGCCCACCAGCTGGGCGGCTTCTATGACCTGCCCCACGGTGTCTGCAACGCCGTGCTGCTGCCCCACGTTCAGGCGTTCAACGCCCAGGTAAGCGCCGCTCGTCTGAAGGATGTGGCCCGCTACATGGGGGTGGACGTGAGTGCCATGAGCGATGAGCAGGGCGCTGCCGCTGCCATTGCCGCCATCAAGCAGCTGGCGCTGGATGTGAAGATCCCGGCCGGTCTGGAGCAGCTCGGCGTCAAGGCCGATGACTTCGATACCCTGGCCAGCAACGCCCTGAAAGATGCCTGCGGCTTCACCAACCCGAAACAGGCGAGCCACGAAGAGATCGTCGCCATCTTCCGCGCTGCAATGTGATTGTTGCCTGATTGCCAGAAAGGGTCGCAGTGCGACCCTTTTTATTGGCTGATGGATCAATGGCTTTTTACTTCCGTGGAGGGAGTCGGTATGATTTGCCGAGCCAAAAAAGACTGTATGGATGATCTGAACTCGATATGCGGATGAAACACCTGATTGCCGCGGCCTTGACCGCCCTCACCCTCTCCGGTTGCAGCCTGGTCTATCGTATCGATATTCCCCAGGGCAACTATGTGGAACAAAAACAGGTCGACAAACTGCGCCAGGGGATGACCCGCGAGCAGGTCAGCTATGTACTGGGAACCCCCATGCTGCGTGACGGCTTTGATCCCAACACCTGGTACTACCTCTATGAGTTCCAGCCGGGCCACGGCGACAAGGAGCGCAAGGAGCTCACCGTCACCTTCGCCAATGACAGGCTGACCACAGTGACGGGTGACTTCCCGCTGCCAGCAGCTTTCAATACCCCGCTCTGATATACCGCAAAACCGGCCTCGTGCCGGTTTTGTTTTATCCAGCCTCCGCACTATGTATCCCGCCCGTTATCCTGTCAGGGAATGTCGTGTCATATCCTCCCATTGCAGCTGCCTGCAAATTGGCTGATGCTGATCAGAACCATCATCGAATGAAACCGGGAGAACACCATGAGCCGGATCCTGATTGCCGGAGCCAGCGGCCTGATCGGTCGCGAACTGGTGCAGCAACTGCCTGCCGAACATGAACTGACCCTGCTCTGTCGCAAGCCGGGCAAGGAAGCGCACCACTGGCTACCGGTCAATTTTGATGATCTGGCCAGCGTCACACTCTCCAGCCCGGTCGATATTGCCTTCTGTGCCCTCGGCACCACCCGCAAGGAGGCGGGCTCTGCCGAGGCGTTTCGCCGGGTCGATCTCGACTATGTGATAGCCTTTGCCGAACTGGCCCGCCGCCACGGTTGTCAACGGCTCATCGTGGTCTCGAGTATGGGGGCCAACGCATCCTCCCCAGCTCTCTATCCGCGTACCAAGGGGGAGATGGAGCAGGCCCTGCTGGCCCAATCCTGGCCACGGCTCGCCATCGTGCGGCCCGCCATGCTGCTCGGAGATCGCCAGCCACCGCGCCTCTCCGAGCAGATTTTTCAAACTATCTACCCGCTGTTTCGGCCGCTGCTGGTGGGCAAACTCGCCCGCTGGCGCGCCATCGAGGCCCGTCAGGTGGCCCGCGCCATGATCGCCCTCTCGAAACTGCCCGCCGGGTGCGAGATTGTCGAGAACGAGCAACTGCTGACCCTCTGAACTAGGCCTTCCCTACTACTTACGCACAGTGCTGCAAAAACAGAGCCGCAAAAACAGCAGGGCAAGCCAATTGGCTTGCCCTGCTGTTTATCTGTTGGCGAGGTTCCCTGACAGCCTCTTGCCGTCACAGGCCGCGCTCGGCTGTCAGGGCAATATCCATCAACCGCGAATATGGTCGATAAAGGCGTCGATCTGCTCGCGAGTGCAGGCGGGGTTCATAAAGACCGCCTTCTCCCCAGCGATGTAGGAGTACTTGCCACGGGCGTCATAGTCGGAATGGGCCACCGCCTCCACCCAGTTGGTGTAGAGCCCCACCTTGCCGCGCCCCTTGAACAGGCTGCGGTGGTAATCGGTATTGCGCTGCAGTCGCGCCTTGTAGGCAGGGTCACTGGAGCGGGCCAGCTCGAAGGCAAATTCGGCCTCCGGATCGCTCACCCACTCGGGGTTGTAGATCTTGAAGCCGACACTCGGCCCCTGATTCTCCTGCGCCACCAGCTTGACGTTGCCAAGCTGACTCAGGCGATAGCGGAAGTAGTTGGCATTTTGCAGGCAGTGGGCCAGCACGATGCGATACCCCTCCACCCCCATATAGTTGAGCGCCGCATAGGCACCAAACAGACCGCTCGCGCCGCGGGAGCACTCGATGGTGGATTGCAGGTGGGTCTGGCCCTGAATGTCCCGCTCGAAGTAGGAGAAATTCTCCGGGTCATTCTCCATCGCCTTGAGGTCATCCTGCTCTTTAATCATCACCAGACTGGAGGTGTAGGGTACATAGCCCCACTTCTGGAAGTCGACGGTGAAGGAGTCGGCATATTTGAGCTCGGCAAAGCGCGCCACGTTGCGCTCGATCCCCGCCAGAGTGGCACTGTTGATGGCGAGCGGGTTGGCGGCAAAGTCGTAACCGAGGAAGAAGATCATCGACCAGCCGATGGCGGCATCGACGTGGATATGGGGCTTGACCGTCACTTCGAACTGCTCGCAGAGGCGATTGCGCAGCTCGAACACGGGTTTCACCTGATCCACCCCGAAGGTGTCGGTGGTGCCCATGGTGAGCATGATGGTAGGCACCACGTGTTTCAGGGCAAAACAGGCGGTCAGGGTGCGTTCGAGGTGGTCGAGATCGATGTCATTGTTCTCCCCCACCTGAATGCGGATGGTCTTGTTCTCGATGTCGACCCCGAGCAGGGAGAGGTTGGTGATGTTGGAGTAGTGACCGCCCTGGGAGTTGATGATGCGGTAATCCTGATAGTGGCCGAGCCCCTTGTGCTTGGCTTCGGGCAAGGTTTTGCGAATGCCGAGCAGGTAGCCGTAGAGGTTACAGAAGGTCCCCCCCTGGGTGAAGATGCCGGTGGCACGCTCGGGGTCATAACCCGCCAGCAGGGCAATCTGGCGCACCACCTTCTTCTCCAGCTCCTCGGCGACCCCGGCATATTCGGAGTAGACCAGATTGGGGTTGGCCAGAATGCCCAACTGGGCACCGTAAATGGCGGGATCCGCCGACATGGTGATGACGTTCTCGACGCTGGAGGGGTTCTCCCAATCCTTCGATAGAGCAGCGGCAAACAGCAACTCGGCCATCGGCTCGCCCGGGGTGCGCATGGTGGCGGGCACCGGCATGGTCTCGCAGAGATCGGCCAGGCGGGCACGGCCATCAGGCCAGGCGTTCAGGCGGGCATCCGGCGCCAGGCCACGGGCCCGAAATTCGTTGAGGGTGGCAAATCCGGGTTCGCGAAAAACGGGCCAGAGATCGGGATTACGCGAGAAAAAGTTGGCTTTGACGGTGGCGAAACGGGCGGAGAAATCGGGGTGGACGGCATTGACGCTGTCGTCTTTAAGATAAACTAAGTCACTCATTTTTATACCATTAGTACAGCAAATGTGCGGCCGTTATAACCCTGTGTCAGCGGGGCCAACAGTGACAATATCTAATGGCCTACCCTACTTTTTATCATGTATCAGCCATCACAAGGGCTGGCAAAAAGGCGCCTTTGAGGCGCCTCTTTATATTTCGTGATCTTGCTCCCATCCTGGCTGACAGCGCCCTCACTACCGGACCGCCATCAGCGCAGCCCTCAACGCAGGGAGGCCAACAGCCACTCGGCAAACTCCGTCAGCTCACTCTGCTGCTGCGGAAAGGCCGCCAGCCAGGGCTGCAGGCGCGCGGAAACAGCCTCCGCTCGATAGCCGCAACCCGCCAGTTCGGCCGCCAGCCGATCAAACGGGGCCGGCTCCAGAGTATCGCTAAAGAGCTGCGCCCGGGTGATGACCCCTTTCTCCACATCAAAGTGCAGCTCCACCCCGCCCCAGCTGAACCGCTCCTCCAGCAGATGGGTGAAGGCGGGCGCGTGGCCATAGTTCCACTCCCAACTGCGCTGGCGAGCGAAGGTCTCGGCAAAGCCCGGCAGATCCGGCATCTGCTCCGGGGAGATATGCTCGGGCTCAACTCGCGCGCCGTAATGATGGAAAAAGGCCTCCTGCAGCGCCTCGCTCACCTGTTGATGGTCGATCCCCGGCAGCAGTTCGCACAGATTGGCCACCCGGCTGCGCACCGAGGTGATCCCCTTGGCCGCCAGCTTCTTGGGGTCGGGGTTGAGGTAGTTGGCAAGGCGGCCGAGATCGGCGTCCAGCAGCAGGGTGCCGTGGTGAAACCCGCGATCCAGAGTCTCCCGATAGGCCGACCCCGATACCTTGCGCTCCCCGTCCGGGGTCGCCACCAGCAGATCGTTGCGACCGGAGGCAAACGCCTCGATCCCCAATCGCTTAAGCCCATCCAGCACGATGGCGGTGGAGACGCTCTTGTCATACTCCGGCTTGCCCGCCATGAAGGTGAAGCAGCTGTTGCCAAGGTCGTGGAACACGGCGCCGCCACCGCTGCTGCGACGCGCCAGGGTCACCCCGTCCTCTTCCATGCGGCGGGTATTGCACTCCTTCCACGGATTCTGGGCACGGCCAATCACCACGGTATTGGCATTGCGCCAGAGGAACAGCACCCGCTGGCCGGGGTCCATCTGGCGGAAGATGCACTCCTCAACGGCCAGATTGAACAGGGGATCGTGAGAGTCGGAGACAAGCAGACGCAAGCGGGACATAAAAAGACCTTATCCGGAACTGGGGACAGCATGATAACACTGACGGGCTACCATCACTGAACCGTTGCACATTAACCAGTGCGCAGCAGCCACGACACATTTGCGTCACACCTGACCGCCCCATAAAAGTATCTATTGATATAACGACACAGCTTGACGTGCAACCACGGAAAAAATGCAGTCAAGCCACAATGACAACGATAAAAACGGGAAAAAGTGGCTAGAATGCGACCACTTCGATAGGCCATATGACTCTCTTATTGGTCACATAACTTGCAAAAAAACGGCATGTATCCATCACGTGTGATGAACGACACAAAAATGACTTTCCAACCCCCCTATACCCTATTGCAAACGCCTTTTCTCCCCTTGCAGGTGACACAAAATTGCTTGAATCTAGCCTAGACATCGCTCCCGAGAGAAACGTTGTATGACGGAGAACGCAGCCCCCCGCCAGCCCCTCAGCTGGTTTATGCCAATGCTGGTCAGTATGGTCATCGCGACCCTGACCTCTCCCCCCGTGCGAGCCGGCGAGCAGGTCATCGTCCAGTTGCCGTGGCAACACCAGTTCCAGTTTGCCGGTTACTACGCGGCCATCGCCAAAGGGTTTTATCGGGAGGCCGGTCTGCATGTCACCCTGCGCGAAGCGGACTCCCGCACCGATGTGGTCAGCGAGGTGATCTCGGGAAAGGCCCATTTTGGCATCAGCGGCAGTGATCTGCTGCTGGATCGGGCTGCCGGTCGTCCGGTGGTGGTGCTCGCCGCCCTGCTGCAGCACTCGCCGCTGGTTCTGCTCACGCTGGATAGGCCAGATATTCGCAACCCGGCCGATCTGGCCAACAAGCGACTGATGCTGGAGCCTGGCTCCAACGAGCTGCTGACCTACCTTTCTCACCAGACCCGCAGCCGCAACTGGGTCACCCTCCCCTACAAACAGGGGATAGAGGCACTGCTGGCGGGCAAGGTGGATGCCATCAGCGCCTACAGCACTACCGAGCCCTTCTATCTGCAACAAAAAGGGATCCCCTATCGGGTCTTCAGTCCGCGCACCATCGACTTCGACTTCTACGGCGACAACCTGTTTACCTCCGAGCGGGAGCTGATCACCCGACAGGATCGGGTCTACGCCTTCCAGCAGGCCAGCCTCAAGGGGTGGCGCTATGCGATGGACCACCCCGAAGAGATGATCAACCTCATCATGGAGCAGTACCCGACCGGGGCTGGCCGTGAACAGCTGGAGTTCGAGGCTCGCGAAACCAGAGAGCTGATGCAGCCCGACCTTATCGAACCTGGCTACATGCAGCAGGAGCGCTGGCTGCAGATCGCCAAAACCTATCTGGAGGCGGGCATGCTCACTGTATTGCCCAACCTCGACCGCTTTATCTACGACCCGGCGCAGGAGCGGCTGCGCCAGCAACGGCAACTGCTCGACAAGAGCGTGGCGGTGGCCATGCTCATCACCTTTACCCTGATGACCCTGCTCGGCATCTTCTTGCACCTCTATCTGCGCCTGCGCCAGGAGGCGCGGGATCGCCAGCGGCTGACCCGTGAATTGGCCCAGAGCGAGCAGCACTATCGCTTCGTGGCGGAGAACAGCGCCGATGTGATCTGGACCATGGATGCAGCCAGCTTGCGCTTTCGCTATGTCAGCCCGGCCATCACTCCTCTAAGCGGCTACGAGGCTCCAGAGCTGTTTGCCCTGCCCCTCAAACAGCTGCTGCCGGATGCCTCAAGGCAACTGCTGCGTGAGGAGATCTCCGCCACCCTGGAGGCATGGCAGCGGGGAGAGCATGACCAGACCCGCCGGGTCATTCGCACCCAACTGCGCCACAAGGATGGCCATCTGGTGGCGACCGAGACCATCACCACCCTCCATGGCAACCACAATGCCCAGCCGGAGGCGATCCTCGGGGTCACCCGGGATATCACCGAGCGGGCAGCACGGGAGGAGATGATGCGCCGCCTCGCCTTCTACGATCCCCTCACCGGGTTGCCCAATCGCCGCTTGCTGCAGCAACGGCTCAAGGAGCTGATGGAGCAGGAGACACCCCGTCCGCTGGCATTGATGTTTATCGATCTCGATCACTTCAAGCCGATCAACGACACCTTCGGCCATGAGACCGGGGATATTCTGCTCAATATGGTGGCCGAGCGGATGAGCCACTGCGTGCGCAAACAGGATCTGGTGGCACGGCTGGGGGGCGACGAGTTCGTTATCTTGCTGCCGGAGAGTGGCGACGAAGTGCTGGCGGTGGCCGACAAGCTGCACCAGCAGCTGCGCCATCCGTTTCAGCTGGAGGGGCAGGAATTGCTCATCTCCAGCAGTATCGGGCTGGCGCTCTATCCCGAGCACGGAGAGGATGCCAAAACCCTGATGCACCACGCCGATCAGGCCATGTATCAGGCTAAGAATCGCGGCCGCGGCCGGGTCTGCCTCTTTACCGAAGGCCTTGATCCCGAGCAGGGCGCCCTGCTGTGGCAACCCGGCCACGAGTGCGGTCACCCGCGCATCGATGCCGAGCATCGCCAGCTTTTCGTATTGACCAACCGGCTGCTGGAGCGGATGAAAGATCAGCACGAGGATCCGGCCCCGTTTCTGGAGAGTCTGGAGAGCCTGTTCGACATGGCCCGCCATCATTTCGCCTTTGAAGAGCAGATGCTGGCGGAGATCGACTATCGGGAACTCGTCAGCCACCGTCAGGATCACCAGCGCCTGCTCAACAAGGCTGGCCAGCTGCTGCACGCCGCCAAAGCGGGGAGACTGGGCAACGACGAGCTGCTCAACTTCATCATTCAGGAGCTGGTGGTCGGCCACATGAGTCAGGCGGATCGCCGCTACTTTCCTCTGTTCAGATCTGAGCGCAGCGTGCCGGTTGCAGAGGGGGTCACCTAGTCCCCCTCTGCTAAGACCCGAGCGTAACGCGCCTCTTGCGAAAGGGGCGACCTAGTCACCGCGCAGGGCAACCACGGGATCGAGACGCACAGCTCGTAGCGCAGGAGCAACCCCGGCCAATAGACCAACCAGAGCGCTGCAACCGAGCGCCAGCAGCAGATAGAGAGGATGGAGGGTGAGCGGCAAGCCGGCCGCCAGCAGAGTGAGCAGCAGCTTGAGCCCGCCGAGCAGGGCCAGTCCCATGGCTCCGCCCAGCAGCGCCAGCACCACGGCTTCGAGCAGGAACAGCAATAGAATGCGCCGCCGCGGACAGCCCAACGCCATCAGCAAGCCTACCTCGGGGATCCGCTCCTGCTGGGCGATGCTCATGATACTGAAGATGCCGACCGCCCCGATCAGCAGCGAGATAATGCCGAGCCCGCCAACCGCCAGCTTGATGATGGAGAGTATTTTGTCGAGGCTGGCTAGCATGTCCTGCTGGGAGGTGAGGGTGAAGTCCTCGGCGCCGTGGCGGGCGATCAGCACCCGCCGGATCTGGGCGGTGATATCGGCTTCCGTCTGTCCGGAGCGATAGATGACGTCGATCTCCTGCAGCCCCTCCTTGTTGAACAGCGCCTGGGCGTGAGCGGCGGGCAGATAAATCATGTCATCCAGATCAAAGCCGAGAAATTGCCCCTTGGGCGCCAGCACCCCGGCCACCCGAAAACGGCGATCACCGGCCCGCAGCAGACTGCCCGGCGCATCGCCACCGGGAAACAGCTCAGCCGCCACCTTGGCCCCCAGCACCGCATAGGCGCGGGGCATGGCACTGTCATCCGCAGGCAGAAAACGCCCCTGCTCCAGGGTGAGCCGCCAGCCTGAGAGCGCAGCCGGACCGGTGCCCAGAATGGCGGTGCTGCGGGTCAATCCGCGGCTGCGCACCTCCCCTTGCCCCTGCACCACAGGGAGCGCCGCCTCTACCCCTGCCAATCTGGCGAGGGCATCGGCATCCTCCAGCAGCAGGGGACGGCTGCTGGAGAGGATGCCGGGCGGGCCGCCTGCGGTTTCGGTCTTGCCCGGGGTCACTGCGATCAACCGGGTGCCAAATTGGGAGAAGCTGTCGAGCAGATAGAGCCTGAGCCCCTCGCCGATGCCGGTAAGCAGGGTCACCGAAGCGATCCCGATGGCAATGCCGAGCGCCGACAGCAGACTGCGACTGCGCCCCGCCAGCAAGGCACGCCAGAGCCAGAACAGCAGATCGACAGCGCGCATCAGCCACCGCTCCACTGCCCGCTGCGCAGGCTGTTGACCGGATCTTGCCGTGCCGCCCGGGAGGCGGGCAACCAGCTAAAAAACAGCCCGGTCAGCAGGGCCGCCGGTATGGTGCAGAAAGTAGCGAGCAGAGGGACCGCCGCCGGAAATCCGGGCCAAATCACTCCGACGAGGCCAACCAGGGCATAGCCCAACACAGTGCCAAACAGCGCGCCACTGCCGCTCAGCAGCAGTGCCTCCCACAAAAACAGCTGGCGGATCTGGCAACTGTCGGCCCCCAGCGCCTTGAGCAGGCCGATCTCGCCAGTGCGCTGGCGGGTGCTGATCAGCGCCAGATTCATCATCATGATGCCGGAGACCAGCAGGCTGATGGCGCCGATGCCGGCAACCGCCAAGGTGAGGGTCGAGAGAATGGTGGAGAAGGTGGCCAGCATGGCGTCACGGCGCACCACGGTCACATCGAGCACCCCGTGGCGCCCCTGCATCAGCTGCTCCAGTCGCTTGACCAGCGGCGGCACCGCTTGCCCCGCCAGCGGCTGGATCAGCAGCCGAAACAGCCCCTCGGTATTAAACAGCCGCATGGCGCTACCGACCGGGATCAGCGCGGCTTCGGCCATGTCCATCCCCAGATTGCTGCTCTGGCTGGTGAAGACCCCTACCACCCGAAAGCGGCGATTGTCAAAACGCAGCCACTGTCCGACCGGATCGACCTGACCGAACAGCTCACGGGCCACCTTGGCCCCGAGCAGAACGGCCGGGCGATCCTCTGCGGCATCCCCCGGCAGCCAGCGGCCGGAGAGCAGCTCCAGCCCGTGGGTATCGCGCAGCCCGTTGCTGCTGCCAAGCAGCATGGTCTGACGCAACCGCGCCCCCTGTTTGGCCTCGGCAAAGCCCATCACCAGCGGCACCAGCCGCACGTTTGGCTGGTGCTGGCCAAGGTAGTGCATGTCATCGAGGGTGATCTGCCGCAGACTGTTGCCGGTGACCGGCGGCAGCCCGCCGGTGGTCTCCTTGCGGCCCGGGAACATCACCAGCAGATCCTTGCCAAGGGAGCTGAACTGGTCCGCCACATAGCGCCTCGCCCCCTCCCCCAGCGCGGTGAGCAGCAGCACCGAGGTGACACTCAGACTCACCGCCAGGATCAAGACCAGCGCCCGTGAACGCTGACGCAGCAAGGCCACGGCGGCAAAGCGGATCACATCGGGGCGCCGCATTCAGCTACCGCCGCTATCAATGTTGATACGGCCATCGTTCATCAGGATACGTCTGCCCGCCCGCTCACCGAGGCGCGGGTCGTGAGTCACCACCACCAGCGTGATCCCCTGCTCCCGGTTGAGCCCCTCCAGCAGGGTAATCACCTCCTCCCCGGAACGGGAGTCGAGATTGCCGGTGGGCTCGTCGGCCAGGATCAGCCGCGGCGCCATCGCCATGGCCCGGGCGATGGCCACCCGCTGACGCTGACCGCCGGAGAGCTCGGCAGGGCGGTGTCCGGCCCGGTTCTCCAGCCCCAGCTCCCCCAGCAGTCGTTGGCTGCGACGATGGCGCTCGGCGGGGGCGATCCCGCACAACATCAGCGGCAGCTCGACGTTTTCACGGGCGGTGAGGCGGGAGATAAGGTGAAACGACTGGAACACGAAACCGATGCGATGGCCGCGCAGCTGGGCCAGCGCTGGCTCTGACAGGGTGGCGGTGTCCTCCCCTCCCAGCCAGTAGCGCCCCTCGTCTGGCCGATCCAGCAGCCCCAGCACATTGAGCAGGGTCGATTTGCCGGAGCCAGAGGGGCCCATCACCGCCAGATACTCCCCCTCGGCAACCTGCAGGGATACGCGGTCGAGGGCAGCCACCTCGCTCCCCCCCAGAGTGAAACGTCGGCTGACGGCCTCAAGGCGAATGAGATCACTCATCCGTCTGCTCCGTGGCGGCGCTGAAAGGGCCCTCCCCGACAATCTGTCCGGGCTGGGCTGCCAGCCGATCACCGGCAGCGAGCCCCTCGGCCACCTCAATCCAGTTCCAGTTTTCCACGCCCCAGCGGGGTACCACCCGCACCAGCTTATCCCCTTCCAGCCGCAGCACGCTGCCATCGTCGGCCCGGCTGCTGGCCGCTACCCGCAGCACATCGGTGGCGCGGGTCACCTCGACCTCAAGATCGGCGCTGTAGCCGATAAGCAGGGGCACATCGGTGGGCAGGGCAGTGAGCGATGCCTCCACCTCGACGGTGCGGGCCTGCTTCTCCAGCTCCTTCACATAGGGGGCGATGCGGGTGACGGTGGCGGCAAAATCGCGCCCGGGCATGGCGTCGAGCAGTACCCGGGCAGACTGCCCCACCTTGAGGCGGGCGGCATCCACCTCATCGATGGGGGCTGAGACATACAGACAGCGATCGTCGATGAGATCGATAACGGGGGGCATGGCCACTCCGGGCGGTGAGGGGGTCATGTATTCGCCCAGCTTGCTGTTGACCTCCGCCACCACTCCGGCAAACGGCGCCAGCAAGCGGCGCTCGCTCAAGCGTGCCTCCACCTGGGCGACCTGCGCCTCGTCAACCCGCTCCTGCTGGCGGGATGCGCGGCAGACATAGCGGCGGGTATCGGCCAGATTCTGGGCCTGCTCGGCGAGGGTGCGGGAGGTGAGGTTTTTGGCCAGTAAGGTGGCCAGCCGGTTGGCCTCCCGCTCGTAGTAGGCCGCCTCGCAGCAACGCTCCTCGCGCTGGGTCTTGCCAAGGGCCTGCTGGGCACGGGCACGGGCAAGATCGGCGTGAATATCGTCACTCCAGAGGGTCAGCAGCAGATCTCCCCGGGCCACCCGCTCCCCGGCCTTGACGGCGATCTGCTCCACCACGCCGCCACCGGGCAGACTGAGCCCGGCCCGCTGGCACGACTTGATGGTGCCAGCCCGGGTGTTGACCACGGTGACCAGCACATCCCCCCGCGCGACCTCTGCCAGCCTGATCGGCGTCGGCTGCGGTCGCCACCACCATGCTGCCGCAGCCACCGCTACCACGGCGCCACTTCCCCACCACAACCAACCTCTCTTCATCGCGCATCCTTTCGCTAGTGACTCCCGTCATGAGCGTCGGGAGAGCAGGGCATAATAGAGCAAGGGTATCACCACCAGGGTGAGCAAAGTGGAGACCAGGATCCCGAAAATCAGGCTGATGGCCAGTCCGTTGAAGATGGGATCATCGAGGATAAACAGAGCCCCGATCATCGCCGCCAGCGCCGTCAGCATGATGGGTTTGGCCCGCACCTGCGCCGCTTCGATCACCGCCTGCTCGAACGCCACTCCGGCGCTGCGCTGCTGTTCGATAAAGTCCACCAGCAGGATGCTGTTGCGTACGATGATCCCGGCCAGGGCGATCATCCCGATCATCGAGGTAGCGGTAAACTGGGCTCCCAGCAGGGCGTGGCCCGGCATCACCCCTATGATGGTGAGCGGAATGGGAGCCATGATGATGAGTGGCACCAGATAGGAGCGGAACTGGGCCACCACCAGCAGGTAGATGAGGATCATTCCCACCCCGTAGGCAATCCCCATGTCGCGGAAGGTCTCGTAGGTGATCTTCCACTCCCCGTCCCACAACAGCGCCACCTCCCCCAGCTTGTCGGGCTGCTGCACGTAATATTGGGGCAGGTCGATGTCGGCACCGGCGGCAAACATGCCGTAGAGCGGGCTGTCGGTATGGCCACCCATGTCGGCCACCACCATCACCATGGGCTGCATGTTCTTGTGCATGATATAGCTGGGGGCCACCTCATCACGGCGACTCACCAGCTCGGAGACCCGCACCAGCTGACCGCTCTGGCTGCGCACCTTGAGGGCCAGCACACCCGCCAGCTCCCGTTTGTCACCGGGTGCCAGTTCGATGCGGATCGGCACCGGATACTTGGCGCCTTGCCCCTGCAGCCAGCTGGCATCCTGATAACCCACCTCGCCATTGAGGGTGTTCACCAGATCCCCGAGATCGACCCCGAGCAGGGCCGCCTTGCTGCGATCCACCACCAGCCGCCACTTGGGCTGCGGGTCAGTCAGATAGATATCCACATCCACCAGATCCGCCGTGGCCACAAAACGGGCCTGTACAGCGCGAGCGGCCGCTTCGCGGGCGGCCTGAGTCGGGCCATACACTTCCGCAACGATGGGGGACCAGACCGGCGGGCCGGGCGGCACCTCAACGACTTTCAAGTTGCCCCCTGCCGCACTGGCGATGGCCTGCAGCGGCTCCCGAACCGACTGGGCAATCTGGTGGCTGCTGCGATCCCGTTCATGCTTGTCCACCAGATTGACCTGAATATCCCCCACGTTGGCGCCGCTGCGGATAAAGTAGTGGCGTACCAGCCCGTTGAAATTGATGGGGGCGGCTGTGCCGGCGTAGATCTGGTAATCCTTCACCTCCTCCACCTTGGCAAGCTCCCGCCCGACCGCCAGCAAGGTGCGCTCGGTCTGCTCCAGGGTCGCCCCCTCCGGCATATCGAGCACCAGCTGAAATTCCGACTTGTTGTCAAAGGGGAGCATCTTGAGCACCACCCACTGCACCACCGGCATGGCGGTGGCGGCCCCGACCAGCAGCAACACCGCCAGCCAGAGCTTGCGTCTGGCGCGCTTGGCGCCATCACCGATCAGGAAAGGGGTCATCAGCCGGTGAAAAAGACCTGCCTTGGCCTCGTCGTGGGCACCGTGCGCCTCCTCCTTGAGCAAATGGCTCGCCAGCCAGGGTGAGAAGATAAAGGCTACCAGCAGGGAGATGAGCATCCCCATACTAGCGTTGATGGGGATGGGGCTCATGTAGGGGCCCATCAGACCGCTGACAAAGGCCATCGGCAGCAGGGCCGCAATGACGGTCAGGGTCGCCAGTATAGTCGGCCCCCCTACCTCGTCCACCGCCCCCGGAATCAGATCCTTGAGCGCCCCCTTGCCCAAACCGCGATGGCGGTGGATGTTCTCCACCACCACGATAGCGTCATCCACCAGAATGCCGATGGAGAAGATCAGCGCAAACAGCGACACTCGGTTGAGGGTAAAGCCCCAGGCCCAGCTGGCAAACAGGGTCAGTGCCAGGGTGATGACGATGGCCACACCCACCACCAGCGCCTCGCGCCAACCCATGCTCACCAGTACCAGCAGCACCACCGCCGTGGTGGCAAAAATCAGCTTGCCGATCAGGGTGTTGGATTTGGTCTCGGCGGTGACGCCGTAGTCCCGGGTCACCGTCACCTCGACCCCGGCAGGAATAAGCCGATTCTTGAGACTCTCGACCCGCGCCTCCACCCGCTTGGCCACATCGACCGCGTTCTGGCCCGGCTGCTTGCCGATGGCCAGGGTCACCGCCGGATAACTGGCATGTCCCAATCCCATCCAGCTGCGTTTGGTCGGAGTCTCCTGACCCAGAGAGACCCTGGCCACCTCCCCCAGATAGACCGGCTTGCCGTCGTGCAGCCCCACCACCAGCTCTCTAGCCTCCTGCTCACTTTGCAGGAACTGCCCCACCTGCACCTTGATCTCACTGTTGTCTTGCTCGATAGCCTGTGTCGGGCCCACCTGATTGGCGGCAGCAAGTCGCTGGCTCAGCTCGCCCCAGCTGATGTCGTGGGCGCTGAGGGCCACCGGATCCGGCATCACCCGCAACACGGCACTCTGGCTGCCCAGCGTGTAAATATCGCGGGTACCGGGAATGCGCTTGAGTTCGGTCTCCAGCTCATGGGCGCCCCGGGTCAGTTCGGGAGCCCCCAGTTGCTTGCTCCCCTCTTTGCTCCATAAGGTCAAACTGACGATGGGGACATCATCGATCCCCCTCGGTTTCACCAGTGGCTGACCGACTCCGATCCCCTGTGGCAACCAGTCGCGGTGGGAGTCGAGCTGGTTGTTGAGATCGACGATGGCCTGCTCGCGGCTCACCCCTACCTTGAACACCACCACCAGCAGGGCGCCATCGGGTTGGGAAAAAGAGTAGAGAGTATCAATCCCCTTTATCTGGGAGACCACCTGCTCGGCAGGAGTGGTGACGAGAGAGGCCACTTCAGCCGGAGTGGCTCCCGGGAAGGGAATGTAGACATCAGCGAAGGTGACATCGATCTGCGGCTCCTCCTCCTTGGGGGTCACCAGCACAGCAAACAAGCCGAGCAACAGCCCCACCAGTGCCAGCAGCGGGGTGATGGCCGAGCCCTGAAACAGCGCAGCCAGCCGACCGGCAGGCCCCAGCCTCTCCTTGTTGCCATTCAGCTCGCTACTCATGGGCCACCTCCTGCTGCTGCGCCCAGGCATCGGGAGCCAGCTTGTCACCGGCTTGCAGCCCGGCCAGGATCTCGCACTGCCCTTCAAAGCAATGGCCTACCCGCACCGGCGTCAGGGCCCAGCCAGCGGGTTGCTGCAGATAGACGCCGTTGAACTCCCCTTGCCGCAGCAGGGCGCGATCCGGCACTTGCAACACCTGACGTTCACCCTGCTTGAGCTGCACCTTGAGCCACATGCCGGGCAGCACACCTGCGGTTTGCGGCGGCAAGTCGAGGCGCAACCTGAAGGCGTGGCTCTGGCTGTCGGCATAGTTGAAGCGGGTCAATTTGACCGGGATAACAGACTTGCCATCGGGCAGCAGCACCTGCACATCAGCAGGTGACCGAGCGAGCGTCAGGGCGGATTGGGGCAACTCCACCTCCACCCGCAAGGTGTCGAGGGAGAAACCGGAGAGCAATGGGGTACCGGGGGCAACAGTCTCCCCCAGCTCTACCAGCCGTTTGGTCACCACTCCGGCGTAGGGAGCCAGAATGCGGGTATAACCGTAGGCCTCGCGGGCCTGAGTGAGAGCCGCATCGGCAGCGTTCACCTCGGCGCGGGCGGCGCGATCAGTCGCCTGGGCATTGTCGAGCTGGGCGCGGGTGATCACGCCCTTGGCAATCAGCGCCTGAAAGCGGGCGAGCTGGCGCTCGGCTTCCACTTGCTGGGCCTGCGCCCGCGCCAGCCGCGCCTCGGCACCCGTGACGGCGGCAAACTGCTCCTTGCCACTGATCTCCAGCAGCGGTTGCCCCGCTTGCACCTGATCGTTCACATCCACCAGCATACGGGAGACCCGGCCGCTGGTCTGGGCCGCCACTGTCCCCTGATTGATGGCACTGACGGTGCCATCCAGCGTCAGCCAGTCGGTCACCGCCTGCGGCGCCGCTGTCAACAGGGGCACTGTCAGTGGGGCAATAGGCTCCCCGTCCGCGGCAAAGGCCAGGGGGGATGTCATGGCCTGCGATGTCATCACCAACAAGGTGATCCCCAGCAACCGGATCTTTTCCATCATTACTCTCCTTCCCTGGCGTAATCTGTCACTTCACGGGATCAGGCGGTATGGGACTGGCGCACCTTATCCACTCCCCGAGCTGGCGCCTTGGTCAGCACCCTGGCCAGTCCTTTGTCAAACAGCAAGATCCCGGCCACCATGGCCGCTATAAACAACATTATCATGGGCTGCCCGCTGGAAATGAGACTCAGAGCAGGCCCCGGGCAGATACCCACCAATCCCCAGCCGATGCCAAACAGCGCCGCCCCGCCGATCAGCCGGCGATCCAGCCTGGGGGCCGGTACGGCGACGATGGGCTCCCCCAGCACACTCTGGCGGCGGGGTTTCACCAGCAGGAAGTAACCCGGCATAAAGACCAGCAGGGCGCCCCCCATCACGAAGACGAGGCTGGGATCCCAGGCCCCGGCCAGATCGAGAAAACCGGTGACCCGGGCGGGATCCATCATGCCGGAGATGGCCATCCCCAGTCCGAACAACACACCCGCAAACAAACTTGTCAGCAACTTCATGGCAATCAGCCCCTTACAGCAGATGATGAGTGACGAAGACGGTGATAAAGCCTGCCGCCATAAAGGTCAGGGTGGCGACGATGGAGCGCAGGGAGAGCCGCCCCATACCGCAGATGCCGTGGCCGCTGGTGCAGCCATTGCCAAGACGGGTACCGATGCCGACCAGCAGACCGGCCAGCAGCACTACAGGCCAGCCGGGCAAGGTGGTGAATGCGGGCATGGTGGACCAACCCAGAGTCAGCGCCAACCAGGCGCCCGCCCCGAGCCCCAGCAGAAATAGCACCCGCCACGGCGTACGGTGTTGCAGCGCACCGGCCAGAATGCCGCTGATCCCGGCAACCCGGCCGTTGAACAACATCAGGATCAGGGCCGACAGCCCCGCCAGCATGCCACCGCCCAAAGAGAGCAGCCATTGGCTTTCCATCATCAAGATTCCTTATTTTCTGAGTGACAAAAATGGGTTTGCAGCGCCCCCAGCACATCGGCAGCCGCCTCGCTCACCAGCGAGTAGTAGATCTGCTGGGAGACCTTGCGCGAACGGATCAGGCCGTAGCGCTTGAGCACCGACAACTGCTGGGAAAACGCCGACTGCCCGAGTTGGCTATGGGCCAGCAGCTCCCCGACCCCCTTCTCCCCCTCCACCAGCTGGCAGAGCACCATCAGGCGTTCGGGATGAGCCAACGCCTTGAGCAGGGAGGCGGCGGCTGTCGCATGTCTGTTCATCTCGTCGAATTGGCTCATAAGAGTAAATTAGCAATTGCTGATATTTGTTCTATTGTATAAAACAACACTAAATTAGCAATATCTAAAGTAGATAAGGAGAAAGACCATGACAGTAGATAACGGAGTCAGAATCGTCGCGGGTTGCATGTTGCTGCTCTCGCTTATCCTTACCACCTGGGTTCATCCGGGCTTTGTCTGGTTGAGTGCCTTTGTCGGGGTCAACCTGATCCAGAGCGCATTCACCGGTTTCTGCCCGGCCGCCATGCTCCTCAAGCGCCTGGGGCTGAAGTAACAGGTCGCGCAAGACAGGGGCGGTCCTGCTAGCGGGGCGTCATCGCGCGGCGATGGCTATCGTCGCTCCCTGATGCTTATGGAGGTAGCCAGTCGGCCCCATTATTGACAAACTTGTATCTAAATGTTGCTGGAAGGTCGATAAGGCTTTACCTCACCGCTCTGGATGAGTACCATTTTGCCGTTCTTAACACAGCGGAGACCATCAGTGGGCAACTCATCAAGTGACAGTTGTAGACCGACCCTCATCGTCGGTACCAAGGTCGCGAGCTAGCCGCAGGTCTTTCTCTGCCGCATGCTCGCAACCCTGCGAGAAGCGGAAATCCACTCCCCTCTTCTCTTTTTTCACACTTGACGTCAGGTGATCTGGCTTTGCCATGACACCTTGCCTGCATAGTTTCTGCTTCCCACAAGGAGGCTGCTATGCGTTTTATCTCAATCAAACCGGCTGCGGATCGCGTGGTCGCAACAGGTTCTGTTGCACCCCGGGCTCACCCCCTGCTGAGCAAGCTGGGGCGCGGCATATTGCCACGCTGGCTGGGCGGCAAACCGCGCCAGCACCACTATAGGCTGCAGATCCGTTGCGAGGATCGCGCCGATATGGAGCAAGTGCTGGATATGGTGAGCCACACCCTGCAACCGGCCGGACTGCAACCGATGCAATCGATGAAACCGGGTCGCAGCGGCGGGCGAGAGCTGGTGCTCAATGTGCACTGCACTCCACCCCAGCGCCGCTATCTGGTGCAGTTTGTTCATCAGGTCGGAGTAGCGCATCCGGTGCGCTGGGAGCTGCGTCCGCGCATCGACACGGCTCCCGAACTCAACTGACGCGCATCCTGCTGCACTAACGACCGTTCAGGGGGCCAGCCACGCTGGCCCCACTTGTTGCGTCCTCTCCGAGCGTCAGGGCATCTGATGATGCTCGCGCCCCGGAAGCTAAACCCGGGACGCTGCGTTTTTCTGCTGGCCATCCGCTCAATCCCCCTCTGATCCATCCGCCACCCGGCGTTTCATCATGGATTGTGCCAAGCCAGCTTTCATAAGAAGGAGTACGCCATGAAGATGTGGCAACAACTAGACATGCTCTCACTGCTCGACACTCTGGCTAGCCTGCTGCTCGCCTTTGTGCTCGGCAGTCTGGTCGGGCTGGAGCGCCAGTACCGCCAACGTACCGCGGGCCTGCGCACCAACGTGCTGGTCGCCGTGGGAGCCGCCCTGTTCGTCAGCCTGGCCCAGCGAATCTATGACCTGCACGGCGGCAACTACAACGTGGTCCATGTGGTGGCCTATATTGTCTCCGGCATCGGCTTTCTCGGCGCTGGCGTCATCATGCGCGAGTCGGGCAATATCCGTGGCATCAACACCGCCGCCACCCTGTGGGGTGTCGCTGCGGTCGGCGCCGCCTGTGGCGCCGGGCTCGCCATGGAGGCCATTCTGGGCGCCCTGTTCGTGCTGGCCGCCAACACCCTGCTGAGACCGCTGGTCAACCAGATCAACCGTCGCCCGGTAGACAATCTGGACACAGAAGTTACCTACAAGGTGACAGCCCTGACCCCGCGCGAGCATCAGAAGGAGGTGCTGCACTGGCTCGAGGAGATGCTGGAGCAGGCCAACTATCCCATGAGCGAGCTCGACATCGAGCCGTTTGGCGAGAGGGATCTGGAGATCTCGGCGGTGCTGCTGGCTACCTCCATCGATGGTGACGAGCTCGACGCCCTGATGGTGAAACTCGGCATTCATCCCCATATCAAGCAGATATTCTGGCGCGCCAGCACCACGGATTGAGTTGTCGATCAGAGTCATGGCTCCATCCACCAACGGCAAAAAGCCCCGCCAGCAATGGCGGGGCTTTCTCATATGGGATGGGCGAAGAGTGGCTAGCGGCGGCTGCGCCAGCGCACCCTGGGGGTGATCACCTGGGCAGTCTGCGCCGGGGGATTGCCCGCAATCAGTTGCTGCATCAGCTCGAAAGCGGCGAGGGCCAGCGCCGGACAATCCTGCGCCACCGAGTCGATTCGCATGGGAATGCAGTCGAGCAGGTCGTGATCGTCGAAGGTGCACAGCCGCATCCCTGTCTCCATCAACCCCGCCTCGTTGAGGTAGCGCAGTACCCCTTCCAGCAGGGTAAAGGAGGCGGTAAAGAGCCCCTTGGGGGGCGCTCCCAGCTCGGCCACCAGCTCAGCCATCAGCTGATAACCGGAGCTCGGCTGGTAGTCGCGATGGCGCACCCGGGCGGCATCGGCTTCAAAACCGGCGCGATGGAGCCCCAGCTCATAGCCCGCCAGCCGGTGACGACTAGGGGAGAGATCCAGCAGGCCACCGAAGTAGTAGATCTGCTCGCCGCACTCGCTGGTCATGTCCCGCACCAGCTCGGCGGTGGCCTTGCAGGCATCGGAGATCACCATGGGCAGGCGCGACTCGCCAATATGGCGGTCGAGCTGCACCACCGGCAGGCGGTCGTGGATGCGGGCATAGATGTCATCGCTGTGGCCGCTGGAGGCGACAATCAGCCCATCCACCTGGCGGCTGATGAGGTTGTCCACCACCCGCTGCTCGAGGGCGGGATCATCCTCGGAGCAGGCGATCAGCAGCTGGATGCCCGCCTCCCGACAATGCGCCTCGAGGGCACGGGCGATGCGGGCAAAACCGAAGTTGGTGAGATCGGGGATCACCAGCCCCCAGGTGTAGCTGCGGGTCTCGCGCAGGGAGCGGGCGTGAAAGCTCGGCAGGTAGTGACACTCCTCCGCCACCGCCTGAATGCGCTTGCGGGTATCGTCGGCAATCCGGTACTCCGCACTCTTCCCGTTGAGCACCAGACTGGCGGTCGCCTTGGACACCCCCGCCAGTTCGGCGATCTGGGCAATCGTGATCCGTTTCTTCTTCTCCACCTGGCCTCCCGGCTGACTAGAACCGGGCTATTGTACTAGGCACGCCGACAGCGGCCAGTGATTGAGGCAAATTTTGCTGCCATCATCGCCGTTACCTGATGAAAGTTGCGGCTTTTCCCCGGGGAAGTAGCGCACCGACAGGCTGTGACGACCCTCATCGATAAAACACTCCAGACTGGAGCGATCGAACAGCACGGTGATCCGCCCGCCAGCCCATGGGCTGCTGCGGGTCTCCCACGCTCCGCTCTGCCAGTTCTGGCGCCGCAAGGTGAGGCGCCCCGGCTGCCACACCAGCTCGGCCACGGCGCCGAACCAGAGACTCCCCTCACCGCAGAGCTCCATATCGAGCCAGGCCGAGTCGATGGCCAGCCCCGGAAACTCGCCAAGCGTCCCCTCGAAACGGGTCAACTCTCCCTTCAATGCCGCGAGCTCGGCCACCGGCCGCTGGCAGAGCCACTCATCCTGCCAGAACAGCTCCCGCGGGCAGCTCATCTGGTGGATCCAGCCGTAAGCGACTGTGGGCTGGCTCATCTCGTTCTCCTCCGGCAGCCCCAGCCAACCAAACAAGAGGCGGCGCCCCTGACTGTCTCGGGTGGTTTGCGGCGCATAGAACTCGAAGCCCCGATCCAGCTCGTGGAAAGCCCCGTGCTCGAAGCGCTCGCCGTCGAAGTCACCCGCCAGCCAGCCGCACTGGTAGAGGTTGAGATAATCCTCTCCCTGTGGGGCAATCCCCTGCGGGCAGCTGATCAGCACATGGCGCTCCCCCAGCGGGAAGAGATCCGGGCACTCCCACATATAGCCAAACTCACCCAGCCCCCCTCGCCCGCTACCGGCGATGGGGCCCACCCGCTGCCAGCTTTGCAGGGTGT
The DNA here is from genome assembly GCF_049175755.1 of Aeromonas sp. 600282. NCBI lineage: Bacteria > Pseudomonadati > Pseudomonadota > Gammaproteobacteria > Aeromonadales > Aeromonadaceae > Aeromonas > Aeromonas sp. 600282. Next base: position 58,679 of record NZ_JAAKVR010000008.1, on the reverse strand, counting down.
CGCCGCGATAGAGCAGCACTTCGCCCTTGTCATCCAGGGTGCGGGCCCCCAGCACCATCAGCCACTGCTGGCCGTCATGCCACACCTTGGGGTCGCGCACGTGGCCGCTGTAGCCTTCGGGCAGATCCAGCACAGGCCCCAGCTTGGCAAAACTACCCTCACCGTCGGCGCGGGCCAGACACTGATAGGCGGTGCGGCTGCCATCCGGGTATTTGACATTGCCGGTGTAGATAAGGGTCAGATGCCCCTGCTCGTCGCTCACCGCAGAGCCCGAATAGCAGCCGTGGCTCTCATAGGCTTCGGTGGGCAACAGCGCCACCGGCTCGTGCTGCCAATGCAGCAGATCGGTGGAAGTGACATGGCCCCAGCCCTTGTTGCGGTGCTCGCAACCGAGCGGGTTCCACTGGTAGAAGAGGTGGTAGCGCCCGCCGTGCTCGATGAAGCCGTTGGGATCGTTGAGCAGCCCCACCGGGGCTGCCAGGTGCCAGCGCGGCCGATGGGGATCGGCCGCCGCCTTGAGCTGTCCGGCCAGCAGCGACCGGACAATCTGGTTGAGAAGATCGCTTTCCTTCATCACTCCACCTTGTACTTGAGCAGGTAGGAAGCGGCGAAAGCGGCACCAAAGGCGATCACCAGCCCGATGATGTAATGAATAAGGCTCATGGGCTGGACGATGGCCATGCCGGGAATACCGGTCAGCCCCACCGCCGTCATCCCCACCTTGGCCGCCACCACGTAGGCGCCGCCGCAGGCCCCGCCAAACAGACCGGCGAGGAAGGGTTTGATGTAGCGCAGGTTCACCCCGAAGATGGCAGCCTCGGTGATGCCCAGCAGGCAGGACATGGCAGCCGGCACGGTAATGGCCTTGATCTTCACATCACGGGTCTTGAAGTAGACCGCGAGGCAAGCCCCGCCCTGCGCCACGTTGGCCATAGCCCAGATGGGCAGCAGGAAGTTGACGCCAATTTGCGGATTCGCCAGCAGCCCCGCCTCGATGGCGTGGAAGCTGTGGTGGATGCCGGTGATGACGATAAGCGAGTAAGTGCCGCCAAATACCAGCCCCGCCAGCCAGCCCGCCTGCTCATAGAGGGCGCTCAGACCGAACGAGATGCCATCCCCCAATACCCGACCCGCCGGGCCGATAAAGAGCAGTGCCACGAAACCGGTGATGATGACGGTCAAAAACGGGGTGAGGATCAGATCCAGCGCATCCGGAATGCGCTTGCGCAGCTGTTTCTCCAGATGGGACATAAACCAGACCGCCAAGAGCACCGGGAAGACGGTGCCCTGATAGCCGATCATCGCAACATCCAGCCCGAAGAAGTCCATGGTCTTGAAGCCACCGGCCACGCCCCAGGCGTTGGTCAGCGCCGGGTGGGTGAGGATGCCACCGAGGGTCGCCCCGAGATACGGATTGCCGCCAAACTCCCGCGCCGCCGTAAAGCCGATGAGGATCGGCAGTATGATAAAGGCCGCCGAGCTGAACATGTCGAGCATCACAAACAGGGCGCTGTCGGCATTGACCCAACCGTAGGTGCGCACCATGCCGAGCAGCCCCATCAGCAGGCCCGAGGCGACGATGGCCGGAATGATCGGCACGAAGATGTTGGAGAGGGTTCGCGCCAACCGCTGGGCCACGTTGAGCTTGGCCGCCGCCATGTCGGTCAGCTCCGCCTTGCTGGCGGTGCCGGTACCGGTCTGCGCCACAAACTCGGCATACACCTTGTTGACCAGACCGGTGCCGAAGATCACCTGAATTTGGCCCGCGTTGCTAAAGCACCCCTTGACCCCCTCCAGCTTGTCGATGGCGGCCTTGTTTACCTTGCTGTCATCGGCCAGCACCAGCCGCAACCGGGTGGCGCAGTGGGCAGCGCTGACGATGTTCTCCTTGCCCCCCAGCAGGGGCACCAGATCCTTGGCTATCGCACTGATATTCATATTCTTCCTCTTATGACCCGCCACGCTGGCGGGCCCTTGTCACATGAGAGTAGGGGCTGTCGAGCCGGGCTTCTAGCCTCAGCTCAACAGCCATCTGCGCTTGATCGCAAAAAGGCATCCAGTTCGGAGCGGGTCGGCAGCGCCGTCATCGCCCCCTTGGCGGTGGTGGCGAGCGCCCCGCAGCCGTGAGCCTGAGCCAGAATGGCGGGCAACTCGGCCAGCGTCGGCAGCGACGAACGCCCGGCCAGGGCCGCCAGCAGACCGGCGACGAAGGCATCCCCCGCCCCCGTGGTGTCGATGGGCGTAACTTTCTGCCCCACCCACTCCAGCAGCTCGCCACCCAGACGCGCCACCATACCGGCCGCCCCTCTGGTCACCAGCACCAGCGCCGGGCCAGAGAGAGTGGCGAGCCCGGCGGCCAGATCATCCTCACCGCTCAGCAGTTGCAGCTCCTCGATGGAGAGCTTGACCACATCCGCCTGTGCAATGGCCTGACGCACCAGCGGCAGCATCTCGGCGGGGTTGCCCCACACCTCGGGGCGCAGGTTGGGGTCGAAACAGACCCGCCCTCCTGCCGCCTTGATGTCCGCCATGGCCTGCAGGCAGCTGGTGCGTACCGGCTCGTTGGCGAGCGCGATGGAGCAGGTGAGCAGCCACTGACCGGCATCGAAGCGGGGCAACTCATTTGGGGTGAGGAACTGGTCGGCACTGGGGCGCACCATAAAGGTGAAGCTGCGCTCCCCCTCATCATCCAGTGCCACCAGCACGGTAGAGGTGCGATGGTCTGGATCGAGCCGCAGCGCGGCCACATCCACCCCCTCCCCGCTCAGGGTGTCGGCCATAAAGCGGCCGAACGGATCGGCACCGACCCGGCCGATAAAGGCCGCATCGCCACCCAGCCGTACCACACCAACCGCCACATTGGCGGGCGCGCCACCCGGACACTTGAGGTAGTGCAACGCCCCTTCCGGGATCAAGTCCACCACCGCATCCCCCATTACCCACACTCGATTCGTCACCTTGCTACTCCACTGCTGCATCGGATCCACGGTCAAACCCGAACTCTGTTCTGTTGGCTGGCATTATCAGCTAAACCGTTTTAGCCAACCAGCAGATCTCGGCACCGGTTGCCATTTTTGTGATCGGGATAACGAACTAGAACCAGGTTTCCATCTGCACACCAAAGTTCCACTCGCCACCGGCGGTGAAGTTGCTCTGGCCCATGGCATCGTCGCTGGCGTAGTTGTCGAGCTCGGAGGACCAGTCCATCCAGCTGGCGAACACCCTAAGCTCGGGACGTTCGAAGAAACCGGCGGTTTGCGCCTTGAAGGTGGGGGCGAAGGTGAGCTTGGTGAAGTTGCCGTTCACCGCCTGGCGTCCCTTGTAGCCCTTGGGATCGAGATCCATGTACTGCCAGGCCGCCTCGTAGACCAGCTCGACGTTCTGGCTCAGCACCTGCGCCACCCGGGTATTGAAGGTGAGCCAGCGGTACTCGTCCCCTTTCACGTAGCGATCCTGACTCTGCTCGGCCAGCAGGGCCGGGGCAAAACGCCAGCGCGGATTAAGATCGGTAGCGCCAAACACGGCGACCCGCACTGCATCGGCGTCCGGCAACAGCTCGCTGTCAGAGCCCAGCCCCTTGACCTCGGCCCCCAGCCCATGACCGTACAGCACCGCCGCCTTGGCAAAACCGGGGTTGAGGCCAAAGAAGCTCTCGCCGTGGTAGGCCAGCAGGGTGTGTGCCCCCTTGTCCGCCGCCTCGCTGCCCGCCCCCTTGTCATTGATGCGGGCGTCATTGTCCTTTGCCGAGAGACCGTTCACCATCCACTGCCAGTTACCGACGCGGTTGTTCATGGTGAGGATGTAGCTCTCGATATCGGAGAGACCGCTGGCGCTGATGTCGCCGTAATCGCGGCCATAGAGAGAGAAGTTGGCCTTCCAGCTATCGGCCAGCTGCACGTCGTAGACACCGCCGCCGGTACCGGCCAGGAACACCACGTCGGAATCGAGCCAGTGGATGTCAAAGTTGTCGCGATCAAAGCGCTTGCCCGCCCACAGCACCGCATTCTTGAAGGGGCCGTCGAAGCTCGCCAGATTGCCGATCTCGGCAAACACCTGACGGGTATTGAGGCTCGAATCGCTGGCGGTCCAGTCGTTGCTGGTCTCCACCCCGTCTGCCAGCATCAGCTTGTAGCGGGCCCAGCTGCCATCCTCGAAGGTCTGGGTTTTCAGCAGGTTGGCCTCCATATAGGTGTCATCCTCATTGCCAAGGCGACCGACGGCCCCGCCCACCGAACCGGCTGGCGTGATGTAGGGGCCGCCGCGCCCGCCGTTGCCATTGCCGTTGACCAACAGGCCCGAGCGGGCGTAGCCGTGAAACTCGAAGCCCTGGGCACCTGCTGTCTTCTCATCCATCTTCTGGCTGCGGTTGTCGGCCGCCTGCGCCTGCTCACTCGCCGCGCTCGCCTTCACTTCCGCCTGACTGGCACGGCTCTCTGCCGCCTCGGCTCTCGCTTCGGCTGCCTGTACCCGCGCCTCCAGCGCCGCCAATCTGGCCTCGACACTCTCACCTGCAATACTCGCCTGCGCCGCCCACAGCGGGCTGCTCATCCCCAATCCCAGCGCTACCGCCAGCGCCAACTTGCTCTTGAACATCATCATCTTCCTCACCTGTCATCTGTGGCCCGGACGGGCGCTGTTGTTATCGACAGCCAGAGCATAGCTAAACCAATTTAGCTAACTCAATATGACAACTAAACCGTTTCAGCAATAGTGTGAGCGGGATAACATTTGTACAGCAGGAATTGGCGGGAGTTGTGAGGAGGATCCCTCATCAGGATCCACTCAATAAGGCGGATCCCGATTCTGCGAGCAGCGACCCTGACAATGTGAATAGGAAGGGGGGCACCTCACCACCAACCGGATCAGGGTGCTGGCGATGGGTCTGCCAGGTATCGGCATACCCTATACGTCATTCTGTTGGTGGAGATTGTTACACGCATTACACCATCAGGTTCGGCTACAAAGCAGCGTAAATAATACCGATCACGCATGCGATATGGCTGAATACGCGACATTCCTGTCGTTCAATTACCAAAATATCAATAAAGATGTTTCTAAATGTTTCTGGCGGTGGATTAATTATTTACCAATAAGAACCATTCCAGTAGCATCGCAGCATTGATTAATAACGGAGACCATCAGTGGGCAATTCATCAGATGACAGTAGGTTGTTGAGCTCGTCAGCCAATACCTGAGTCGCGAGATCCCCGCAGATTGTTCTGCCGCTATCTCGCACTATGCGGAGAGCGGTTTATTTGCACCTGAGTGCAATTCCTTCCCTGTATTCACTCGATGTCTGTTACTGACGCCATCCAATGCTACAGACTGGATGCGTAAATAATGCCTGCATGGGTCTTCTCCTGATATCAGGGTCACCATGTCATTACCACTGTTACCTCATCACGCCATGTTTTTCCGCCTCTGGCGTGCGTCAACGATGGCGAACCTCTATCGCTGCAGGTCAGTAGCCACAAGGCTTTTGACAAGGTGGCATGGGAGATGGCAACAGCCGCTAGCCGGGCGACGACCGTCCCGCGATCCGCTCCACCTTCATTTACTTGTGCCGAGTGCAACACCTGTTCATTCCCCATGCGTGGCTATTGACGGGTAAGCATATGACGATTCTTTACATCAATCAGGAGGTGTGTCATGGACCCTGACCCTGGAGCCGGTATCGGCGACTAGTCCGGATTAATTTTCGGGCGTTATTTCCTTATCTATTTTTGCTGATGTGATGTCAGTCGGAATTCTATTTTCTATTTTCCAGGCTGATGTATTAAAGGATATATAAATGCAATACCAAGATATTCACCAACAACTGTATGTACTGCTGCAAAACAAGGATCGTATGGGGATCCAGAGCCTCAGCCTGAATATTCATGAGGTCGATCTGGCACAAGCGATAAACCGCCTGACAGATAAACATATTCATACCTTTCTCAATCTGGTTCCTGCATTGCGTGCCGCACGCATCTTCCGCCATCTGCCCAGCGATATTCAGGCCAGCCTGGTACGTTCCATGGCCAAGCCCCAATTGGAGGAGTTGTGTACCCGCCTATCCCCCGATGACAGAGCCGATCTCTACAATCGTCTGCCCGCAGCCTTGCGCCAGACCCTGCTCGATGCGATGACAGATGAAGAACGTGAGGATACGCAACGGTTGGCCTCTTACCCGGAAAACCTCGTCGGCTCCATCATGAGCTCGGATTGTGCCAGCCTGACGGCTGACATCACTGTGGGAGAGGGGCTGCAACGGCTGCGCAGCACTGCTGCCGACAGGGAGAGTATTTATACCCTGTATGTCGTGGATGAAATGCGCCGCCTCATCGGGGTTGTCTCCCTGCGCGAACTGTTTCTCGCCGACAGCAAAACCCCCATCTCGGCCATTATGCAGCGCGAGCTGGTGAGTATTCAGGCCGATGCCCCCAAAGGCGAAGCCGCGGAGATGATCGCCCGTTACAACCTGCTGGCCCTCCCCGTATTGAATCAGGATCAGCAGTTGCTCGGCATGGTGACCGTGGATGATGCAATGGATGTTGCCGAAGAGGAAGATGCCAACCGGATTGCCCGCTTCGGTGGTACGGCTGCGCTGGGAGGTCCCGAACTTGATCTTCGCGCATCCAGCACCTTTAACATGTTCAGCGCCCGATTCTTCTGGCTGGCGGTCTTGACCGTATTCGGCATACTGACCAGCAATCTGGTCGCCGCTCAGGAAGAACTCATCAGCGAAGTACTGATCCTCGCAGCCTTTATTGCCCCTATTATCGACATGGGGGGCAACTCGGGCAGCCAGTCGGCCACCTTGGTGATCCGGGCAATGGGCATGGGTCAGATCAAGCTGAGCATGCGTGACTTCTTTTTCGTGCTGCGGCGCGATCTGCCCGTCGCAATGGCTCTGGGGCTGGGTGTCGCCCTGCTGGAAGGGGTGATGGCATTCTGGAGCAAGAGCATCGGCTGGGACATCGTCATGATTGTCAGCCTCTCTGCCATGACGGTGACTGTGGTTGGCAGCCTGCTTGGTCTGGTCCTGCCGTTTGCCGCACGGAAGATGGGGACTGATCCGGCAACCCTCAGCTCCCCCATGCTCACCTCGATCATGGATCTGTTGGGCGTGCTGATCTATTTTGGTTTCGCCTATGCCTTCCTCGGTGGGTCACTGGCTGCTGCCTGACAGCGCACAGCAGATGGGGGCAGCCAAACCACCGCCATCTCCGATAGTTCAAGATAAGAGAGAGAGGGAGGCATCACGCCTCCCTCTCTCTTTATATCGACACGGGTCTATGCCATCACTTGGTCAGATCGTCGAAGAAGCGTTTCACCCCTTCGAAGAAGCCTTCCGATTTCGGCTTGTGGGTCTTGGCAGCGGCGCCGCTGAAGGATTCGTCCAGCTGGCGCAGCAGCTCTTTCTGCTGCTCGGTGAGGTTGACCGGCGTCTCGATCACCACCTTGCACATCAGATCCCCTACCTGACCGGAGCGCACGGACTTCACGCCCTTGCCGCGCATGCGGAACATCTTGCCAGTCTGGGTCTCCGGAGTGACCTTGAGCTTGACGCGGCCATCCAGGGTCGGTACTTCAATCTCGCCACCCAGCGCAGCTGCGGTGAAGCTGATGGGCACTTCGCAGTAGAGGTTGTTGCCGTCACGCACGAAAATTTCGTGCTCTTTGACGTGCACCTGTACGTAGAGATCCCCTGCCGGAGCTCCTGCTTCCCCCGCTTCCCCTTCGCCGGAGAGACGGATGCGATCGCCGGTATCGACGCCCGCCGGAATTTTTACCGACAGGGTCTTGGTGCGCTGGTAGCGACCTTCACCGTGACACTTGCGGCACGGATCCTTGATGATCTTGCCGCGGCCGTGACAGTGCGGACATGCCTGCTGTACCGCGAAGAAGCCCTGACGCATCTGCACCTGGCCGGAGCCGTGGCAGGTCGGGCAGGTCTGGGCACTGCTGCCGGTGTGGGCACCGGAGCCGTTACAGACTTCGCAGTGAACCAGAGTCGGCACCTTGATCTCCTTGGAGACCCCGCGTACCGCCTCTTCCAGCGTCAGCTCCATGGTGTAACGCAGGTCGGAGCCACGGGCCGGGCCACGACGAGCACCACCACGGCCACCGCCGAAGATGTCACCGAATACGTCACCAAACATGTCGGCGAAGTCGGCACCGCCGCCAAAGCCACCGTGGCCACCGCCACCCTGGCTCGGGTCGACACCGGCATGACCGTACTGGTCGTAACGGGCACGCAGGTTGGCATCGGTCAGGACCTCGTAGGCTTCCTTGACCTCTTTGAACTTCTCTTCGGATGCGGCATCACCCTGGTTACGATCCGGGTGATACTTCATGGCCAGGCGCTTGTACGCCTTCTTGATCTCGCGATCGTCGGCATCTTTCGCCACACCCAGTACTTCGTAGAAATCGCGCTTCGACATACTCATCCTGTGGTTACGCAGACGGGCGTTGGTTACCCAACGCCCGTGAATTCATTGACCAAGCCGATGGGCGAAGCGGACTCCGCCCATCTGGGTAGGGCTTACTTCTTGTCGTCTTTCACTTCTTCGAACTCGGCGTCGACTACGTCGTCGTCAGCCTTGGCAGAAGAGGAGGACTGACCGGCATCAGCACCGGCTGCACCCTGGGCCTGAGCCTGCTGCTGGGCAATTTCCATCAGCTTCTGGGACGCTTCCAGCAGAGCCTGCTGTTTGGCTTCGATGGCAGCCTTGTCGTCACCCTTGATGGCAACTTCCAGCTCGCTCAGAGCAGCTTCGATCTTGGTCTTGTCGTCGGCAGGCAGGGCTTCACCGGCTTCGGTGATCTGCTTGCGCACGGAGTGGACCAGACCATCAGCCTGGTTGCGAGCCTGTACCAGCTCTTCAAACTTCTTGTCTTCGGCCGCGTTGGCTTCAGCTTCGCGTACCATGCGCTCGATCTCGTCATCAGACAGACCAGAGGAGGCCTGGATGGTGATCTTCTGCTCTTTGTTGGTCTCTTTGTCTTTCGCAGAGACGTGCAGGATACCGTTGGCATCGATGTCGAAGGTCACTTCGATCTGCGGCAGACCACGCGGTGCCGGACGGATGCCTTCCAGGTTGAACTGGCCCAGAGACTTGTTGTCGCTGGCGCGCTTGCGCTCACCCTGCAGCACGTGAATGGTCACGGCAGACTGGTTGTCTTCGGCAGTGGAGAACACCTGGGACTTCTTGGTCGGGATAGTGGTGTTCTTCTCGATCAGCGCAGTCATCACGCTGCCCATGGTTTCGATACCCAGAGAGAGCGGGGTAACGTCCAGCAACAGTACGTCGGTCTTGTCACCGGACAGTACGGCGCCCTGGATGGCAGCACCCATGGCCACGGCTTCGTCCGGGTTGACGTCTTTACGCGGCTCTTTGCCAAAGAACTCGGCAACGGTCTTCTGAACCAGCGGCATACGGGTCTGACCACCGACCAGAATCACGTCGTCGATCTCGCCAACTGCCAGACCGGAGTCTTTCAGGGCGACACGAACCGGCTCCAGAGAGTCTTTCACCATGTCTTCTACCAGGGATTCCAGCTTGGCGCGGGTCACCTTGATGTTCATGTGCTTCGGACCGGTGGCATCTGCAGTGATGTACGGCAGGTTGACGTCGGTCTGCTGGGCAGAAGAGAGCTCGATCTTGGCTTTCTCGGCGGCATCTTTCAGACGCTGCAGAGCCAGCTGGTCGTTGCGCAGGTCGATGCCCTGCTCACGCTTGAACTCGTCTACCAGATAGTTGATGACGCGGTTGTCGAAGTCTTCACCACCCAGGTGGGTGTTACCGTTGGTCGCCAGTACTTCGAAGGTGGTTTCGCCTTCAACTTCGTCGATCTCGATAATGGAGATATCGAAAGTACCGCCACCCAGGTCATATACGGCAACCTTGCGCTCACCCTTGACCTTGTTCACGCCGTAAGCGAAAGCCGCTGCTGTCGGCTCGTTGATGATGCGTTTTACATCCAGACCGGCGATGCGACCGGCATCCTTGGTAGCCTGACGCTGGGCGTCGTTGAAGTAGGCCGGAACAGTGATAACGGCTTCGGTTACCGGCTCACCCAGATAGTCTTCGGCGGTCTTCTTCATCTTTTTCAGCACTTCGGCAGAGATCTGCGGCGGTGCCATTTTCTTGCCCTTCACCTCAACCCAGGCGTCACCGTTGTCGGCCTTGGCTATGGCGTACGGCATGATTTTCAGGTCACGCTGTACTTCGTCATCTTCAAAACGACGGCCGATCAGACGCTTGATGGCGAACAGGGTGTTTTTCGGGTTGGTGATGGCCTGACGCTTGGCCGGCTGACCAACCAGGATCTCGCCATCATCGGCATAGGCAATGATGGACGGAGTAGTACGATCGCCTTCTGCGTTCTCGATCACGCGAGCAGTGTCGCCGTCCAGAATGGCAACGCAGGAGTTGGTAGTACCCAGGTCAATACCGATGATTTTACCCATTTGAGAAATCTCCAAATACTTTGAATAAACTGGCGAGGAACTCGCCTTAATGCGTTAACGGCTAGGTGGGGCCTGCCAATCTGGCTTTCAAGCTCCCGGCATCAAAATTTTTGTGCCGCCGTGGCCTTGCATCCTATATGGGGTCGCAAGCGGCCACTTCAAGCCCTGCCCCGCAAAAACCCTACCTTTTGTCGTGATCAGTCCATGACAGACCAGACAGATAAACAAAAAGCCCGCCAAGCGGCGGGCCTGGGCATCAAGTGCCGACTCAGTCGGCGGCCTTGGATACCATGACCATGGCCGGACGGATCACGCGACCGTTCAGCTCATAGCCTTTCTGCATCACGGCAATCACGGTGTTCGGCGCCACATCGGCACTCGGCACCATGCTCATCGCCTGATGGGCATTCGGATCAAACGGCTGGTTGGTCGGATCCAGCGCAACCAGACCGAACTTGGCCACACCGCTCTGCATGGATTTGAGGGTCAGCTCGACACCTTCCACCATCGGCTTGAGGGCGTCGTTCTCCTTGTCGGCGAGCTCGATGGCGCGCTCCAGGTTGTCCAGCACCGGCAGCAGTTCATTGGCGAACTTCTCCAGAGCGAATTTGTGCGCCTTCTCCACATCCAGCTCGGTACGACGGCGCAGGTTCTCCATCTCGGCGGCGGTACGCAGGGCGCGTTCACGCTCTTCCGCCGCTTTTTGGATGGCGGTTTCCAGCTGCGCTTCCAGTTCGGCAATGCGGGCCTGCTCGGCTGTCACTTCACTGTCTACATCGGTCGGCTCGACTGGCTGGGCTTCCACTTGCTCCATCGCTTCAACCTTTTGCTCTTCGTGGTTCATGACATCTCCAATTCCGGGGTTACTTATGAGGGCCCTGACGTCTGGTTGAGCGACCGGACGACAACAGACCGACTATGTTGGCGCTATTATGGGGATGCATCCCCGGCTTTCAAGGGGTAAAGGGCAATCAGGGTTGCTGAATAGCCGCAACCGTCGGTTTATCCGGGTTACCGCTCACCGTTTAACCAGTAGCCTCAAGGGGATAGCCGGCCCCGTCACACGGGATAGCGTCACAAGCGGAGCAAAGCACTGTATACTGGCCCGCAATACCCATCCCAGATCTGACTGACTATGGATTCTCCGTTCAAAACCATCGCCCTGATTGGCAAACCCCACCATGAGGGGGCCAACCAGACGCTGACCGGCCTGCATCAATACCTGACCGCCCGCGGCTTTCGGGTACTGGTGGAGAGCCGGGTCGCCCAGACCCTGAGCATCCTCGATGAAAACGTGATGGATCTGGTACAACTGGGCCAGCAGGCCGATCTCGCCATCGTGGTCGGCGGTGACGGCAACATGCTGGGGGCGGCGCGGGTACTGTCACGCTTCGATGTGGCAGTGATCGGGGTCAACCGGGGTAACCTCGGCTTTCTGACCGATCTCTCGCCGCAGGATTACCTGCTGCCATTGGAGCAGGTGCTCTCCGGCCACTACAAGAGCGAACACCGCTTCCTGCTTGAGGCCTCGGTCTATCGCCACGGCGAGCGCAAGTCGAGCAATCTGGCGGTGAATGAAGCAGTGCTGCACCCGGGCAAGATCGCCCATATGATCGAGTTCGAGGTCTATATCGATGGCAGCTTTATGTATAGCCAGCGCTCGGACGGCATCATAGTCGCCACCCCGACCGGCTCCACCGCCTACTCCCTGTCAGCAGGTGGCGCCATCCTCACCCCCAAGCTCAACGCCATCACGCTGGTGCCCATGTTCCCGCACACCCTGAGCAGTCGCCCCATCGTACTCGATGCCGACAGCGAAGTACGGCTTCTGGTCTCGCCGGATAATCAGGACGATGCGATGCAGGTCAGCTGTGACGGTCAGGTGACCCTGGCGGTCCACCCGGGGGATGAGATCCTGATCAAGAAGAGCCACCATCAGCTTCATCTGGTGCATCCCCTCGACTACAGCTACTTCCACGTGCTGCGCAACAAGCTCGGCTGGGGCAGCAAGCTGTTTTAATCGGCGCTGACCGACAGCGGCATTGCCACAGAGGGCGCCTGAATTGGCGCCCTTCTCTTTTCTTTCGTGGCAACGTCCCCTGCACTCTCATATCCGTACCGCGCGTCAATGGTCCGTACCGCATTCTCATAGCCATACCACACAGGCTCCCCCTTCCTGTGTTAAAAATGGCGGCGCCCTCTTTACTGTATATAAGACCAGTATATACTGGATGCATACACAGTAATGTTGACCTATACAGGATGAGACCATGCTGACCCAGCTGACCGTCAACAACTTCGCCATCGTCAAGTTTCTCGAACTCGATCTGCAACCGGGCATGACCTGCATCACAGGTGAGACCGGCGCCGGTAAATCCATCGCCATCGATGCTCTCGGTCTCTGCCTTGGAGAGCGGGCCGAAGCCGGCATGGTGCGACCCGATAGCGACAAAAGCGAGGTCAGCGCCCGCTTCCTGCTGGACAACAACCCGGCCGCCCGCGCCTGGCTCGCCACCAACGAACTGGAAAACGAAAGTGAATGTATCGTGCGGCGAGTCATCTCAGCCGAGGGCCGCTCCCGCAGCTATATCAACGGCGTGCCCGTGCCCCTCACCCAGCTCAAGAATCTGGGCCAGCTGCTGGTCAACGTACATGGTCAGCATGCCCACCAGATGCTGCTCAAACCCGACTACCAGCTCGCCCTGCTCGACGGCTATGCCGGTCACCATCTGCTGCTCGACGAGGTGCGCCAGCACTATCAGCAGTGGCGCCAACTACAAAACGAACTGAACCGGCTCAAAGCCGAGCAGCAGCAGCGAGAGGCTCGTCGCCAGCTGATCGAGTATCAGGTGCAGGAGCTGGACGAATTCGCCCTGCAGCCGGGGGAGTTTGAAGATATAGAAGAGGAGCACCAGCGTCTGGCCAACGGCACCGAGCTGATGCAGGAGTGCGGCGCTTGCCTCGATCTGCTCTATGACAACGAAGAGACCACTATCGCAGGGCTGCTGCAATCGGCCGTCGATCGGGCCGAGGGGCTGGTCAGCATGGACAGCCGCCTCACCCCGGTACTGGAGATGCTGAACGAAGCACTGATCGGGGTGCAGGAGAGTCACAGCGAACTACGTAGCTACCTCGATCGGCTGGAACTGGATCCCGAACGTTTTAACGAGCTGGAGGCCCGCCTCTCCAAGGCGATCAATCTGGCCCGCAAGCACCACGTCAAACCGGCGGATCTGGCCCTGCACCATCAGGAGCTGGCCTCGGATCTCGCCCGCCTCAACTCTGACGAAGAGCGGCTAGAGGGGATGGAAGATGAGCTGGCCGAGGCCCGTCAGGCTTTTGTCCAGGCCGCCGAAGCCCTGAGCCAGAGCCGTCAGCGTTACGCCCAGGAGCTGGGCGCCAAGGTAACCAGCAGCATGCACGAACTGGCAATGCCCGATGGCCGCTTTGCCATCGAGGTGCGCCCCGATGCCCAGAGCAGTCTGTCACCACTGGGTATAGATCGGGTGGAGTTCATGGTCACCACCAACCCGGGCCAACCGATCCAGCCCCTTGGCAAGGTAGCCTCAGGCGGTGAGCTGTCGCGCATCAGCCTTGCCATCGTGGTGATCAGTGCTCGCAAGGTCTCAACCCCGACCCTGATTTTCGACGAAGTGGATGTGGGGATCAGCGGCCCAACTGCCGCTGTGGTCGGTCGCCTGCTGCGCCAGCTCGGCGAGTCCACTCAGGTGATGGTGGTCACTCACTTGCCTCAGGTGGCAGGCAACGGCCACCAGCATATGGTGGTGAGCAAGCATACCGATGGCAAAACCACCGAAACCCAAATGAGTGCCCTTGATGAGACCGCCCGTCTCAACGAGCTGGCACGCCTGCTCGGTGGCGACCAGATCACCGACAACACCTTGGCCAATGCCCGCGAGCTGCTGCGTCGATGAATCAGGTGATAAAGCCAATTTGCAGCGATGGCGACTGATAGCGCTGACCGAACATGCTGACTGCGCAGGCACAGGCGAGAGCTATGGCCTGCGCAGCCAGTAATAGCCAATAGCCAATAGCCAATAGCCAATAGCCAATAGCCAACTGTGAGCACCGAACTCGCGTCAGGATTACCGACCCAGATCAATAAAATGGCGAGTTAGGCGAAGCTGGCAGCAACATGGGCGTGGATCCGGTTGCCTTCATGTGGCGGATTTCGCATAGTGTTGCCCCCCTTTATGGGTATCCAATTGTGAGGCTTTGTCTATGATCCACGTTTTTGGTCACAAGAATCCTGATAGCGACAGTATCTGCAGTGCGCTGGTTATCACCGACTGGCTCAATGGCCAGGGCCGTCAGGCCACCCCATGGCGTCTGGGTGACCTGCGCACCGAAACCCGTTTTATTCTGGAGCAGGCTGGCGTCAGCGAACCCGAGTTGCTGACCAAAGATCTGACCGGTGAAGATGTCTGGCTGGTGGATTTCAGTGATCTGGAACAGGGCCCTGCCACACTGGCACAAGCCAATGTACTGGGTCTGGTGGATCACCACCGTCTCGGCACTCTGGTCACCCAGTCTCCGCTGGATGCGTGGATCCGGGCTGTCGGCTGCACCTGCACCATCGCCTTCGATCTGCTGAGCCAGCAAGGTACCGTGACCCGCAGCCAGGCTCGCCTGATGCTGGGTGCCATCATGAGCGACACCCTCTGTCTCACCTCGCCGACCACCACCGAGCAGGACAAGATCGCCTGCGAGCGTCTGGCACCGCTGGCCGAAGTATCGCTGGCCGAGTTCGGTCAACAGCTGCTGATGGCAAAAACCGACCTGCGCGGCCTCACTCCTGCGCAGTTGCTGCAGCAGGATGAGAAAGCATTCCAGGCCGAAAGTCTGAGCTTCATCATGAGCCAAATTGAAGTGGGCAGCGAACAACAGCTTGCCGACCAGATTGACACTCTGCTGCAAGAGATGGCACACCGTGTTGAAGGCGAAGGGCTCGACTTCTTCGTGCTGATGGTGACTGACCTGACGGCCGCAGCCAGCCGTATCTACTTTACCGAGCACCCGAAAGTACCGGCAGAGTCCAGCTACCACCCGGGCTTTGTCAGCCGCAAGAAGCAGGGTCTGCCCTGGGTGATGGACCTGCTGGCCAAGGCCTGATCCTACCTCGCCATCACCTATTCCAAAGCCCTGCCTCTGCGCAGGGCTTTCTCATCGCCACCGCCAGCCGCACTCCCCCTCTTGCTGATCATCTTGCTCACCACTGCGGCCTCTCGCTTACTCCTTTCTCGGCTTATTGACAGTTAACCCCATAACTTTGCTTACATATTTGCGGCTGTTATTTATCAGGGCTTTGCTGCAGGATAATCGCCGCGCACAACCTTTTCCGTTTCCATTCAGGTGACCGATGAACATAACCCCCAAGCAGAGAACCCTGGCCATCACAATTCTGATCGCCGTGGTGCTCCTCGGCTGGCTGCTCTGGCCCAGTCAACCACCCAAGGCGATGCTGACCGCTCAAGTGACCCGCGAGGATATCGCCCAGACCGTACTGGCCAGTGGCGTGCTGCAGGCCGTAGAGCAGGTGGATGTGGGGGCCCAGGTCTCCGGTCAGGTTACCAAGCTGGCCGTAGAGGCCGGTGATCAAGTCAAGCAGGGAGACCTGCTGGCCGAGATCGATCCCCTGATTGCCCAGAACAACCTCAAGACGGCCGAGGCGGAGCTTGCCAGCAACCGCGCCCAGCTCAAGATCAAGCAGGCGCAACTCAAACAGAACGAGCTCGCCTGGCGGCGCCAGCAGCAGATGTTCAAGCAGGAGGCGAGCTCACGGGCCGATCTGGAGAGTGCCGAGGCACTGCTGGCAGTCACCCGCGCCGAACTGCAAAACAGCCAGGCCAATATCGACAACGCCCTGATCAAGGTTGATAGGGCCAAGACCGAGCTGGGCTACACCAAGATCCTGGCGCCGATGGATGGCACCGTCATCAGCATTGTGACCCGTCAGGGCCAGACCCTGGCAGCCAGCCAGACGGTGCCGACCGTGCTCAAGCTGGCCAACCTCGAGACCATGACGGTCAAGGCGCAGATCTCCGAAGCTGATGTCACCAAGGTCAAAGCCGGCATGCCGGTTTACTTCACCCTGATCGGCGACCCGGATACCCGCTATCAGGGTACGCTTCGCGCCGTGGAGTTAGCGCCTACCAACATCAACGATCAGGCCACCACCGGCACCACCACCAGCAATGCGGCTGTCTACTACTACGCCCTGTTCGATGTACCCAATCCCGACCATACCCTGCGGGTTGCAATGACCACCCAGGTGACCATAGTGCTCGGCGAACGCAAGCAGGTGCTCACTGTGCCGCAAACCGCCCTCGGCAAGTCGCTGGGTGATAACGAGTATGAAGTCACCCTGATCAAGGACGATGAAACAACCGAAACCCGCCATATCAAGACTGGTATGAAGGATGAGATCCGCATTGAGGTGATCAGCGGGCTGAGTGAGAAGGAGGAGGTGCAGCTCAATCACGGTGCCCCCGCCGACAATGATGAGATGGCGGTGATGCTATGAGTGAGCCCCTGAACCAGCTGCCGTTGATCCAGCTGAAAGGGGTCGAGCGACGCTACCAGAGCGGCGACAGCGAAGTCACCGTGCTCCACCCTCTTGACCTCACCATCACGGCAGGAGAGATGATCGCCATTGTCGGCGCGTCCGGCTCCGGCAAGTCGACCCTGATGAACCTGCTGGGTTGTCTGGATAGCCCGAGCGGCGGCCAGTACCTGTTTCGCGGACAGGACACCGCCACCATGGATGCGTTGGCGCTGGCCCGACTACGCTGCCACCACTTCGGCTTTATCTTTCAGCGCTACCACCTGCTGCCCCACCTCGATGCCGCCGCCAACGTGGAGATCCCAGCCGTCTATGCCGGCACCAATCGCCCGGATCGCCAGGCACGTGCGCGTCAGCTGCTGGGCAGACTGGGTCTGGCCGATCGCAGCCACCATACCCCGGGCCAACTCTCTGGCGGTCAGCAGCAGCGGGTCAGTATCGCCCGGGCGCTGGCCAATGGCGGCGAAGTGATCCTCGCCGATGAACCGACCGGCGCACTGGATAGCCAGAGCGGCAAGGAGGTGATGGCGATCCTCAAGGAGCTGCACGCTCAGGGCCATACCATCATTCTGGTCACCCACGATATGAACGTGGCCAGCCATGCCGACCGGATCATCACTCTCAAGGATGGTCGGATTGAACAAGATAGCGGCCCCTGCCAAACGGCGGTGTTGGCTCCAGCCACCGCTGTAGCCCCTCAAAAAATAGCGCCCACTAAAGGCGCCATGGGCCACGATTGGGATCGTTATCGGGAAGCGGGACGGATGGCAATCCATGCCATGCTAGCCCACCGGATGCGCACCTTCCTCACCATGCTCGGCATCATCATCGGCATCGCCGCCGTGGTGAGTGTGGTGGCGCTGGGGCAAGGGGCGCGCGCCAAGGTGATCGACCAGATCAATGCGATGGGCACCAACACCATCGAAATCTTCCCGGGTAAAGGATGGGGCGATGAGAAGATGGCCAGCATCCAGACCCTCAACAAGGGGGATCTCGATGCCCTGTTGGGGCAACCCTATCTTGCGGGCGCCAGCCCCGAGATCGGCAGCTCAGGGCAGTTGCGCTATCGCAACAAGACCAACAGCGGCAATGTGACCGGGGTCGGTAACGACTATTTCAAGGTAAAGGGGATGACGCTGGTCAGTGGTCGCTTACTGGAGTGGCAAGATATCCAGCAGCGTGCCGCCGTTGCCGTGGTGGACAAGAAGAGCATCACCAGCCTGCTTGGCAAGGAGGAGCCGGTCGGCAAGGTGGTACTGGTCGGCACCTTGCCGGTGCGGATTGTCGGTGTGGTTTCGCAGGAGACCGGCTTCGGCCCCACCAGCCAGTCGGTCAATATCTGGCTGCCCTACAGCGCGGTGATGAGTCGCCTCATCTCGCAGCACCACTTCAGCCAGATCACCATCCGGGTCAAGGACGGGGTACAACCGGCGCTGGCCGAGCAGGCGGTGATCGAGCTGATCACCAAGCGCCACGGGGTGAAGGATTTCTTCACCTTCAGCAGCGACAGCATCATCAAATCGGTGGAGAAAACCACCGCCACCATGACCCTGATGGTCTCGGCCATCGCGGTGATCTCGCTGATCGTCGGCGGGGTGGGCGTGATGAACATCATGCTGGTGTCAGTGGTCGAGCGCACCCGCGAGATCGGCATTCGCATGGCCGTGGGCGCCCGCCAGTCGGATATTTTGCAGCAGTTCCTGATTGAAGCTGTGATGGTGAGCCTGCTGGGGGGTATCTTCGGCGTCGGCCTCTCGCTAGGCATTGGTGCGCTCTTTGCACTGCTGGTGGACTCCATCAAGATGCAGTTCTCGCTCTTCTCCATCCTGATGGCCTTTGGCTGCTCGTCACTCATCGGGATCCTGTTTGGTTACCTGCCGGCACGCAATGCGGCGCGGCTCGACCCTGTTGTCGCACTGGCGAGGGAATAACAATGCACAAACTCTCCTGGCTGGCTCTCTCTATGGCCCTCAGCGGCTGTAGTCAGCACAGCACCTATCAAAGACCCGAGTTGGCGATCGCCCCCACATGGCAACAAGCAGAGGGCGCCCAACTGGCTGCGCAGGCTGGCCTCTGGTGGCGGGAATTTCATGATCCCCAACTCGACAAATTGGTCGAGGCGGTTCTAGCCGCCAACCCGGACATGCATGTGGCGGCCCTCAAGCTCAAAAGCGCCAGACTGGGCGCCGAGCAGGCCGATACCAACCTCACCCCCTCGGTCAATGGCACTATCGCAGCCAGTGGCAACAAGGATCTGAAAAGCGGCAAAGGCACCAACAGTCTGGGCCCCTCGCTGAGCCTCAGTTACGAAGTGGATTTGTGGGGCAAGCTTGCCTCGGTGCGAGATCAGGCAAGCTGGGAGGCGGCGGCAAGCGAGCAGGATCTCGCCAGCACCCGACTCCTGCTGATTGGCAATACTCTGGAGCAGTATTGGCAGCTCGGCTATCTCGGCTCTGCCATCGCACTCGGAGAACAGCAGCTGGCCAACCTGACGCGAACCGAGCAGCTGACCCAAACCAAATACCAGGCAGGCGCCATCACCCGACTCGATCTGGCGCAGGCACGCCAGCAACTGGCAGGCAAGCAGGCTGAGCTGGCCTCCCTCAAGGCGCAGCAGGAGCAGGCTCGCAATGCCCTGCGTCTGTTGCTGGGCCGCAGCAGCGGGCCGCTGGAGTATGCACCCGCTTCCCTTGCAAAGCAGGCCATTCCTGAACTTGCGGTGGGTATTCCGGCCGATGTGCTGGCCCGCCGCCCCGATGTCAAAGCGGCCGAATTGCGGCTGCGCAAGACGCTGGCTAAAGGGGATGAGATCCGCACCAGCTTCTACCCCAGCCTGACCCTGACCGGCAGCGCCAGCACCGCATCCGATAGATTGGCGCAAGTGCTGCAAAATCCGGTCGGTACGCTGGGAGCCAGCCTTGCCCTCCCCTTCCTTGAATACAACCGCACCCAGCTCGCCATTGAAAGCTCGGAGCTGGATTACCAGATCGCCGAAACCGAGTTTCGCAAGCAGCTCTACACTGCACTGGTGGAAGTGGAAGACAATCTGGCCGCCCGCCACTATGGCCAGCAGCGACTCGATTATCTGCAGGAGCAGCTGAGTTATGCCCGGGAGGCCGAACGACTGGCCAAGGCTCGCTTCCAGGCGGGTGCGACCGGCGTGCAAGCTTGGCTTGATGAGCAGAACCGACTGTGGGATGCCCAGCAGAGCCTGCTGGCACAGCAAAAAGAGCAGCTCACCACCACAGCCAAAATCTATCGCGCCCTGGGTGGCAGCGATAGCGTGACGCCCCGATAGCGCTTCACCTGGCTATCCCCCACTCTGCCTACAGAGTGGGGAATATCATCGCCATAGACCATACAGAATTTCCTCTCCCACACTGCAGCCGAACTTCATTGCCCATTATCAGGGGCAGTCATGGCAGCGCAGCCAATTACATGCATCGGCGACCCTGAATATACCGGCCATACCTTGCGGCTCTCTCTATACCTAACGCCCCCTGACCGGAGATAACGATTACCGGATATTCCATCAGCAGAGAGCTCTACTCTTGCCGAACGACGCACCGTGAATCGTGAATCGTGAATCGTGAATCGTGAATCGTGAATCGTGAGAAACATATCCGAAGCTCGTATCAGCACAACGCATACAAATAGCGATATCGCTTTGGTGAGCCACAGGACAAAATTAATCGTAAACAACGAATGATATTGAGTAAAGGAACTGCGGGTAAGGCGAGAGAGAAAGGATACAAACGAGGAATGCAGATAACAATGAGGTGGAAATACTGGTTGGATAACCACGAGTAAAACGGCAAAAATAATGCCGCCCGAGGGCGGCATTATTCAATCTCTGAACCTGACGAATTAGATCAGGAAATCGTTCAGGTCTTTACCCAATGCGACTTGAGCAGCAATGGCTTTCGGCATACGGCCTTGACCGGTCCAGGTTTTTTCCTGGCCATCTTCTTCGTACTTGTATTTAGCCGGACGCGGAGCTCGCTTGCTCTTGGCAGCGCCAGTTGCAGCAGCCGGAGCAGCGGCAGTCGCCAGTAGCTCACGAGGATCAATACCAGCCTGCTGCAGCATTTCGGTGAATTCATTCAGCTTGCGCTGACGCTCTTCCTGTTCAGCACGCTCCTGTTCAACAGAATCGGCGCGCTCTTGGTAAACCAGGTCAAACTTCTCTTTAGCTTCCAGCAGTTGCTCAAACGGCAGCTCACGAACAGCCGCACGCAGACTGCGAATGTTCAGCAGAACTTTCAGAAACTCGTTCATTATTTCCTCACAAAAAGTCGGTCACAGGGATTACCGTGTCAGAATAGCATGGACAATTGATAACAACATACCGTTTTCTGTATTTACACTCCTTTTTTTTTATTTTTCACTCACCATACTCTCTTGACGCGAAGCGTGATAACAAATCAATGCTCAGTTGTGATTGCTATACAATCTGACAGATGATGATCTCAGATATTACAGGGCTCATTAATATCCCACTGCATGCAGTCAGAAGATTCTCTTTATAGTGACACCCGATATGCCCTCCCCCCCCCGCCCAGTTACCCATCAAGGTGAAATAAAAAAGCCACAAAGCAATTCCTCAGCAACGACGACTTAAAAGGCCATAACTTTTATCCATAAAAATCATGAGCTTACAACACCAACCCATATATCTAAAGACAAATAAACAATCTGTTTTTTAACATAACCGATCTTACCCGGTTGTTAAATTACGCTAATTTGCGCGAGCATTACTTTGTGCAGATTGATCAACACCACTGATCACCGGTATAGCTACAGAGCCACTCAGCAGAGGTTCCGCAGGATAGAGTCTGAGCGCTTCCAGACGCATCGTATCGGCTGCCTCTTTGCGACCCAGAGCGTTAAGTGCTGTCACCATATTGGCGTATATATTAGCTCGTGGTGTATGAAGTACGAAGTCCTGCCCCCACTCCAGATAAGCTTCCAGTTCATCCTTGTTGTTTGTCTGCAAACCGACCATCAGACGAACCGAGTTCACATCAAATTCAACTCGTGTCAGCCATGCCATAGGATTGATAATCTCCAGCAAGAGCGTCGGCTCCTTATAACCTCCCCGCTCGTATTTGGTGACGACCCAGGCAGTATGAAGGGCTGTCAGCATAAATGGGACAATCAATAGAGGGATAGCTATTGCCATAAATCGGAGCAACAACCAGGGGCGATACTCAATGTCCAACCACGATGGGCTACCGCAACTCACGAAACGGGTTTCTTCAATCTCGGTGTCAACGACATAGATCAGCGTCAGCAACAACCACCACAACACGATTGCATGGTAAAGGGGATATTCCGTCTGAGTATGGAGCAATATCGGTGTCACCAGGGCAAGCAGTGCCATGGCATTTACCCAACGCACCTTCGTCAGGCGCCACAATAATGCGCCCCCCATAATCACCATACCAACCATGGGAGCCACCCCTCCCTCAACAGCCCAATAAAGGAATTCGTTGTGGGGATGGTCAAGATTGTACTCAATCTGCACCATAGATGGATTCAGCGCCTTATCAGCCATGTAGTGATGGAGAAAAACAGATTCAAAACTGCCGTATCCCCAACCACTCCATGGTGCTTCGGCAATCAGCTTGGCTGCATAAGGCCAATAAATAGATCGCATACCACCAGATTGATAAATCTCCAACCCGCGCTTTGCTCCTGCCATCCAGTACTGTGATAGCAGGCCAAGGGCCACCGCAAAAATAACCAGTGCCAACATACGCCATAGCACTCGATGGCGATGGAGTTGCGGTATCAATAAAAACAGAGCTAGCAGACCGCCAAGTTGACCCACTCGGGATTGCAAAACAACCAGCAACAGTGTTGCTGATAGAATGACGCCATAGCGCAGAGCCATCAGCAAACGACCACCCTCTCGGCGTAATTCCAGCCAAATAGCAAGGGCAAGACCAGTTGCCATAAAGGTTGCCATCACGTTTGGCTGTTGAAAGATCCCGTAAGGACGATTGGTTTTAGTGTCGTAGCCAATCCAGTTACCGGGTGTCAACAGATAGAACTGTATCAGACCGAGCAAAGCCTCCATCGCGATCGCTATCAGGACGATATAGAGCAAGCGATCACGCTGCAACCGATTGAAGCGCCATTGATAGAGCCCGAATAAAAACAGCAGACCAGCAAAAAGCCCCAATAATCTTGGAATGGCATAATCCCTGAGTGCAAAACCTGGATAGAACATCGGCAGCAGTAGCAAGAGTGCCCCTATCCATAAGCCCGCTTGTAATGGAGAAAAGAGCAGACGCTGGCGTAACGTCACTTGCCACAATCCTAATCCAATAGCCAGCGAGGCAAACACCCATCCCCATGCGTTAAAGGGCAGATATAGCCCTGCTCCTCCCGGGTTGTGCATAAAAAAATGCACTCCAAGTAACCAGTATAATGAAGATAAAATCCAATACAAGCTGCTCATATATTATTTCCGTATACTCAACGAGCCCCAAACCCTGTCAGCATTGTTTTAATAGTTTTGATTACTATTAATAGATCAAGCCAAAGCGAAAAGTTTCTAATATAATAAAAATCATATTCTAATTTTATACGAGTACTATCTGTATCAGCTGAGTAGCCATGCATCACCTGAGCCCATCCACTTATACCAGGACGAACCATATGACGATACATATAGAATGGTAATTCAAACTCAAACCTCTCCACAAAAAAACGCTGTTCAGGCCGTGGACCAATCAAGCTCATATCCCCTTTAAGAACATTAAAGAATTGCGGGAGCTCATCAATTCTATATTTACGAATAAAATTACCAACACGAGTAATCCGTTTGTCAACCTCCTGAGCAAAATATGCATTGTCTGATGATGAACTGTCATGCATACTACGAAATTTATATATTACAAAATCTTTATTACCCAGCCCAACTCTCTTTTGCTTAAAGAAAACAGGGCCAGGGCTTTCCAGCTTTATTAATATTGCTGTTATAAGTAACACCGGCATAAAAAAGGGGAGTGCAATTATAACAACCAAAAGATCAGCTAGTCTTTTTAAAAAGAAATAAAACAACGAGGGAATAGCGGAACCCAAGTCATTTTCATATAATTGCTCAACGCTCACTCGGCCTGTTAATGATGCATATATAGTTTTGCTGTGATAGATTGGTATCCCTAACAAAACGAAATCAGTTAATAACCTTTGCCATTCACTCGTCAAATCAGATGAGTGAAGGTCAGCAACTACGGCATTACCACAAAACAGAGAAAAATCTGGTTTGTGAAGAATATTCCATTCAACAGCAGTCAAGGCACACAGTTTCTGATAATTACCAACCGGGATGATGGAATACTTAACCTTGCCAGATCGTGCCCCTAAGTAATAAATAAGCCAGCAAGATACTAAAACCAATATATACGAGCTTATAATTACTGGCCTACTATACTCAAGACGAAACAGCAGCAACACACCGAATAATATTCCATACACAGCGGTTACTGTTGGAATCATATAAGATAAAGCATTAACTCCAGGATAGCAAAGCACTCGACTCAGGAAAAAACCAGCAGTAATACATGTTATAAAGATTCCTAAAAGTGAATTTATTTTTACATCATCAAGGAAATTCCAAAAGTCCTCGCCCCAAAACAAAAATGCAGGTAATAATGTTGACACCAAGGATGTAAAAAAGAACATTATTGTATAATTAAACCGTACAAGGTCATACCAACGACCACCATATGGATAATAGCTATTATTTATCATGAAATACTCATTTAGTTATCAACCACAGGGGTGAGCGCCATCGATATGCTGAGCCAATATGTCAAAATATATGCCAATGATTTTTTTCTCATCGAATCTGGCACTAACTAATTGCCTCCCAGCATTACCCATCAAGGTTCTTTGAGCTGTAGTCATTCGTATGAATGTCATCATCGCATCAGCCAATGATGAAACATTTCTAGCTTGACAGAGTAACCCGGTTTTCTCATGTAGCAGTACATCTCTACATCCAGGAACATCGGTAACAATAATTGGCTTTGCCATTGCAGCAGCTTCGATCATAGTTCTTGGCAATCCTTCGCGATAAGAAGGTAACACAATACAATCACTTTCCATTATGATAGGCCTAACATCATGTGTAGTACCGAGATATTCCAGCACACCGTCATTGATCCATTCATGCAACTGTGCATATCCGATCGCTCGTGGGTTATCAGCCTGAACATCGCCTAGCAATTTAAACTTTATGTTTGGATGACGAATATGAATCTGCTTTGCGGCTGCTGCATATTCTCCAATCCCCTTATCCCATAACAACCGCGCAATGAGCAAAAAACTAACCGAGTCATCTTCAGCAAATTTTTCTGAAGGATAAAAAAAACTCAAATCAACGCCCTCGCCAGGCAGTAACAGAGTCTTTCTTTCATCTACCAACTGTCTTGATACAAATTCAAGGCGATCATCTTCATTTAAGAAAATGACTAGCTTAGGATATTTAAAAGCGAATTTATAAAGCAACCTTACTACTTTGGGCACCCAACCATCATTCATAAAGGCATATCCTAACCCAGTGGTTATAGCCAAGGCAGGTGTGCGACAAAGATGTGCAGCAAAAGAACCATATATATTTGGTTTTACCGTATAATGGATAATTAAATCCGCATTAATTTTTCTATATATTTTTACGAAATCAAATATTAATTTTAGTTCAACAATTGGGTTGACTCCTTTAGGGGATAGTGCCAACGGTATAAATGAACACCCCAAATCACAGAGCGAAAAAACTGTATTATCAGGTGGAGCAACAATGGTTATGCGATATCCATGTTGTATAAGTGCAGATAATAATCCGCGGCGAAAATTCCACATTGACCACGCTGTATTGCTCACCATACAAAGATGTTTGCTCATGTGTAGTCCTGGTACAAATTTAACCAACGCAGACAGATAGTCTCTATTGAATAATGGCTAATAACCCGAATCCGAGCCTCCCTAGTCATCACCTCTCTCTCAAGCGGCGAAAGCATCATAGCCTGCTCAATCGCGGTAAATAGCTGCTGACTATTTTTAGAGGGGACAAGCAATCCAGCAGAGCCAACCACTTCCCTCACTCCACCACAATCGGTAGCAACCACTACCCGCTCAGTAGCCATAGCCTCAGCCACAACTAAACCAAACCCCTCCCAAGCTGATGACAACACAAATATATCTGCTGCACTCATCCAATCTTCAACATCATAGCGCAGCCCCAAGAAATGAACTCGCTCGCTAATCCCTTGTGCGCTAGCGATTGTGGTTAAGTATTCTTTTTCCTCACCCTCACCTATGATGACCAACTTAACATTATTGGATCTCGAAGATAACATCGCAAATGCAACAAGCAAATTTGTATAGTCCTTGGCAGCGGTCAGTCTGCCTACTGAAATTAACAATATGTTATTGTCATCAATCCCAAGCTGAGAGCGTAATTTATTTCTGACTGTGGCGTTAAAATAAAAACGCTCCGTATCAATACCATTATACATGACTTTCATTCGCCCGGCAGATACCGCACCTTGTTTAATAAAAGCCTCAACTGCTTCTTGGCTTACGTTTGTGTTAAGATCACATAACCTTTCGGTAAGCCGGTATGCCAATATCCGCCACCCTCTTCCCTCATTAACACTATGTGCAGAGCAGATAAGCTTCGGAAATGATACAAACAATCGTAATAACCGAGCAAAAATATTTGCATGCACCATATGGCTATGCACCACATCCGGTTTATATTGATTAAGTAACCTGATCGCCTGCCAGTATGCTTTGAAAACACTAAATGGAGTTTTCCTCATCTGCAGTGAAACGATGTTTGCTGCAGTCGAATGTGGGCGATTGCTAATTTCACCGGTCATCGAGATAATTAATATATGGTGGCCCAACCTAATAAATTGATCTGCCAAATCGCACACTTGTCGTTCAGCGCCCCCCATACCAAGGCCTGTGATTACCATCGCAATTTTCATGCTATTTCTTCAACCAACAGTAAAGAATGCACTGGAGACTTCTGACACATGCTTTGACCTTGCCGAACAATCGAGTATCTCGGATCACCTGGTCTCGATAAAACAAACCAAAACCACATGGATTACTTCTTAGATTTTTTTTAAAATTTGAGGTGTAGCCATCAGGAAGATATTCACACAAGTATATTACTTGGTCTACATAAAAAACTATCTTACCTATATCGGCAATTTTATTCCATATATATAACTCTGGTACAAACTTTTCGCCCGGGAACTGAGGAAAAGGAAACTCACGCATAACATTAGTGCGAAAAACATAAGCCAGGTCACCTTGTAATATATGCCCTGCCATGATGGGCTGCATTACCATTGACTTGCTCCATGCGGTGTCGGAGATACCAATTATATGACCAGATAATGTTGCTTTTCTAAAACACATCCCAACAAATTCCGAGCCAATATGATTCATAACATCATATAGCTTGGCAACAGCATCACCAGTTAATAAGTCATCACTATCCACAATGATAATCCAATCACCGGTCGCATGAACCACACCTTCATTTATAGCGCGATGCTTCCCTCCATTTTCTTTATAAAAATAATTGATTGGAAAGTCAGATTTAACTCTATAATCAAAAATAAGCTCGGCGGTACCATCAGTGCTACCGTCATCGATTACAAGCCATTCAAAGTCCCGCCTTGTCTGCTGACACAAACTGTCATACAACCTTGGTAAAACATATGCTCTGTTATAAGTTGGCGTCATTATTGTTATCATTGCACGACCTTACACACGCAACCTTTATATTGATGAATGAAGTATATCGACATCGTCGCAGCCATCATCAAAAAAGCATTAGTTATGTAAACGATGTAAATGTCACCGGAACGAAATACTTTTAGCAACAACCAATAGTTGAACATGCTTATAATTAAGAGAAAGAACCACTTGCACATTATCAAAAAATATTTTTTGTCACGGTATAACCGTTGCATTAAAACGCTATCCACAGCGAAAAAAGAAAGCGCAGGCAACATCATAATGGCTAATTCTGCTGCTAACTCATAATCTTTTCCAAAGATAAAATAGACAATTTCATGTAGCCATAACCAACCCATTAATTGCAAGATACATGCAACTAATAACAGCCCTAAACAGACCGTATGTATTTTTTTTACTCTGCGCCCATATAACATCATTGGGGCTATAGACTGCACAACTATACCAAGTACAAGTACGCCCTGCTCTAGCATTTGACTAGCTACACCATACATGGCTAGTTGTTCATACCCTAAGTAATGCTCGATGAAAAAGCGATCAATTCTCATATAAATCAGCATCAGCATTAATGGGACCCAGAGCGCCCCACCTCGACTTAACATTACCACTGCCACTTTTTTATGCCAGTCCCAGATGCCACCTCTAAAATAAATAACACAACACAGTGACATAGCTAAAAACATTGCTTCTATTGCCCTGCTTGAATAGATGATGAAATAAGATGAAAGTAAAAGAGCGAGGCTTACCAAAAGCACCCTTAATAATAAAATTGCAAGACGAATCGCTACAACAATACCTATATTTGTGGTGGCTTGATAGTAGTTGGCTATTACTGAAAATGGTTCATTAAAAATGAGCGCCAGTGCCAATAGCATCAGCATTAATCTTACATCTTGATCTGCGACAATAAAATTTGCGTAGACTAATGTGACAAGCAAAGCAACCAAAGCGAAAAGTAGACGAAAAACAAATACTGAAGATAGTATCTTCCAACGCAAATGAGGATGCCGAACTAATGCCGGAACAACAACTTCCGAGCCGGCAATCAATGTAACTGATGACAATAAAATGACGGCATTGAGCGAATATAGCCATTTTCCATATAATGACACACCGAGTAGATGACTAATTACCCCCTCGCAAAAAAAAACCAACCCAATGGTCACCATTTTTTCAAATAATAGAATACTAACATTAGTAATAATTGCGGCATATTCTCGATAAAATGCCACAACCAGGCCTAATCGCATCCAAGTTGCCTCATTATAGAAACAGGTAACTCAATTTCTAGCCAGCAAAAAATTAACATTGTGTACTGGTAGCTTCACGATGTTCTCCGTTATTGTATGCTGCTGCTTCGCTAGCCACACCAGATCACAGATACCATCCGTCGGTTCGAATGCAGCAGGAGCATGCATCAGGATCTCGCGCACTTGCTGTTGATCAAAACGGTGACAAGCATCATCCAGCGAGGCCAGCAAGGGGCGCAGTCGGGACCAGGGCAGCCAGCTCTCTTGTGCCACCATGATCCTGGGGTGTTCGGTTCCTCTGGCATCATCACCAATCAGTAACTCTTCGTAGAGCTTTTCGCCCGGCCGCAACCCCGTCACCTCTATGGCGATATCACCATCGGGACGCTGCTCATCACGCAGTGTCAGGCCGCTGAGGCGTATCATGCGCTTGGCCAGCTCCATGATCCGTACCGGTTGCCCCATATCGAGCACAAAGACGTCGCCCCCCTCCCCCATGGCGCCGGCCTGGATCACCAACTGGGCAGCCTCAGGTATCGTCATGAAGTAACGGATGATATCGGGGTGAGTCAGGGTGATAGGCCCCCCCTTATCTATCTGCTGTCTGAATAACGGCACCACTGAGCCGGAAGATCCAAGAACATTGCCAAAGCGCACCATACAAAAACGGGTGCTGTGCTTCTCGCGGGTCAAGGCTTGCAAGATCAATTCGGCCAGACGCTTGCTGGCCCCCATGGTATTGGTTGGCCGCACAGCTTTATCGGTAGAGATCAGCACGAATGTTTCCACCCCTGCCTCAATGGCCGCCTGTGCCGCATAAAGAGTGCCGAATACGTTGTTACGTACTCCTTCAATGATATTGAACTCGACCAGCGGGACATGTTTGTAAGCCGCGGTATGGTAGACGGTCTGGATCCTGAAGCTCTGCATCACCGTTTTTAGACGATGCTGGCGCTGTACTGAACCCAATAACGGCACCAGCTCTGTTTCGATCTGCTCGCGCTGACACTGTTCACGCAGATTCTTATTTAAGGCATAGAGAGCATATTCAGATAGCTCGAACAGAACCAAGGTGGACGGTCGGCACCGCAAGATCTGGCGACATAACTCAGAACCAATGGAGCCACCGGCACCGGTTACCATGACCGCTTTGCCTGTGATATTGGCTTCCATTAATTTTGTCACCGGCTCTACCGGATCTCTGCCCAACAGATCGTCGATGGAAACCTCATTGAGCTGATCTATGCGAGCCGAGCCATTGACCAGATCGGCCATTCCCGGGATAGAGAGTACTTCGCAAGAGAGGGGCTCAAGTGCATTGATCACCTCCTGACGACGCGCTCTGGTGCTGCTCGGCATAGCCAGCAAGATCTTCTGTACCCCATGGTGGTCAATCAGGGCTGGCAACTGAGCACTGTGATAAACGGTACAGCCCTGGATCACGCATCCCTGTTTGGCGGGATCGTCATCAATAAAGGCGACGGGATAAAACTCATTACCTTGCAACAAGGCCATTTGAAGCTGTCGACCCGAAGAACCCGCGCCATAGATCAACACCTGGGTACGAGCCAGACGGGTGGTATTGAGCAGCGCCCGGAAAAACAGCCGCACACCACCAACCAGCAGCACCAAAAAGGAGAGATAGATAACAGATACCGTTCTGGGCAGAAAGATATCAAAGTAAAATGCAGAGAGAACAAAGAAACAGGTTGAAAGAAATGCGCCTAGCGAGATTGTCCATAAGACCCGAAAGCTGACATATCGGAGTACTGCGCGATAGAGCCCCAGCCGTACAAACAAACTGATGCTGACAACGATAATTGCGCCAAGGAGTGCCCAGTGATGAGGGCTATCGATGGGCCAGTTATGTTCAAGCCGGATCCAGTACGCTCCCCAATAGGTCATGGTGATCAAGAGCATATCAACGGCGACAGAGATGACACGCTTACTGGCTCGTGATAGGGAGCCCAGGCAACTCAGTAGCCAGCCCCCTCCGGGTAAAAGCTCATTTCTCATTCTGGTACTCCTGCATTCAGGTGATACGCAAGAAAGGCTAACGGCAAGTAGGCAATGACCAGACCGATCACACCATCGAGCTGGCCCAATACAATCATGACAGCGATCGGCGCAAGCCAGAGGCTATTTAAAACAAGCACAGCCAAGGTCACGTTTCGATGACTTTGCCAACGTCTCGCCAGATATTGATAGCCATGAGTACGATGCGCCTCGCTCAGACGACATTTCAGACGATAGCGATTCAGTAACGTCCAGGTCGCATCAACCACAAAGACTCCGAGCATGACGAGCCATGCCCACAGGAATTGAGGCGCAGAAGCGGCATCCAGCAGCATCAGGGAAGCCAGCATCAAGCCAAGAAAACCGCTGCCACCATCCCCCATAAAGATCCTGGCGGGCGGAAAATTCCAGCACAAGAAGCCAGCCGCCGAAATCCCCAGTAGCAGGATCAAACTGGCAGACGACCACTCCCCCCCAACCAGATAGTGAAATAACGTCATGAACAGACAGACGACAACGGCTTCACCTGCCGCCAAGCCATCGATGCCATCCATAAAGTTGTAGAGATTGATAAACCAGATCACCCCCAGCCAGACCAGCAGGTAACCAAACCAGGCCAGATCGAGCTGCCAACCAAAGAAGGTCAGCGCTGGCAAACCATTAACCGCAGAAACCACCAAAGCGGCCGCCATGCTCTGCACAATCAGGCGGGTTCGAGGCTTGAGAGAGATGTGGTCATCGATAAAACCAACCAATGCAATGCCCAGCGCCGCAGCCCATATCAATGCAAAGCTGCTCTGGGATATGCCGGCGGGCAGTGGGATCAGGGTAACAAACAACGGGGCTGCCAGCAGAAAGGTCGCCACGATAGCCATGCCACCGCCTCTCGGGGTAGGCACCTGATGCGAACTGCGATGATTGGGTTGGTCAAGCAAGCGGGTCTGGGCGTAGCGCCTGAGCAGGCCGGTCATGGTAATTGAAAGAAAAAGACAAAATATCGACAACAAAACAAATGCCAGCATCAAGACGACTCACTATGGATTGACGCCATCAGAGATAAGGTCTGAGAGAGCGAATAGGGTGCCGACCATTGTAATCGGCTCTGAGCCTTGCGGGTATTCATTTCCAGAGAGCCATAAATCCGTTGTAGCTTGGCATCAATCCCCAAACAGCGTCCAAGCACTCTTATTACTCCTGGTGGGAGATAAAAGAGCCGACAGCTAACGCCTTCTGCTTCTGCAATCGCCGCCAACAACTGAGACGTCGACACTGCGACAGGATCTGCGACTAAAAAGACCTGATTCACTGCAGCCGGGTGCGCCATCGCATGGGCAATAAAGTCACACAGATTAGGTAACGCCAACAGGCTACGCGCATTGGTCAAACGGGCAAAAGGGAGCGGGATCCCTTTGCGCACCCAGGTCATCATGCTGGCAAAGTTAGCCTTCACTCCTTCTCCATAGATAAGAGGAGGACGAATGATGGTTACAGCCATACCACACTCTTTCGCGAGTGCCATCAGCCCCTGTTCCGCCTCATACTTCGAGCGTCCATAGGGATCTTCTGGCGGACTTTGCACATTCTCATCAAATGGATTGCCAGGCTCGGTCTGCTCGCCATTCACTTTTATCGAACTGATAAAGATGAAGCGCTTCACCCCTGCCTCAGCCGCTTGTCGAGCAAGAGCGAGGGTGCCCTCTGTATTCACCGCTCGAAAAGCCGCCAAAGGATCTGTCGCGGTTTCCGACATCACATGCACCCTGGCTGCACAGTGAACAACCACATCCACCTGTTGCAATTGGGCTGTCCAGTTTGCATCGGCAGTCAGAGAGGGAGCCTGAACATGGTAAGAAGCCAGCGGGTGACTTCGCACCGCTCCTTTAACATTCGCCCCCAGCGCCAGCAAGTGTTCACAGACCGCCTTGCCTACAAATCCGTTGGCACCTGTGACAAGAATTCTAGGTATGGACATACAGTTTGAGATAGGCATTTCAAGATGAATAATAATTTGAGATAACCTTTTCATATAACGTCATATATTTATCAATCATGACGTCGGCAGTAAAGTTATGTTCAAATCTAGCCTTTGCATTTTTCCCCATACGCTCAGCTTCATCTTGATCATCCCATAACTTTTTCATTGCAGATGAGAGAGCCTCACTATTTGCAGGCTCAACTGCCAAGCCGGTTTCACCATGCAGATTTATATATGTAGTGCCTGTACCAATTTCGCAAGTAATCATTGGCTTACCATACATTGATGCCTCTAACAAAGTCATACCAAACGCTTCAGAACGCAGATGAGATGGAAATACCACAGCGTAACATAACTCCAGTAAAATATTTTTTTCAGCGTCACTTACTGGACCAACAAACAACGTATTTTTTAATCCTAACTTATCCGCCTGAGACTTCAACTCCTTTTCACATGGGCCTTCACCAATTATTATCAAAGGATAATCAAGTCCACGCATAGCATCAAGGACAAATGACAACCCCTTATAATATCGTAAAAATCCGATAAAAAGAAAAAAACGCCCTTTTATTTTATCATTCCATTTATTCGATAACGATAGTTCTGCATAACTTGGAGATACCTTTTCCAGACCGAATGGTATCACCTCAACATCCTTTTTTAGGCTAGAGAGAACAGGGCTGGTCTTGACATAATTGGGTGAAGAAGCGACCACAGCATCAACTTTATTTAGAAAAGACATCATCAATGGCTTATAAAGTTGTAGCAGGTATTTTTGTTTGACAATGTCAGAATGGTAACTGACCACTGTCGGCTTTTTAGGATTAACCCAAAAATGAACGAGATCCATATAGGGCCACGGAAAATGATAATGAATAATATCAGCTTTCTCAGCCAGTCGCCTGAATTCGACAATCGCAGACCATGAAAAACCAGTCGAAGCTATATAAAAATCTTCTTTTGCAGCATGCACACTATGATTAGCGATGTTAAAATTTCGACCAGCATTCTCAGCACTTAAGCATAATACATCAACCTCATGCCCTCTTTTTACTGCACCTTCCGCAAGCTGATATATGACTTGTTGCACACCACCGTAAGCATCTGGATAATATGTTTTAAAAAAATGAAGAATTTTCATTATCTTCCAAGCCCTTATCTAAAAAATAGTTCTTTGTGTATTGATGAACATCTGGTGATGCAAGAAGGTCTACTATATCAAACCATTTATACTTTGAATGCTGAGCAACAGAGAATGAATTTATATCATGGTCTAGTTCTATTGAATACGCTAAAACAACATAGTGAGTTGGAGTCATAACGTCATAAAAAGAATCTTTATAAAAATGCTCGTAGACTCCAATAAATTTAGCTTTCGAACTCTGTAACGTCACACCAAGCTCATTCTCAGCAACTCTTTTAAAGGCATCTAATATAGCTTCTCCCTTTTTTATCCTGCCCCCCAAAACAAACCAATGATCGGCTGCAGGTCTATTTCTTCTGAGACCGAGAAGATATCGCCCTGAACTATCAGAAATCACCAGATCAATCGAGATTAAGGGGGTGTTTTTTATTGTTTTTAAAAAATCATCATCCGTAAGATGCATATCTCGCCCCAAGATGTTATTTATATTTCTTTGCTGGCACACCCAAATAAATTCCGGGCTGATCTATAGTGTTTACAACACACGCACCGGCACCAACAGTAATCTCGTCGCGAACAGTAATATTGTTGATTATAGTCGCGCCAGCACCTATAAAACATAACGTCCCAATATTAACTGAACCTGCCACTGTACTGTTGACCGATACATGCGTAAATTCCTCAACACAGACGTCATGTTCAATTATTGCACCTGAATTGATAATGCATCCCTCACCAATTTTAACTGAAGGACCAATGTGCCCATGATGACCGACGAATGTTCCTTTACCTATGATAGAGTTAATACCAATCGTGGCTGTGGCAGAAATCAAGGTGGCAACTTGCCACCCCATTTTCCCCAATATCTCTAACTGTAACTTTCTTTTATGATTATCACCTACTGCAGAAAAAAAAATCCACTCATCGGGAGAGATTACATCCCATGAAGGAAAAACTGGATAACCCAAAATACTCTCGCCAGGTTTTGCATTATCATCAATAAAGCATAACGTTGAAAATCCTAACGACAATGCTACATCAGCCACACTTCTTGCATGTCCACCACATCCTAAAATGGCCAACTTCTTTGAATCTACCACATTATTTCTCCAAGCAACTAATACGCTCAAGTATATCGATATGCTCATTTACAACATCAGACCATGTACGCATTGATAACTGATCGTATATCTGCAACTGTTTTCGTAGTAAGATGTCCTTATGGTGGAGTGCCCATTCTATTCTCTTAGCCATATCTCTCCAATCATATGGATCAAAAAATGTCATTTCCTGTAACTCAGGGTCAGTAAGAATTTCTTCAGTTACAGGAATACGAGCCATAACAACTGGTGTATTAACAGATAACGCCTCAGTAAATGTAAATGGACACCCACCTTCACTTAGACTTGGATTAACTGCCAAACTTGCCAATTTATAACAAGCTGCGAGCTCTTGCATTGTTAGTCCATGCAGAAATAAAATTTCGTGTTGCAGATTGTGACTAATAACAAATTCTTTTACTTCAGGCATAACACTAACACTGCCGGTAACGATCAGTTTGTGCTGAACGAATTTTTTTCGTAAAAGATACTCATACGCTTTGAATAAACTTATTATGTTTTTATTTGGCCTGATCTGGCTAGCATAAAAAACAAACTCTACATCTTTATTTTTAAATATTGAAACATAATTCTGCTCATTCGATTTGCGAATAGCGGACATGAGTAACGACTTGGCATAATGGGTAGTTGCCTCTTCATTATCTGGTAGACCAGTAATATTAATGAAGCTATCAACTTTATTAGCGGCGTGATGTACTACAGACACCTTGTCCATTGATACTTGATAGCCATCAATAAGTGTATTCCATTTTACCACTTCACTATAAGTTACAAAGTGATCCCCTGTTCTGATAGCCTCTTCTAACAATTTAAACGTCGATAGAGTTCTATCACCACCAATTTGAGAAAAGGCCACGGGAAACTCTCGTAAAACAACATCAGGTACACACATTAATCGAGGGGAATCGATCTTGTTAAACTCAGGCCAATAGGCTGTTGGACAATACCATGCAGATATATCATGCATACTATCGATTAATGCGCTTATACGCTTCCCTTCCACCAACTCCATGTTACGGTAGAGACGCAATACAAATCCATCATCTTTAGGCGAGTAAATCATTTTCATGAAACGGCCTATGTACTTGGAAAACCTGCCCAGCACAATTAGTTTCAATCTACGAATAAAAAAGAACGCCAATAAAAAAGGAAACGAAAAAATAAAAAATAATGGGGAAATGATTAAAGCCAGCAGAAATAACAAACTCCCTTCAATGCCTAAAAGGATCAGATCCAATTTTGTGTATGCATTTAACAAACGCTTTTCCACATAATGGAAAATATTTTCCTTCAAGCTAGCAACCAACTCCAGTAAAAACGATTTGAGTGTTTTTCTTTTTTGTCTTTTCGTTTTACGGTTAATGTACCAATGGTAAAGATCCAGTAAAAGTGGTCTTTTATCTGGCGAGCGAATCGAAAAACTGTCATGTGGTACATTCTCACTATCAAAAAGGTCATATAGATCTTTCGTAGACCAACTAGGACAAACCAAGGTAAACTTTACATCATCACGTGCTGCAGCACCTTTAAGAAAGGCAGCCAAGTAACGACCAAGTCCCTCCTTTCGTAAATCAACAGATGGGGCATAGCAAAGATAAATTCCAAATTTTCTCACAGACATTCGCGTATTACCCCCCAATAATGCTTAGCCAGATTTTTCGCTCGTTGTTCTTTCAGTATATCTTTACTAGGCAAATTTTTTCGAAGATGCAAAGCTTGCTCTTCTATATATTTTAGCTGCCAAGCCATTTGCTCCGGCGAGTTTGCATCAGACCATGTTAAATTAAGTGAAAACTGTCTATCTATTTCACGCATTGCCGGATAATCAGAGGAGAGTGCAGGTATATTCAGATAGGCAGCCTCAATAACCGAAAAGGTACCATTATCAATGCGCGCAGGATGCCATATAAATGCTGCTTTTTTTAGTGCTTTTTTATATTCTAAATCGGATAACTCACCACATAATTTTATCTTACGTTTCAATGACTCACTATTATCAACAGTTCTCACAAACTCGCTCAAATATGAAAGTTTACTTTCCATTATACTCTGAGTATTAACTCCAGTAATAAAGCATGTAAGAGAACCGGCTAGCTGATTATAATAAATTTCTAATGCTTTGACAGCATTGAGATGATTCTTATGTGGACTGAGATTAGTTGTCCAAATGAAATAATCGCCAACAGCTTTTTGCTGCTCATCTGAAAACGAAAAGTCAGGTGCCAACATAGGTAACCTAGCAATTCTGTCAGACTCAATACCAGCATATTGTTGCGCATCTCGGCAAGTAAACTCAGTAGTAACCAAGACTCGCTCAGCTTGTGTTGCTGCTTTCAAGTAGGGATGATCAGCACCTCCTTGCAAAATTGAAACATATCGCTGCAAATAATCGTATACCATCAATACTATCGGTCTTACTGGAAGCAGCGTTTTGTCCAGCCTGTCGGAAACGAAAACCCAAATATCACAATCATAGAAATTACTGATGCTGTCATTGGGCACCATATATGATTCATCTACGGCACACCAGCCATCATGACCAGCATACTGCATAGCACGTGTAGCATCATCTTTAGAAAGATGTTGCCAATAGAAGCTTCTCCTTTGAATTTTTGGATTTAAATCCCGCAATTCATTAGCATGCTCTAATTCATCAATTGTTGGATGCGCAAAAACGACCTCACATTCTTCATTAGCCTGTTGACTACCAAGTAATATGGCATCAGCTAAAAGCTTAGCGCCTCGCAGACTCCCCCCTCGATACTCAATCGGAACAATTACAGCAATTCGCTTTTTTCTAGTAATATATGTAGGGCGAGCTTTCTGCTGGAGGCGATGCTCTTTTAATCCATCAACGACAAGGCTAAAGTTTCTTTTCCATATTGAAGCACAATACTCTGGCATCATTTGCTCAAGAAGCACATGCTGTGTTTTTCTAATATCATTGATTAACTGTTCATCGCCATTTAAAATTTTTCTAATCTTAGCCTTAGCCTCTGCAATTGTTTCACATCTGCCAGGTAAATCCCCGCCACCCATCAAATCCAGCATTCCCCCAGCCATATATATTAATGGCATACCAGCTTGTATAGCTTCAAAGGGATGATAATGTATATGATTTAGTTCAGTGGAATGATAAAACATAACGCTGCATTGTTGCATGTTATCAGAGTGCTCTTCTTTAGATACAAAGCCGAGTACTTTCTTATCATTAACAGCTATTGGCTGCGCACCACCAATGATATAATCAAACTCTTTAAAATCACGAACAAAGGATTCATAAATACTTTTAAAGTATGGAGATGTTCCTATTCTAGGACAGACAAATAGTATCGTCTTTCTTTTTCCAGTCCAATTATTAGGTTGATATTTACCTTTTAAACCAACAGGCAAATAGCATGAGCGCTTTGCTAAATATGGCATTTCTACATCGGAAATATGCTCATAGCCACAACCAAACCAGAATCTTTTCCCCATCGATTTAATCGTTGATACTACATTATCTCCACACTCACTTCTTAGTAAAGAAGAATAATTGTATCCCTTAGATAATCCAAATACACGAAGAATGACGGCACCATTAAAATTTTTAATGGTTGACTTAATTTGCTTTGGGAAGAAGCCAATTATCGCATAATCAAAATATTTATTGACAATATCCCAAGCGTTTTTACTGGGCGACTCATACCAATTTTGTTCATTTAAAATATCAAGTTCATGCCTAGGGATAGTCAATTTATCGTCAAAATCGAATGTAATACTTGCCGATAAATTTCCCTCATCATATGGAAACTTTTTTGGAAGATATATTTCTTCAATACCAAACTCTATTAGCTGAGGTATTTCAAAGTTTCTTAATGTTGAATGGTTAAGCAGCCACAACACTCGATTTTTCATGCTAAATCCAGATTATTGACTCGTTTATAGGCAATGATCGCATCATCAATGGGGCCATCAAAAATGTATTCACCATGATGAAATACAATCCCTCTTGAACAAATATTTTTCAATGCGCTGAAATCATGTGATGCTAAAACTAGTATTTCAGCATTCTCAATCAAACTCATTATTCTGCTTTTAGCCTTTGCCATAAACTGAGCATCACCAGCACCAATCACTTCATCTAGGAGCAAAATATCGCCACCAACTGCTGTGGATATAGCAAATGCTAGTCTTACCTGCATGCCTGCAGAGTAAGTTTTAATTGGATAATCAATAAACTCACCCAAACCAGCAAACTCAACGATCTCATTTTCTTTCTCTTTCATAAAAGTCGGAGAGAGGCCAAGCAGAAGACCACGATAGAGAATATTCTCTCGGCCTGTTGCATCAGGTTCAAAACCTAGACTCAAATCAAAAAGAGAACGAACTTGCCCTTCAACAATTAATTTACCACTAGATATAGGATAGAGACCTGCCACCGTTTTAAGAAATGTACTTTTTCCTGCACCATTATGCCCTAAGAGCCCGACCCTCTCTCCATTATTTATTTCTAGCGTAATATTTTTTAATGCATGAATATCAGAGACAGAACGCTCTGCTTTTCCTTTTTTAAAAGCAGCAGAGAAAAGAGACTTTAGTGACCGCTCTTTGTAAGCTACTGATGCATAATGAAGGTTAACATTCTCAAGTTTAATTTTATTCTTTTTCATAGGTAGAAGATCACTTTTTTCTCTGCATTTCGGCCAATCAGCCACGCAAGCAAAAATAGGAAAGCAGCAGTTATCAGACTAAATGTATAGTTCT
The DNA here is from genome assembly GCF_049175755.1 of Aeromonas sp. 600282. NCBI lineage: Bacteria > Pseudomonadati > Pseudomonadota > Gammaproteobacteria > Aeromonadales > Aeromonadaceae > Aeromonas > Aeromonas sp. 600282. The sequence continues at coordinate 18,594 of NZ_JAAKVR010000008.1, read as the reverse complement.
CCAGACTCGGCCACTCACCTTTTAGTAGTGGTGCTCTTATAATTTGTAATACATGATACACAGGATTGTAATCGACTAGCCAATCCAATCCGCCAGAACGGAACATACGTTCTTCGAAATATACCGGAGAGATAAACCATATCGCTTGCATGACTAATCCCATCGCATGTGGTACATCTCTAAATCTAACCCCGATATAGGCTAGTAATGTTGATAATGGCCATGCAATAAGTGCCAATATTGGGAAAACAGTTAAGGTGGCTAGCCAGGTTATATTTATATTTTGTGGCAATACAACTATTGACCAAGCAAATAGAGCCAAACTGGCAAGTGCAAGTACTATAATGCTGCTCAAGACAGTTCGTAATGTATATATTGCTAATGGATGCTTGCATTGTTTAATGTAGGCATCTGCTTGCACAAACGCAAGTGAACCACCAATGGTATTGGCTACTACAAAATCCCAGACTATAATTCCTGACAAAATATAGGGTGCATACGTCACTATGTCCGTATTAAACATTTTACTAAAAACTATAGATATTAATAATGTCATACCTAAAGGTTGAATAAATGACCATAATACACCGAAAAAAGACCGCCGCCAACGAGAGCGTAGATCCGATAAAGCGAGATGCTGCCAAAAATATCTAGCATCCCAAATACCCCTAACATAATAAAGACTCATAGAACTCCCACCAACTTAAAATAACCCTTCACCAACGAAAGATGAAGGGTTATTTATTTAACATTACTTATTTAAATAAAAATCAGAAATTACGCTGCAGATATAATCAACATCTTTTTCCAATAATTCAGGGTAGCTTGGTAAATTCATTCCTCTTGAGCTGATATTTTCAGCAACAGGAAATTTATGTTCCGTAAATACATGTGGCATCGTATTAGCTAAAGGAAACAATGGCCTTGTCTCAACATCATGACTCTTTAGAACAGTTCTGAGCAAGTCTCTATCTTGTGCATTCTCGACTAGGATCGAGCACATCCAAAATGAATGCCTGGTATTCTCAATCTCTTTGTGGAATGTTATCGGCAAATGGTTTAATCGACGCTGATACCAACTGGCAATCTCTCTTTTTTTTGCAATTATCTCGTCTGCTTGCTCTAATTGTGCCAGGCCAATCGCAGCACATATATTTGTCATGCGATAATTAAATGCCAACGCATCATGCCAATACTCTTTAACCTTCGAAACACCTTGGCTCTTCAAGTGGCATGCCAAGTCATGGACATTTTTATCCTTTGAAACAACCATGCCACCTTCGCCGGTAGTTATTGTCTTATTTCCAAAGAAACTGAATGTTGCCACATCACCAAATGTACCAACATGCTTATTCTTATAAAGAGTACCGAACGCCTCCGCACAGTCTTCTATCAAAAACAAGTTATGTTTCTTACAAACATCGACTAACGCATCCATATCACATGGTAAACCATAAAGATGCACAGCCATGACAGCCTTGGTCTTTGTTGTGATTTTTGCTATTACATCATTGACATCGATGTTCCATGTATCTGGTAGCGAGTCAACATAGACTGCTTTTGCACCGGTCTGAATGATTGTATTCACTGAGGCAATATATGTGAATGAAGGAACAATAACCTCATCACCAGGACCAATACCTAAAGCAGCCAACGCCAAATGAAGTGCTACAGTACCATTACTCACTGTTGTACAATTTTCTGCACCAATATACTTTGAAAATGCAGATTCAAATCTGTTAATAAACTCACCTTTTGAAGAGATCCATGTTGAATCAAGGCATTCATTAACATATTTTTTTTCATTACCAGATAATCTTGGTTGATATACTGGAATCATAGTCACTCCACACTGACATTAACATCAAAGCCATGAGATTTCAGCAAGGCATGCTGGCGAGCTTGCTGCAAATCATATGCAACCATCTCACTTACCATTTCTGCGAGTGTCGTTTCCGGCTCCCACCCCAGCTTATTTTTTGCATTAGATGGATCACCAAGAAGAGTCTCTACCTCGGCCGGTCTGAAATAACGTGGATCAACACATACGATAATATCACCAACCTTCAATGCCGGCGCCTTATCTCCATAAATCGCCGAAACGACAGCTTTTTCCTCGACGCCGCTTCCAACAAAGTTCAATTCAATACCTAACTCAGCAGCGGCCATTTTTATAAATTCACGGACACTATATTGCACTCCAGTTGCAATGACAAAGTCCTCTGGCTGCTCTTGTTGCAACATCATCCATTGCATCTTGACATAGTCTCTTGCATGTCCCCAATCACGCAATGAGTCCATGTTTCCCATATACAGGCACTTTTCGAGGCCTTGAGCAATATTTGACAAACCTCGAGTAATTTTTCTAGTAACAAATGTTTCTCCACGACGGGGTGACTCATGATTAAACAAAATACCATTACAAGCATACATACCATATGCCTCACGATAATTCACCGTAATCCAGTACGCATACATTTTTGCAACAGCATAAGGGCTGCGCGGATAAAAAGGTGTTGTCTCTCGCTGCGGAATTTCTTGCACGAGGCCGTATAGTTCGGATGTCGATGCCTGATAAAAACGAGTTTTTTTTGTCAGTCCCAAGAAACGAATAGCTTCCAATAAGCGTAAAGTACCTATCGCATCAACATCCGCAGTATATTCTGGGGAATCAAAACTAACAGCGACATGAGATTGAGCACCAAGATTATAAACTTCATCTGGTTGAACTTCGGCTATAATTCTCGTTAGATTTGATGAATCCGTTAAGTCACCATAATGTAGTTTAAAATCAACGTTCTCTTCATGAGGGTCTTTATAAATGTGGTCTACACGTTGTGTATTAAACTGAGATGCACGGCGCTTAATACCATGGACTTCATACCCCTTCTCTAATAGAAACTCAGCCAGATATGAACCATCCTGACCAGTCACCCCAGTAATTAACGCTACTTTCTTGGACATTTTCAGAACTCTCCTTATAAGTTGTTGATCATTTTATGTAATGAATTCAAACCAGACGTTAACTTGCTTATATCGTTTTTGCTTTCAACATTAAGCCTTAGTAATGGTTCTGTGTTTGAAATGCGAACATTAAATCGCCAATCATTCATTTCAATACTAAGACCATCTACATATTCTACCTTGACAGCAAGTGGCGCATAGACCTCTTCCAGCTTCTTTATTATCTCAAGAGCATTATCAACTCTATAATTTATCTCACCACTGCATGGATAGGCTTTAACACGTTCAGCAACTAAACTAGACAATGTGGATTTTTTTAGTGATAGCAAGTTAATTACTAGTAACCAAGGAATCATACCGCTATCACAGTAGCCAAAGTCACGGAAATAGTGATGGGCACTCATTTCACCACCATATATTGCATTCTCACTGCGCATCCGTTCTTTAATAAAGGCGTGACCAGTTTTGCTTTGTACTGGTGTACCACCAGACTTTTCAACGATATCAATAGTATTCCATGTCAAGCGTGGATCATGGATAATTTTCTCATGAGGATTATCTACTAAAAATGCCTCTGCTAATAATCCAACAATATAGTATCCTTCGATGAAATCACCATTTTCATCAAACAGAAAACAGCGATCAAAATCACCATCCCAAGCAATACCCATATCAGCATGATAGAACTTTACCGCTTCCGATGTAGCACTTCTATTTTCAGGAAGCAATGGGTTAGGAATACCATTGGGAAAGTTACCATCTTCCTCATGATGAATTTTTATAAACTCAACAGGAACATTGAGGGTATTGAAACGTCGCTCGATAACATCAAGCACATGCCCTGCTGCCCCGTTACCGGCATTCACAACTAGCTTGAGTGGACGTAATTGATGCGGCTTTATATACGTCAGCAAATGATCGACATAAGCATCTAGTATCGATTTTTTAATCAATGTTCCTTGCCGGGAGGATGCAATGAAGTCACCCTTTTCAGCCAATGCTCGAATATCATTCAAACCACTATCACCACTAATTGGACAAGCATCACGACCAACCAGTTTCATGCCATTGTAATCCATAGGATTATGACTGGCCGTCACTTCTATAGCACCATCAATGTCTAACGTAAATGCTGCAAAATAGGTTTCTTCAGTCCCCGTAGTCCCTAAGTCGATGACATCACAACCGGCATCAAGAATCCCTCTTGCAAGTGCTTGCTTTAGGCTTTCGCTCGTGAGTCTAACATCGCCTCCAACAGCAATTGTCGTTGCATTTAGATACTGTGCAGTTGCACGGCCAATACGGTATGCAATCTCAGTGTTCAGCTCATCACCCAGTTTTCCGCGAATATCGTAAGCTTTAAAACAAGTAAGATTCATGATGCCCCCTAAATTAAATTCCTTTTCAATAATCAATGATGTCATCTTCACCTAAATATTCACCCGTTTGCACCTCTAGCATAACTAAATCGATGAGACCTGGATTTTTTAATTGGTGACGATGCCCAGCAGGAATATATGTAGATTGGTTAGCAGTTAGCAAGGCAATTTGATCTTCATAGAAAACCTCTGCAACACCAGATAATACCACCCAGTGTTCATTTCTATGATGATGCATTTGCATCGTTAAGCTAGCCCCAGGTTTAACTTCAAGTCTTTTTATTTTAAAACGATCTCCCACCTCAAGTAACGTATAACGTCCCCATGGACAATAGACTGTACGATGTATTTTATATGCATCATTGTTTATCGTCTTAAGGTGATTATAAATTAATTTTACATCCTGACTACTTTCTTTGTGAGCGACCAATAGAGCATCAGCAGTATCAACAATTACTAGGTTTTCTACACCTACAGCACCAATAACCCGATCCTCGCTCGAAATATAACAATTTGAGGTAGCATGTAAAATTGCATGCCCCTGAACGGTGTTTCCATCGTCATCAGCTTGATGTAGTTCACTTATTGCAGCCCAAGACCCAATATCACTCCAGCCTATGTCACATGGAACTACTGAAACATTTCCTGATTTTTCCATCACGGCATAATCTATCGAGATGTCTGGAACATGGATAAATGTGTCAGGGTCCAGATCAATATGCTTGACCTTTTTACTTTGAACCGAATCGGACTTGTCAAGGCAAGCTTTTGTTGCTATCAATACTTCCGGACAATGCAAGTCCATCTCTGCAATCATTGTACTTGCTTTAAAGCAAAACATACCTGAATTCCAGAAGAAGCGACCGCTTTCAACGTACTCAATTGCCTTATCCAATGTTGGCTTTTCAACAAAGCGCAAAACCTCTGTACCAAGAGCTTCAATGTAACCATAACCTGTTTCAGGTATTGTGGGTTTAATACCAAATGTGACTAACCGTCCTGCTTTTGCTAATTCAATAGCGCAGGAAACAGCATCATCGAATGCAACTTGCTCTGTGATCAAGTGATCAGCAGCCAAGACCAACAAGACCGCATCATCGCCATATGTATCGCGAGCATAAATTGCTGCAGATGCTACTGCTGCTGCAGTGTTACGGCCATAAGGTTCAAGAATAAATGAAGTCTGAATTTCATTACTATTAACTTCTTTAAATGAATCTAGTGTTTTGAAATAAAGGTCTCGATTAGTAATAGTTAATACTTCACTGACATCTGATAATTTTGCTCCACGTAAAAATGCTTTTTGTAAAAAACTTTGATTATCCGATAGTTTAATGAATGGCTTGGGATGTTGTTCACGTGAAACAGGCCATAATCTTGAACCGCTTCCACCACACATAATAGCAGGAATTAAGACAGTCATAGATACACCATAATGTATTTAATGTGTTGATATGATTTTCAGAAATGTTTAGCTGCCATAAATGGCTTTGCATTTTTATCTTTAAGAGATAATATAGGGAGCATATCACTCTCCCACTCTATTCCTAGTTGCTGGTCATTCCAACATATTGTATGTTCAAAGTCAGGTCTATAATAATTGGTTGCTTTATATAAAACTTCTGCTGTTTCTGTTCTAGTTATAAAACCATGGGCGAACCCTTTCGGAATCCACAATTGCCGCTTATTCTCAGCTGATAGATGAACACCGACCCATTTTCCAAAGGTCGGCGAATTTTCACGAATATCCACTGCTACATCAAATACTTCTCCCACAACACATCGCACCAGCTTTCCCTGGGCGTGTGGTGATGATTGATAATGCAGTCCACGCAACACGTTTTTCGAGGATTTAGAATGATTATCTTGAACAAAAGTAACAGGGTATCCTACTGCTTCTTCGAACAGTTTATGGTTGAAACTCTCAAAGAAAAAGCCACGCTCATCACCAAATATTTTTGGCTCAAAAATAAGTACATCAGGTATCGTGGTCTCGATTACATTCATCTTCATATCCATATATTATTTAGTTTATTTTACAGGAACCGGTGCACACCCTTAACTCCAACTCATACTTTCGAAACCATCTTTAACAGGTATTGTCCATAAGCATTTTTCGCAAGTGGTGTCGCCAACGTTTTTACTTGCTCTGCATCAATGAATTTCTTGCGATAGGCGATCTCTTCAGGACAAGCGACTTTCAACCCCTGACGGGTCTCGATGGTCTGAATAAAGTTGCTCGCTTCAATCATGCTCTCGTGGGTACCGGTATCAAGCCAAGCATAACCACGGCCCATCATGGCCACCGACAGATTACCTTGTTCCAGGTAGATACGGTTTACATCGGTTATCTCCAGCTCGCCACGGGGCGACGGCGTCAGACTCTTGGCGATCTTGACCACGCTGTTGTCGTAGAAATAGAGGCCGGTTACCGCATAGTTGCTCTTGGGCTCCAGTGGCTTCTCCTCCAGAGAGATCGCGGTGCCCTCTTTATCAAATTCAACCACCCCATAACGCTCGGGGTCATGCACATGGTAGGCAAAGACGGTAGCACCGCTCTCTTTGGCCACTGCCGCCTCCAACTGTTTCTGCAAGTCGTGGCCGTAGAAGATGTTGTCCCCCAACACCAGTGCACAGGGGTCTGAACCGATAAACTCTGCACCCAGAATAAAGGCTTGTGCCAACCCGTCCGGGCTTGGTTGAACCTTGTATTGCAAACTCAGGCCCCACTGACTGCCATCACCTAGCAATTGCTCAAAACGGGGGGTATCTTGCGGCGTGCTGATGATCAAAATATCGCGAATTCCCGCCAGCATCAGGGTGCTGAGAGGATAGTAGATCATCGGCTTGTCATAGATAGGCAACAGCTGCTTGCTCACTGCCATGGTTACCGGATAGAGACGGGTGCCTGAGCCGCCGGCCAGAATAATGCCTTTACGTTTAGTCATGATGCTTGTTTCTTATATAGAGGAAGCATGGCTTTAGGCCACCTTTCCGTTTTATCCCTGCCAGCCAGGGAGGCAGTCACTACATCCCTGGCCAGTAATTTACTTGCCAAGGATCTCGGTCAACATCCGCTCCACACCGACTGTCCACTCCGGCAGCACCAGATCGAAGGTGCGCTGGAATTTGCCGGTATCCAGGCGGGAGTTATGGGGGCGTTTGGCCGGAGTAGGGAAGGCGCTGGTCGGCACCGCATTGAGTTGTGTCACCGCCAGTTCAACGCCAGCCTCTCTGGCTTTGGCAAACACCAGCTGGGCGTAGTCAAACCAGGTGGTGGTACCGGAGGCAATCAGATGGTACAGCCCGGCGACCTCGGGTTTGCGCTGCGCCACGCGGAGAGCATGGGCGGTGCAATCGGCCAGCAACTCGGCGCCGGTCGGAGCGCCAAACTGGTCATTGATCACTGACATCTCGCTACGCTCTTTGCCAAAGCGCAGCATGGTCTTGGCAAAATTGGCTCCGCGGGCGGCGTAAACCCAGCTGGTACGGAAGATCAGGTGACGGGAACAAAGTGCGGCCCCTTGCTCACCCGCAAGCTTGGTTTCGCCATAGACGTTGAGCGGGGCGGTTGCATCGGTTTCCACCCAGGGGCGCTCACCGCTGCCATCAAATACATAATCGGTGGAGTAATGCACCAACCAGGCACCCAATGCTTCCGCTTCTTTGGCTATCGCTGCCACGCTGGTCGCGTTGAGCAGCTCGGCAAATTCACGCTCGCTCTCCGCCTTGTCGACTGCGGTGTGGGCCGCAGCGTTGACAATCACATCCGGCTTGACCAGACGTACAGTGTCGGCCACCCCTGCCGGGTTTCTGAAATCGCCGCAATAATCGGTGGAGTCAAAATCAACGGCAGTGATGCGCCCCAGCGGCGCCAGTGCGCGTTGCAGCTCCCAGCCTACCTGGCCGTTTTTGCCAAACAGCAGAATATGCATCAGGCACGCTCCCCATCATTCTGTGCAATCGAGGAATAGTGTTGCTCAATCCAGGACTGGTAGGCACCGCTCTTGACGTTGCTGACCCACTGCTGGTTATCCAGATACCACTGCACAGTTTTGCGAATACCGGATTCAAAGGTCTCTTGCGGTTGCCAATCCAGCTCTGCGCTCATCTTGGTCGCATCGATGGCATAGCGGCGATCGTGGCCAGGGCGATCCGCCACATAGGTGATTTGCTCACGATAAGAGCCCACCTTCGGCACCATCTCGTCCAGCAGATCGCAGATGGTGTGTACCACCTCCAGATTCTGCTTCTCGTTATGACCGCCGATGTTGTAGGTCTCACCGACCACGCCTGTGGTCGCTACCTTGTAGAGCGCACGCGCGTGATCTTCCACGTAGAGCCAGTCACGGACCTGGTCGCCCTTGCCATAGACCGGTAACGGCTTGCCATCCAGCGCGTTAAGAATGACCAACGGGATTAGCTTCTCGGGGAAGTGGTACGGGCCGTAGTTGTTGGAGCAGTTGGTGACCATGGTCGGCAGACCGTAGGTGCGGCGCCAAGCGCGCACCAGATGGTCGCTGGAAGCCTTGGAGGCAGAATAGGGGCTGCTGGGGGCGTAGGGGGTGGTCTCGGTAAAGAGCGGCAATGGCTCACCGGCAGCCACTTCATCCGGATGAGGCAGATCACCATACACCTCGTCGGTGGAGATATGGTGGAAGCGGAAGGCCGCCTTGCGTACCTCGTCCAGACCGTTCCAGTAAGCGCGAGCCGCTTCCAGCAACATATAGGTGCCGACGATATTGGTCTCGATAAAGTCAGCCGGCCCTGTAATGGAGCGGTCAACATGGCTCTCGGCGGCCAGATGCATCACGGCATCCGGCTGGTGCAAGGCAAACACCCGATCCAGCTCGGCGCGATTGCAAATATCCACCTGCTCAAACACATAACGCTCGCTTGACGATACATCGGCCAAGGATTCCAGATTGCCGGCATAGGTGAGTTTATCGAGATTGATAACGGAATCTTGGGTATCACGGATAATATGGCGCACCACGGCAGAGCCGATAAAGCCGGCACCACCGGTCACGAGGATTTTCATAAATATGTATCTCTTGCGAGGCGTTGATATGATATCAGAGAGAGGCTGGCTATCCACTGATGCGTTATTGAAACACCCAATAGACTGCAATTTAACCAGCGCAAACAGCAGCAAAACAATAAATGAACATTATTTGTGCAAATTGCTGAATAATCTCAAGGCTACCGCCCTTGGGTTACAGCCCCCAGTTTGCTGCTTTTAACCAAATTAGGTCTGCTGTTGGTCATCATGTCCTCCAGCATTTTGCTGTCTTGATGGTGTGTAGCACAGCTTTATGGCCCAAGACCAAGAAAGAGCGGACACTACCTATCCAACCCTATAAGACGCAGATTCTATCTTGTTTCCAGCCGAGCTGCACAGCAGAAACTGACTTGCCCCTCACCGCTGAAAAGGAGTCGATAGAAAACCACCTCACGGCGACATAATTTCTCGAAAAGCAGCAGTATTAACTTAATAATTACGCTTAAGTTACCGTTTTTACGGAAAAAAAATAGAGCGACTTTCCAAGTCGCTCTATTTATTACTCAGTCATACCTGATGTATTTGTCTTATTGTGATCTGCCACCCAGAACTTCAGGGGTTACTTTGCTCAGTCACCTTTTGACTCAACTGCTGCAACCATGCGCGCCTCTTTACTCTTGTGGCTAGTGAAGTAACGCATCACCAGCACGAAGAAGAGCGGGACGAAGAAGATGGCCAGCACGGTGGCGCTGATCATCCCCCCCATTACGCCGGTACCGATTGCATTACGGCTGCTGGCACCGGCGCCGGAGCTGATCACCAGCGGCAGCACCCCGAGGATAAAGGCGAGCGAGGTCATCAGGATCGGACGCAGACGCAGGCGTGCCGCCTCCACCACCGCCTCACCCAACCCCATCCCTTTGTCATAAAGCTCTTTGGCAAATTCCACGATCAAAATCGCGTTTTTCGCCGACAAGCCTATGGTGGTGAGCAGACCGACCTGGAAGTAGACGTCGTTCTCCAGCCCGCGCAGGGTGGCAGCCACAATGGCCCCCAGTACCCCGAGCGGCACCACCAGCATCACCGAGAACGGAATGCTCCAGCTCTCGTAGAGGGCCGCCAGACAGAGGAACACCACCAACAAGGAGATGGCGTAGAGCGCAGGCGCCTGTGAACCGGCCTGCCGCTCCTGGAAGGAGAGCCCGGTCCACTCGATGCCCACCCCTTCCGGCAGCTGTTTCACCATCTGTTCGATGGCGGCCATCGCATCACCGGTACTCTTGCCGGGCGCCGCTTCACCGACGATCTCCATCGCCGGCACGCCGTTATAACGCTCCAGACGCGGCGAGCCGAAGCTCCACTCGGTGCTGGCAAAGGCAGAGAAGGGCACCATCTGACCGGCACTGTTGCGCACATACCAGAGTTTCAGATCTTCCGGGTTCATCCGGAAGGGGGCATCCGCCTGCATGTAGACCTTCTTGATCCGGCCACGGTCAACGAAATCATTGACGTAGGAGGAACCCCAGGCAGTAGCCAGGGTGTTGTTGATATCCGCGATGGATAGCCCCTGCGCCAGCGCCTTCTCGTAGTCGATCTTGATATCGAGTTGCGGCGTATCTTCCATCCCGTTCGGGCGTACCCGCACCAGAGTGGGATCCTGCGCCGCCATGCCGAGCAGCTGGTTACGCGCCGCCATCAGCTTGTCGTGACCGATACCGCCGCGATCCTGCAGGAAGAAGTCAAAACCGGTCGCCGTCCCCAGCTCCGGGATCGGAGGCAAGTTAAAGGCGAACACTTGCGCCTCCTTGATGCTGAACAGGTAACCCATGGCACGGCCGATGATGGCATTGGCGCTGCGATCCGGGCTCTTGCGCTCGCTCCAGTCCTTGAGCTTGATAAAGGCCATACCCGCGTTCTGGCCACTACCGGCGAAGCTGAAGCCGGATACGGTCAGAACGGAGTCAACGTTATCCTTCTCGTTTTTCAGGAAGTAGTCGCGCATATCCGCCAGTACCACCTCGGTGCGCTGCTTGGTCGCCCCCACCGGCAGTTGCACCATGGACATGATGACCCCCTGATCCTCTTCCGGCAGGAAGGAGGTGGGCATCCGCATAAAGAGCACTGCCAACACCGCCAGCATGGCACCGTAGATCAGGCTGTAGCGCACACCCTGCTTGATCACCTTGCGCACGCCGCTCTGATAGCGATTGGTACCGGCATCAAAGGCGCGGTTGAACCAGCCAAAGAAGCCACGCTTGGCACCAAACTCGCCATGTTTCATCGGCTTGAGCAGGGTGGCACAGAGCGCCGGAGTCAGGATCAACGCCACCAGCACCGACAGCACCATGGCCGAGACGATGGTCAATGAGAACTGGCGATAGATGGCACCGGTCGAGCCGCCGAAGAAGGCCATCGGCACGAACACGGCGGAGAGTACCAGGGCGATCCCCACCAGCGCGCCGGTGATCTGGGTCATCGACTTGCGGGTCGCTTCCAGCGGGGAGAGATCCTCCTCGCTCATCAGCCGCTCCACGTTCTCAACTACCACGATGGCGTCATCCACCAGCAACCCGATAGCCAGCACCATACCAAACATGGTGAGGGTATTGATGGAGAAGCCGAACGCCGCCATCACCCCGAAGGTACCGAGCAGTACCACAGGCACCGCAATGGTCGGGATCAGGGTGGCGCGGAAGTTCTGCAGGAACAGATACATGACGCAGAACACCAGGAAGATCGCCTCGATCAGGGTCTGCACCACCTCCTCGATGGAGATCTTCACAAACGGCGTGGTGTCGTAGGGGTAGACGATCTCCATGTTGGCCGGGAAGTAATCCGACAGCTCATTGAGCTTGGCACGTACCTTCTCGGCGGTATCCAGCGCATTGGCGCCGGTCGCCAGCTTGATGGCAACCGCGGCGGTAGACTGGCCGTTGTAGAGCGCATCGGCATCATAGCTTTCGCCTGCCAGCTCGACCCGGGCCACATCTTTCAGCCGTACCTTGGAGCCATCCTGATTCACCCGCAGCAGGATGTCGTTGAACTGCTCCACGGTAGAGAGACGGGTCTGCCCCATGATGGTGGCGGTGAACTGCTGAGCTTCCACCGACGGGGTACCACCCAGCTTGCCGAACGCTACCTGGGCGTTCTGCGCCTTGATGGCCGCCTGCACATCCCCCGGGGTCATCTGCACCCGGTTGAGTTTGTTGGGATCGAGCCAGACCCGCATGGAGTACTGGCTGCCGAACAAGGTGATATCCCCTACCCCGTCCAGACGGCTCAGGGGCTCCTTGATGTTGGAGACCACATAGTCCGCCAGATCGTCGTTGTTCATCGAGCCATCGCTGGAGATGAAGGCCGCGACCATCAGGAAGCTGCTGGAGGTCTTCTGTACCCGGATCCCCTGCTGCTGAACTTCTTGCGGCAGCAGCGACATCGCTTGCTGCAGCTTGTTCTGCACCTGCACCTGGGCAATATCGGGATCGGTCCCCGGCTGGAAGGTGAGGGTCACCGACACCCGCCCCGCGGAGTCAGACTGAGAGGACATGTAGAGCAGGTGATCCAGCCCGGTCATGTTCTGTTCGATGATCTGGGTCACCGAGTCTTCCACCGTTTTGGCGGATGCGCCCGGATAGCTGGCAGAAATACCGACAGCGGGCGGCGCAATGCTCGGATACTGGGCGACCGGCAGTTTGATGATGGCCAGGCTGCCCGCCAGCATGATCACCAGTGCGATCACCCAGGCAAAAATGGGTCTGTCTATAAAAAATCGAGCCATGAAGCGACTACTCCATCCTACTTGTTGGCCGGGGGGTTGGACGCAGCTTGAGTAGACGGTGCATCAGCACCCTGCTCGGCGGGATTGACCACGGCGCCCGGTCGTACTTTCTGCAAGCCAGCCACGATCACCCGCTCGCCGGAGGTGAGCCCTGACTCCACCACCCAGTTGCTGCCGACGACCCGGCTCAGCTGCACGTTGCGCAGCTCCACCTTGTTGTCAGCGGTTACCACCATCACGGTGGCGCCACCATTGGGGGTGCGAGTCACGGCAGTTTGCGGCACCAGCAGCCCTTGCGCCCGCTCACCCTCTTGCAGGGTGGCGCGCATAAACATGCCGGGCAGCAGCAGTTGGTGAGGGTTGGGCACAATCACCCGCAGGGTCACCATGCCGGAGGTCTCATCCACGGTCACATCGGAGAACTGCAGCGAGCCCTCTTCGCCATAGGTACTGCCATCTTCCAGCTGGAAGGTCACCTTGGCTCCCTTCTGCTCGTCCTGGGTCAGCTTGCCCTCGGCGACCAGTCGCTTGAGGCGCAGCAGATCGGCGGTGGACTGACGCACATCCACATACATGGGATCGAGCTGCTGGATGGCGGTCAGGCTGTCAGCCTGCTGGGCAGTCACCAACGCCCCCTCAGTCACCGCGGATTTACCGATGCGGCCGCTGATGGGGGCGGTGATGCGGGTGTAACCGAGATTGATCTCGGCAGTGCGCAGGGCTGCCTTGCTCGCCATGATCTCCGCTTTGGCCTGCTTCCAGCTGGCGTCGGCGTCGTCATAGTCCTGACGGCTGATGGATTTGACCTTGAGCAGCTCCTGATAGCGCTGCGCCTTGAGGCGGGCACTCTGCTCGTTGGCCTCGGCCTTGGCCAGATTGGCTTTGGCGCTGGCGACTGCAGCCTGATAAACAGCTGGATCGATCTGATAGAGCAGATCGCCCGCCTTCACATCGCTTCCCTCGGTAAAGAGGCGCTTGAGGATGATGCCGCTCACCTGCGGACGCACTTCGGCCACCCGCAACGGGGCGCTGCGGCCGGTCAACTCGGTGGTCAACATCAGCGGACCGCTCTGCAGGGTCACCACGTTGACCGCCGCGGGGGGCATGCTGCCCTGTCCATGGGATGCCCCCCCCTTGTCACCACAACCTGCCAGCAAGCCTGTAGCCAGCAAGGCAAGACCAACTGAACGAGCAAGAATATGTTTATGCATGAAACACCTGAGCCTTTGCCAGTCAATGAACAATCAGGGCCGCATGGGCCCTGTTGGTAAATAGTCGAAAGATGAGGCAATATACATACATTCATAAATGTATGTAAGTGACTTTTTGCTTGCATGAGGCACAAATTTCGATGGCCAGACGAACCAAAGAAGAGGCGCAGCAAACCCGCTGCCACATCATGAGCACGGCGCTGGATCTGTTCTGCTCCCAGGGCCTGGCCAAGACCAGCCTGACCGACATCGCCAGGGCGGCAGACCTGACCCGCGGGGCCATCTATTGGCACTTCAAGAACAAGGATGAACTCTTCATTTCGCTCTGGCAGGAGCTCTGCAGCCCCCTCGCCCACCAGCTCGATGCCTGCCTCAATCCAGATGAGCCGGATCCGCTGGGGCAACTGCGCCTCTTCTTCGAAGGGGTGCTCCACAGCTTCATTCACAATCCGGCCCAGCGGCAGATGTTCACCATCCTGTTCAATCTCGAATCGCTGGAGGGGGAAGCCATTTCCCTGCGCGAGCATATCCGCAGCCAGTCCGCCAACTTCTTCCGGGACCTGGAGACCACCCTGGCCAATGCGGTACGGCGGGGCCAACTGCCCGCCAACCTCAACCTGCAGCGCGCCGCCACCCTGCTCCACTGCACTCTGGATGGCTACATCATCAACTGGCTCCACTTTCCGGGGCGGATCGACCTGCAGGGCGAATCCGCCTTTATGATAGAGAGCATGTTCACCATGCTGGCCCAGCCCCACGGGCCTGCCTGCGTCCGCTAACCGGCTCCGGCAACTTCATCACATCCAAATCGGGGCCTGACCGCGCGCTTTGGCAGCCAGGCCCCGATTTGTTACCCTGTGCGCCCCCTGCTTGAGGTAACCCCTGTGCCACACTCTGACGCCATCCCCGCTTCCCGGCCATTTAACGACCAGCACGCCCACGTTCGAGCTGCCTTTGTGGCGCGTCTCAAACCCGGTGCTCACCTGCTCAATGGTCAATGCGGTACGGGGGAGGATCTCTGCTGGCTGCGTGCAGAAGGGTATGTGGTCACCGCCTGTGAAGCGGTACTGGCCGACGCCAAAGTCGCCTCGCAGCAATCCGGACAAGCAGTGCGGGTCTGCCCGCTGGCGAAGATGCACTCGGTGCTCCCTTACGATGGCATCTGGCTGAACCGCCCGCTTGATGGCGACGCGGCCACCCTTGTCCCCCTGTTGCAACAGCTGGCGACCCTGCTCAAAGCGGGCGCTCCGCTCTGCTTCCCCCTGCCCCCAAGCGGCAAGATAAGTCACGCTCAGCTACAGCAACTGGTCACCACATCCGGGATAGCACTGCAACTGGCGCCGATGGAAGCCGTATCAGCCAGTACGTCAGATTCCTCAAGTCAAAACGCCACCCAGTACGTCATGTTGCTGCGTGGCGATCATCAGGCCACCTAACGGGCTAATTCATCACGGATTTTCCCGTTCAACGCCAAGCCGACAGCTAGTCGGCGATCCTGGCTTTCGACAATATTTAACTCGGCGTTAACGCAGAAAAGGCAGACATAACACGGCTTACGTGTTAAAAAGTGTGATTAATATCAAATTTTAATAACAAAACAGACAATACAACCAACTCCGGATTTCCTTATGAAACTTGTCCTGAAACTCATTGCTGGCATCCTTGCCGGTCTCTTGCTCGGTCTCTACGCCCCTGAGTGGGTGGCGCGCGTACTGTTTACGGCCAAGACAGTGATAGGTCAGCTGATCACCTTCACCATTCCGCTCATCATTCTGTTCTTTATCATGAGCGGCATCGCCAGCCTGCCGAAAAACTCCGGCAAGCTGCTGGGCAAAACCGTGGCCCTCTCCTACTGCTCCACCATTCTGGCGGGGCTGTTCGCCTTTACCGTGGCTAGCCACCTGATCCCGCAGTTCACCACCGCCGCCGAGCCCACCACGGCCACGGCCATCAAGCTCGCCTCCTACGTCAATCTGGAGATCCCGCCGCTGTTTGGCGTGATGTCGGCACTGGCCGCCGCCTTCGTGTTCGGCATCGGCATCAGCGCCACCCAGGCCACCGATCTGCGCCGGGTCGCCGATCAGGGCCGTGACATCATCGACCGCCTGCTGGCCAAGGTGATCATCCCGCTGCTGCCGTTTTATATCGCCGGGGTCTTTGTCGAAATGACGGTAGAAGGCACCGTATTCGCTACCCTGAAAACTTTCGGCGTGGTGCTGGTGATGGCGATCCTGATGCACTGGATCTGGCTCTCCGTGCTGTTCGTGGGTACCGGTCTGGCCCTTGGCCGCTCACCGGCCCAGCTCATCAAGAACATGCTGCCCGCCTACTTCACCGCGCTGGGGACCATGTCGAGCGCAGCCACCATTCCGGTCGCTCTGCAATCGAGCAAGAACAACGGGGTGAGCGACGGCATCGCCAACTTTACCGTACCGCTATGTGCCACCATTCACCTCTGTGGCTCCACCATTACCCTGGTCACCTGCGCCACCGCGGTGATGTTCCTCTCCGAGCATCTGGCCATTCCAGGCATCGAGACCATGCTCCCCTTCATCATGATGCTGGGGGTGATCATGATCGCCGCACCTGGCGCGCCGGGTGGTGGCGTGATGTCGGCGCTGGGCCTGCTCACCTCCATGCTCGGTTTCGGTGAAGCCTCCATCGCCCTGATGATCGCCCTCTATCTGGCGCAGGACAGCTTCGGCACCGCCTGCAACGTCACCGGTGACGGCGTGATCGCCCTGTGGGCGGATCGCTTCGCCAACGGTAGCGAGAGCACAGTTCCAGTGGCCGAGGCCGAACAGGCGTAAGCTCGCCGGGATAGCTCGACCATCCTCTGCAAAACCGCAGGCCCGAACCTCTGTTCGGGCCTGCATCGTTTCTGCCACCTTCCCTGCTTTTGTACGTATTCCGCCTCCCCCTCTTTACCCCCCTCTGCCGTAAACAGCACTGGCGCTACCCTCTGCATCAGACAAATTATTGGCATATGCCACATATTAGCGTATAAATGGCTTATGCCAATTAGGAGCCACCATGCCAAGACCCAAGATTGCCCGCCAGATCTGTGGCCGCCCCGCCAACAGCTGCTTCAAACCCAACGGCCGCCCCATGCATCAGCTGGAACAGGTCACGCTGGCCCCTGACGAGTTCGAGGCACTGCGCCTCGTCGACCTTCAAGGAATGCAACAGCAGGAGGCCGCCCTGGTGATGGGGGTTTCCCGCCAGACCCTGGCCAATATCCTGAAAAAAGGGCGCTACAAGGTGGTGGAGTGTCTGAGTCTGGGTAAAGCATTGATGATGCAACCCGCCGAGCCCAACCACCCAACCAGTGGAGAAGAGCCGACATGAATGCTGTCACAACCATGACCACCAACCCCAGCAACAGCGCCATGATGCTGAGTCAGGGGCTGCTGGCTGGCCACTTTACCCGTGCCGAGCAGCTGCAAATTCTTAACCCCGAAGGGAACGTCATCGCCACCCTGACCAACCCGGCCGCAGCCGAAGGCTGCCACGGCAAGCAAGCGCTGCTCGATGCCCTCACCCACTATCAGGTGGGTCAGGTGGTGGTGCGCAATATCGGCGAGCGGATGCTGGGGCGCCTGCTGGCGGTCAATATCCGGGTGCTGCAGTGCCGCTCTGCCCGCCTGCCGCTGCACGCGCTGCTGGCCCCCGCCAATCTGCAACCTCTAACCGAGGCCAGTCAGGGCCGTCCGTCTCGCCGTCATCAGAGCAAGGCGACTATCCGTGCCATCCAGCCCGTCGGCGCAGGCCAGAGTCATAGCCATTGTCATGGTGTTTGCAACAGTGGCTCCGATCACTGTTGCGCCAGTAGTGGCAATCAGGCAGAGAGCCCACTGCAAGGCCATACTTGTTGCCACGGCAGTGAAGGCGCCAACCAGCAGGGCGGTTGCTGCCATCATCACTGATGCCATCACAGTGCATGTCATCACCATCTAAGGAGAAGAGATCATGTCCATCTGGTTGTTGAGCCTGCTCGCCTCGTTCGTACTGATCCTGGCCATGGGCACCATCATCTGGTGGCGCCAATACCAGCTTGCCCAGAAGCGGGAAGATAAAGAGGTACGTCCCTGTGGCTGCTCCAGCGCCTGCGCGGATCACCTCTACCAGATCAGCGAACCGACTCCCAAAAAGTAACCTGAGCGCAAACGCCATAGCCGCAGTTTGTAGTGGTCTAATCATCCCGGACACCATTTTAGGTGGTACAGTCGCCACCATGACCTGAGGTGTTCAATGACAAGA